>NZ_CP121689.1:324249-648498 GCF_038396615.1 Thermatribacter velox
CTTGTTGAAGACCAGGTAATTGGAGCGATGGTCTTTGAGGTTGAAGGAAGGGATATCCAGGATTTGGTTTCTGGTCTGTCCATAGGGGAAGGAGGAGTTTTCTATTTAGTTGGCAGTGATGGGCTGGTTATGCTGCATCCAGAGGAGGAAATAGCTTTTAAGGCTAACATAAAAGACTTGCTTGGTTCCCAGAGTGAAGCATTCTTTAGCAACGATGTCGGGGTCTTACAAATTAACTCTGGCGATGCTGCTTCTTTATTAGCCTTTGCCCTTTCTCCTACTTCGGGCTGGAGAGTGGTTGCTGAAGTACCGGTTGCTTCTGTGTATCAAGATGTATTTGCAATGCGCAAAATGGTTATTCTGGTTATTATCGCCGTAGCTATCTTGATTTCCGTTCTGGCTACCATTATCGTAGGTCGGGTAACCGGTAATCTTCGGAAAATCACATACTTGGTTCAGGAAGTGGCCCAAGGCAACCTGAAGATTGATACTGGATTTTTGGAAACTATTCAGCGCAAGTTGCATGATGAGGTAGGCGTTTTGGCCGGAGCGTTTTTGAAGATGGTTCAGAGCATAAAAGGTATTGTTGGTGAAACTCTCAATGCTTCTTCTTTGCTTTTCAACTCTGCAAAAGAGCTTGCTACATCGGTTCAGGAGGTTTCCAAAGCTACCCAGGAAATAGCTCAGACTATCTCCCAGGTGGCGGAAGGTTCTAATCATCAGAGCGAAGAGTTGGGAGCCGTCGAACAAGAGGTTTCTGGTATTGCTCAGAAGGCCGATGTTCTCCTGGAGACTACCGAGCGCAACGTGGAAGCAGTCCGCAACATTCGTTCTCATATGGAAGAAAATTTGGCTGCAATGGTTGCCATTGAGGATGCGCTGAGGCGGACCGCTGACGAGGCTCAGAACGACAAAAGAGAGGCCGAAAGGGGTAAGGAGCTCCTTAGAGGTCTGAGTGGAAACATCCAGACCATATCTTCTGCGGCTCAGGAGGTAGCTGAAGCGGTTCGCACTTTGAGTGCTCGCTCTGAGGAGATAAGCAGTATAGTGGGTATTATCACTGGCATTGCCGAGCAGACCAACCTCCTGGCTCTCAATGCTGCCATCGAAGCCGCCCGAGCTGGTGATGCTGGACGAGGCTTTGCCGTGGTGGCTGAGGAAGTGCGCAAACTGGCTGAAGAATCCTCTCGGGCTGCTGACCAGATTGCTTACCTCATTGAAGAAGTTCGCAAGGACATGCTAAAAGTTTCTTCCAGCATGAGTGAGGCACAGAATGAGGTACAGAAAGGGGTTGAACAACAAAAAGAAGTAAATCAGAACTTCGAGGCAATCATTGCTTCGGTGGAGAGAACACTAAGCGAGATTGATGCTCTTTCTGAATCTCTCAACAGGGCCAAAGTGTTACTTTCCAGAACCAGCGAAGAGGCAGAGGTGATAGCCAATCTTTCCGAAGAGAACAGCCGTTCTCTTGGAGAGATGACAGCATCCATTAAGAGTATAACCGAAAAAATTGCTTCTGTTGCTTCCATTGCTGAAGAGAATGCCGCATCCAGTGAGGAAGTTTCTGCTTCTACGGAAGAACAGAATGCATCACTTGAGGAAATTACTTCTGCTACCGAGACACTGGTTAAACTTGCAGAGGACCTGAAAAGTAAGATTGCCATTTTTCAGGTTTAAGGCTATCTAAGGTTGTGGAGCAGGTAAGGGGAATCCTTCAGGGGTTTCCCTTACCTTTCTTTTCTGATTCGCTTTCTTGCTCTTTCATGAGTTCTTCTGCAAAGAAGGGGAGTTCTGGGTTGTTCTTATATCCTTCCCGCAGGAACTCCCAGTCGTAACTACTTCTCTGGAAGCTTACCTTAAAACCTTCTTCAATTTCAATCAGCACCCAGCAGGCCTTCCAGTTGCCGTCTTTGGGAAGGCCTACGCTCCCATCGTTAATCACTTTCAGGGTACCAATTTCTCTTGCGAACGGAATGTGGGTGTGTCCGCAAACGAGGACGTTGGCTTCTTCGTTCTGCATCACGTGGAGGAAACTGGAATCGGGCCGGTCTGGGAAAAGGTATTCGTTGATGCGGCGGGGGCTGCCATGCACAAAGAGCAAATGGTATGCTGAATGCTTGATTTCGTAACGGGATAATAGATTTCTCAGGAAAGCTTTATTCTCCGGGGTTACCACCTTCCTGGTCCAGGAGAGAGAAATATGCCCTCTGGCTTTCTCTTCGCTGCTTCGATAAGCACATCCGCAGTCATCGAGATCGAAACCTACTCCCTGGTCGTAGTTGCCCATGATGGTGGGGATGGCGAGGGCGCGAATTTTCTGAACTACTTCGTTAGGGAAGGGGTTGTAGCCTACCAGGTCGCCCAAACATACTGTAACCTCTGGGCGATGTCTCTCTATATCTTTCAACACTGCTTCCAGGGCGAATATGTTTCCATGAATATCAGAAAAAACCGCTATTTTCATGGTGTTGCCCTCCTTGTTCACTTGCTACAAAAAGCTTTTTAGGAGCGGATGTGCAAGATCTCTTTTATCCTCTGAGCTTTGCGGATTGCGGCTTCTAAATCAGTATCTACGATGGTGACATGCCCCATTTTGCGAAAAGGACGAACTTGCGCTTTGCCGTAAAAGTGGAAAGATACCCCTTTTATGGCCATGGCTTCTTCAAGCCCCTCAACGACCGGAACTCCTTCCGCTCCTTTTTCTCCTAAGAGATTCACCATTACCGCAGGTACAAGAAGCT
This sequence comes from Thermatribacter velox, assembly GCF_038396615.1. Taxonomy (NCBI): domain Bacteria; kingdom Pseudomonadati; phylum Atribacterota; class Atribacteria; order Atribacterales; family Thermatribacteraceae; genus Thermatribacter; species Thermatribacter velox. The sequence goes on from NZ_CP121689.1 coordinate 326,991, forward strand.
GGGTTGAACCAAGTGGTAATCCGCAGATTGCCCGCAAGTGCTGTTCGAACTGAGAAGTAACACAGGCCTCAATTGTGAAGTGGCCGGAGTTGTGAGGACGAGGTGCTATTTCGTTTACCAGGAGCTTGCCGCTTTGGTCGAGAAACATTTCTACTGCGAAAACGCCCACTCCCTGAAGGAGAGTCACACATTTCTGGGCGATTTCCTGTGCTTTTTGGGCTGTTTCTTCAGAAATCCGTGCGGGGGCGAAAACCTGGTCGCATATATGGTTTGCCGTGTGAAAAACCATTTCCACTACCGGGTAAGCTACTGTCTCTCCTGAACGGCTTCGGGCCACAATCACTGCAAGCTCTTTTTCTATGGTAACCAGCTCTTCCATAAAGGCCTCTTTTTGGGGTAGGGAAGCCAGGTCCTCTGCTTTTTCTATTTTTGCCACACCTTTGCCGTCGTATCCCCCAAAGCGAGCTTTCCATATGGCAGGGCTTCCTAACTCCCGGAGTGCTTTGTGGCTTACTTCGGGCAAAAAACGTGGTACAGGTATGCCTCCTCTGGATAGGGTTTCTTTCTGCCGCAGTTTATCCTGAATGATTTCCAAGAGCTCAGGCGAAGGAAAGACTTTTCGACGTAAGCTTTCTTCTTTTAAAGCCTGAGTATTTACGTGCTCAATATCGTAAGTGGCAACGTCGCTCTCTTCCACAAGCGTTTTTAAGGCTTCAGGGTTGTAGAAATCGGCTACTATCTGTCGGTCAGCAAGTTGTCCAGCAGGAGAAGAAGGAGTGGGGTCAAGCACGCCAACCCAGAAGCCCATTTTTTTGGCTTCCTGGGTCATCATTTTGGCCAGCTGTCCCCCTCCAATTATGCCGATTTTGAAGAAGGGGTATTTGCGCTGCATGGGTTATGGCGTCACTCCTCTTTTTGAGGGCTATTTTAACACGAGGTGGCAGGAAATAAAAAAGGGGCTTTGAAAGCCCCTTTGGATTGGGAGGAAGGTTAAGCAAAAACTATCGAGGTTTTCTATGGCTTCAATACTACTCGAATGGCATCCTCTCCCTTTTCGGCAACTTCCATGGCCTTTTTGAATTCATCCAACGGGAATTCATGAGTGATAATTTCGTCTGCTTTAACGGTTCCTTCTTTGAGAAGCCGTATAGCAGTGGGGTAGGTGTAGGGACTGAGGTGTGCTCCTCGAATGTCGATTTCCTTTACATCTCCAATGATGCTCCAATCCACAGTGGTAGGTTCTGAAAATACGCTGAATTCCACATAGCGACCCAGCTTACGAATCATATCCAGGCCCTGAATGACCCCTTTGGGGTGACCGCTGGCGTGGATGTATACATCACAACCGTAACCGTCGGTAAGCTCTTTAACCTTAGCTACCACATCTTCTCTGGCAGGGTTTAACACCAGGTCGGCACCCAGTTTCTGAGCCAGTTCCAGACGTTTTTCTTTGATGTCAATTCCAATGAGTAGTTTGGGGTTTTTAATGCGGGCCACCTGCAGCATGCCCAGACCCAGAGCACCCAGGCCGGCAATGACCACCACATCTTCAAGTTGAATATCGGCTCGCTCTACGGCATGAATGGCACAGGCCAGAGGTTCCACATAGGCAGCTGCCTCAAGTGGGAAGTCTTCAGGCAATTTCCAGTTCAGGGCATTCTTAGGGAGCCGGACATACTCTGCAAAGGCACCATCAGCTTCACCCCGGAAAAAGCCATAGATATAGTGCACCTGGCACATCCAGTATTCTCCACGTTTGCAGAAGCGGCACTGACCGCAGGGCACAATCTGCTCAGAGACTGCCCAGTCTCCCAAGGAAAGACCGTATTTTTCGGAAGCTCCTTCACCAAGGGCTACTACCTGTCCATAGAATTCATGGCCGGGTACCACTGGAGGGCGAATGTAAGCGGGCTGTCCATCTCCACCCCAGATCCTTTTAGCGCCGTGAAAAGTCTTTATGTCTCCAGCGCATATGCCGCAGCCCCCAACCTTGAGTAGTACTTCGCCAGGTCCAATTTCGGGAACATCCACTTCCTCCAAACGAAAATCTCCCGGTGCATAATCGACCACTGCCTTCATCTTTTTAGGAAGCTCGAACAGAGTTTCTACCTTAGACATTTTTACACCTCCCGGTAAAAAGCTGACCACTACCATTCTATCTCAATGCGGTGAATTCTGGAAATGAAATTTTTCTCACTCACCCTCTGCACTGCCTATAAAGCTTGCTTTTCCTGCTAAAATGATTATAGGAAGCAACGAGGGGGGATGTAACGTGCATCGCGCTTTTATGAATCCTAATAGGGTTCGTAAATTTCTCAACTCGAGAGTTGTGCGTTATCTTTTCCGCTGGGCAACTTCTGTGGACCGCCAAGGGCAGGTAAGGCTGGAAAAAATACTGCTTTATTATGGTAAGAGTAAAAAGGGTCTTTCCTGGATGGAATTATTAACTTTTTTCTGGATTTATCTTGCCATAGAGGTTTTGCGGGTTTTACTGCATTGGAAAAGAGAATATCTCATCCGTGAGATATTTGGCCCGCGCAACATTCGCAGGGCAACCATAAACCTGGCAAGGAGTGTTGCCGAGTATGGCGCCACGCAACCCCAAAAATTTGCCAGCCCGTTACTTGTGGTCTGGAATTTTACTAATGCATGCAATCTCAAATGCAAACACTGCTACCAGGATGCTGGCCGAAAAACCCGACAGTTAACCCTTAAAGAGCGTCTGATGGTCATTGATGAACTGGATCGGAACTTTGTGCCGACCCTTGCTTTTTCAGGTGGAGAGCCCCTTTGTGATCCTGAACTTTTTGAAGTGGCTTCCTATGCGGCTAAAAAAGAAATCTACCTCTCTGTGGCTACTAATGGGACTCTTTTGAGTGAGGATGTGTGCAAAAGACTCTGTGATTGTGGGGTGAGTTATATTGAGATAAGCCTGGAAAGCGCTGACCCAGAGTTTCATGACCAGTTTCGAGGCATTCCTGGCTTGTGGAAAAGGACCGTGACGGGTATCGAGAACGCCTTGAAAGCTGGCTTGCTGGTCGGTGTTGCTCCCACCATTACCCGTAGGAATTTTTCCGAGCTTTTACGCTTGTACGAATTTGCCAGGAGCCTGGGTGTACATCGCTTTTATGTCTTCAACTTTATTCCTACCGGGAGAGGCAAGGACATTTTGCAGTGGGACCTCAGCCCTGAAGAGCGCGAAGAAATGCTTGACATACTTTACGATTGCTTGATGCAGAAAGAAATTGCAGTGTTCAGTACCAGCCCTCAATTTGGCAGAAAGTGCTTGGAAAAGAATCCCGAAGGGTTGGTGATAACCGGTCATTACTCTTCTGCTGAAGGCAAGCTGGCCCGAGTTGGAGCGGAGTATGTTGGAGGGTGTGGTGCAGGCAGAGCATACTGTGCTTTTCAGCCTGATGGAACGGTTACTCCCTGTGTTTTCATGCCCATAGCAGTGGGAAAACTCCTCGAACGTCCCTTTAAAGAAATTTGGGACACTTCTCCGGTGCTGGTGGCTTTGCGGGAACGTTCTTTGTTTAAAGGGAATTGTGGTGTTTGTGACTACCGTGCAGTATGTGGTGGATGTAGGGCCAGAGCGTATGCTTACTTTGGTGATTACCTGGGTCCTGATCCGGGTTGCAAGTTCAACGCTTCATACTGGCAGGAGATAGTGAGAGACAGTGAAAAGAGGGAAACCAATATGCAGAGTGTTGCGGCTTGCAAATGAAGGATTTATTTTTTATACTGCCGCATATGTACGTGCATTCTTTTGGCGGTCACCTTTGCACAGAGAAATGGGTTAAGGATGGTGTGAGGCATGGGAAAAGGCAGTTTTTACATTACAACACCAATTTACTATGTAAATGATGTTCCTCACATTGGGCACGCCTACACTACCTGTGCTGCAGATGTTCTGGCTCGTTATCATCGTTTGTTGGGAGAAGAAGTATTGTTTGCTACTGGTACCGACGAACATGGCCAGAAAATAGAGAAAGCAGCTCTTGAGAAAGGGATTACTCCTCAGGAGCTGGTGGATCAGGTGGTTGAGCGCTTTCTGGATCTCTGGAAGAAGATGGATATTTCTTACGACGACTTTATCCGCACCACCGAAGAAAGGCATACCCGCACAGTGGAGGCCTTCTTTTCTCTGCTCAATGAAAAAGGCTACATTTACAAAGGCGACTATGAGGGGTGGTACTGTGTTCCCTGTGAGACTTTCTGGACTGAGGGGCAGTTGAGCGGGGAACTGATATGTCCTGATTGTGGCCGTCCTCTGGAAAAAGTGAGAGAAGAAACCTATTTCTTTGCCCTGTCGCGCTTACAGGAGAGGTTGCTCGATTATCTCGAAAGACATCCCTCTTTTGTCATGCCGGAGAGCCGCTATAACGAGGTGGTGAGCTTTGTTCGGAGTGGTTTGAAAGACCAGAGTATTTCTCGTACTGGTGTAAAATGGGGGGTACCAGTTCCTTCTGATCCCGGACATACCTTTTACGTCTGGTTTGATGCCCTGGTAAATTACCTTACCGTGGCTGGATTTGGAAGTGATGAGGTAAAGTTTCAAACCTTCTGGCCTCAGGTCAGGCATCTGGTGGGTAAGGATATCTTGCGCTTTCACGCTGTTCTCTGGCCGGCCATGTTGCTGGCTGCTGAGTTGCCGCTTCCGCAGATGGTTTTTGCTCACGGTTGGTGGACAGTGGAAGGAGAAAAAATGTCCAAGTCCAAAGGCAACGTGGTGGACCCAAATGAGGTCATCGAGCGTTACGGTGTGGACCGTTTCCGCTATTTTCTGATGCGTGAAGTAACCTTTGGACTGGATGGTGACTTTTCGGAAAAGGCTTTGATAGAGCGTACTAACGCAGATCTTTCCGATAACTTTGGTAATCTGGTTCATCGGACGTCGAGCATGGCCTGGAAATACCTGGGCGGAAAAGTGAAAAGACCTTCTCTATATCAGGATGAAGAGTGGGAGAAGCTGCTTGCAGAAGTGAAAAGTTCTGTTGCCTTTTATTTCGAGCGCTTTGGTTTTGCGCAGGTTCTGGAAAGTATCTGGAAGCTGGTACACTTTGGCAACCGCTACATTGACCAAAAGGCACCTTGGAGATTGAACAAAGATCCCGAAAAGAAAGAGGAGCTTACCAGTATTCTTTATCGTCTTCTGGATTGTGCACGCATTCTTGCTGTGATGGTTTATCCCTTCTGTCCTCGCTCCTGTAGCAGGCTGTGGAAAGCTCTGGGCCTGGGGGATTTTCCTGGTTTTGACTCCTTTGAACGAGAAGTAAGCTGGGAAAGTGGTCCGGAGGTCTTTAATCTTGAAAAACCAACTCCCCTTTTCCCGAGAATAGAAAACTGACTGAATAGGAGGTTTTGGTATATGGCTCCCGAAATAAACCTGGAAGATTTTCAGAAAATTGAATTGCGGGTGGCAGAAGTGCTTGATGTAGAACGCGTGGAGGGCACCAAGGCTCTTTTAAAACTTCGAATTTCTCTGGGTGGGGAAGAAAGGACTCTGGTTGCTGGCCTTGCGCCGTATTACCGGCCGGAAGAAATAAAAGGGAAAAAAATAATTGTTCTTGCCAACCTGAAACCGGCGACTATCCGGGGAGTGGTTTCTCAAGGGATGCTGCTTGCTGCTGATGACGGCAAAGGTGGAGTTAGTTTGCTGACCGTGGACCGGGACATTGAGCCGGGAAGCAGGGTGAGATGAGTTTCTGGATTGATATCCATGCTCATCTTGATGATCCCGGCTTTGCAAAGGATATTGAGGAGGTCATAAAAAGAGCGGAAGAAGCGAAAGTAAAAATCATTGTGAGCAATGCAACGTCTCTGGAATCTGCACTCCAGACGCTTGCCATAGCTGAGTGTTTCCCCGGAGTTTATGCTGCTTTGGGTATTCATCCCCAGGAAATTAAAGATGTCTTGCCTGATTTCTCAAGACTTGCCGATTATCTCCAACACCCCAAGGTTGTAGCTGTTGGCGAGATTGGGCTTGATTATTACTGGGATAAAAGCCATGTTGAGAATCAGAAGCGGGCTTTCCTCACTCAGATTGAGCTGGCACGTACTTATGGTCTACCGGTAATAGTTCATTCTCGAGAGTCAGAGCAAGATGTGCTCTCCATTCTTGAAATGTATGCCCGGGATATTCCTGTTATCTGGCATTGCTTTTCTGGAGACCGGGAGATTGTTCAGAAACTGTTACCCATGAGAGTTGGGTTTTCATTTGGAGGTGTACTGACTTTTCCCAAGGCTCATCGAGTTAGAGAAACAGTACTTTCTGTGCCTCGCGAGCGTCTTTTTCTGGAAACCGATGCACCATATCTGGCTCCTCAAAAAAAACGGGGTAAAAGAAACGAACCTGCTTTTCTGGTTTATACCGCGACCTTTCTCTGTGAACTTCTGGGAATTCCTGTGGAGGACTTCCAAAACTTACTCATCAGCAATTTCTTTGCTTTTTTTGGACGAGAGAAGTTTTTGGGGGAATTTGGGGAACTTTAAAGGTCGACTTCCGTTATAATATGATGTAAGGATAGGTTTTAAGAAAGACTACCAAGAGAAGGATGACCGGATCCATGCTGAAGATGAAGGTTCAGGGCTTAATGTTTGACCAGAAGAACTCCATGGCTGTGGTGGTTCTGGTCGACGAGGAAGAGAAAAGGAGTTTGCCCATTTGGATAGGTCCCTTTGAAGCACAAGCCATTCTTCTGGGGCTCCAAGAGGTAGCAACTCCTCGCCCTCTTACCCATGATCTGATGGCTTCGGTTATTCGCAGTTTGGGAGCAGAACTTGAGAAAGTTGTGATCACCAAGATTATTGATAACACCTTTTATGCGCTCCTTTATCTTAAAGTTGGGGACAAAGAAATTACCGTTGATTCTCGACCCAGCGATGGTATTGCACTCTCTTTACGCATGAAGGCACCCATTTACATTTCGGAAGAAATCCGGAGCTCTACTACCCTTGCTGTAGGGGAAATAGATGATAAAGAAATCGAAGAATTCCGTCAATTCCTGGATAACCTCAAGCCTGAAGACCTGAAGAAGTACCTGGGCTATGGAGAATAAGCCAATCATTGGAGTTATAGGCACAGCTTCTTCACACGATGCCTCAATTGTGGAGCTGGCTTTTGAGGTGGGGCGTGAGATAGCACGGCGGGGTGCAGTGTTGCTTTGTGGAGGCTTAGGTGGCGTTATGGAAGCCGCCTGTCGGGGGGCTAAAAAGGAGGGGGGAATCACCATTGGTATTCTCCCTGGAAGCTCAGTTAGTGAGGCCAATCCTTTTGTAGATTACTGTATTGCTACTGGTCTTGGAGAAGCCAGGAATTTAATTATTGTTCTTTCTTCTTCAGCTCTTGTGGCCTGTGGAGGTGGTGCAGGCACTTTGAGCGAGATAGCCTTTGCCCTCAAACATGGCAAACCCCTGGCAGGCTTGCGTACCTGGCAGCTTCGAAATGGGAGTGGGCAGGAGGGCTTTTTCCCTCAGTTTGAAAGTGCCAGGGAAGCTGTTGCCTACCTTTTTAAACGTCTGGAGGTTTAAATTGATCGCTGAGTTTGAAAGAGAAGAGGGTGTTACCAGGGTTAGCGTTTCTACCTTGCTCGATATAGTACAGGTAGCGGCCAAAAAGATTCCAGGAGTTGTCAACGTCCAGATGCCGCGTAATAAAGCAGGGGTGGTAGTTAGGGAACAGCCGCTCAATGCCAGCGATAAAGTACCTCTTGAAGACGGAGTGTTAGAAATCAACTTGGTTCTCACGCTTCGAGAAGATTGCCAGTTCCACCAGGTTGCCCTCGAAGTGCAGAAAGCAGTATTTGAAGCGTTAAGAGACTATTTTGGTATTTCTCCTCGACGGGTCAATGTTGGAGTGCAGGAAGTAGTGTGGTCATAGTGGGGTTTTAACATCGTGAAAAGGGGGTTTTTGCCTTGTATAATCCAGAGGGTTTGTGTCAGGTTTGTCGGTACTGTGATGCGGAGATGAAAAAGAAGGGTATTTATCGTTGTTTGCTTGGTGAACAAAAAGAGCGTACTGCTCCGGTTGAGCGCTGTGATTATTTCTTCCCTGACCACCTTTCTCACACCGAAAAAGAAGGAGATATCGAGAACAGCTCGAAAGCCAATCTGTAGCTTTTCATGAGTGGTCGCTCCTCTGCCAGGTGGGGCCAGCACTTTCTGATAAATCCCAGCATAAGGGATTTTATCGTTTCCTTAGCGGAACTCTCTGCAAAAGATGTAATACTGGAAATTGGCGTGGGAACAGGTTTTTTGACTGAAGCCCTTGCCAAAAGTGGTGCCCGAGTAATTGGAATTGAGAAAGATCCAAAACTCTTGGAACAAGCGGTGGCGTTGCTTGGCAACTTTGATAACGTTTTTCTCCATTGTTTTGACGTTCTCGAACTTGACCTCGATCTTTTGCTGCAAAGATTTTCGAAGGACAACATTAAACTGGTGTCCAACTTGCCTTATTATCTTTCGACGGAGATTATAACCAGAGTGCTTTTCTGTAACGTGGACTGGCAGCTGGCGGTGCTTATGGTTCAGCGTGAATTTGCTGAAAAGACTTTTTTGGGTATTCCACGCAGGAAAAGAGGGCCACTATCGGTGATTGTGCCTTTCATAGTGGAGGTGCAAGGAATGTGGCCAGTTCCTCGCTCCGCCTTTCGGCCTATGCCCAGAGTTGATTCGGTAATTGTTAAGCTTTGTTTTAAACGGGAGAAACTGGATAAGCCTTTGCTCGATAAATTATGGCGGATTGCTCAGTGCCTCTTTGCTGAACGCAGAAAGAAGGTGGGTACGGTTTTGAAAAGGTGCTTTCCACAGCTGAGTCCGAGAATAATCCTCAACGAACTTGGCCTTGAAAACGCCAGAGCTGAGGACTTATCGCCAGCAGATTGGCTCTCCTTGATCAAAGCACTGCCTGCTATGGAAAAGGGTTCTGGTGAGTGATGTGCTATAATTGATAGAGTTTTTCAGGAGGCATTTTTATGCTTGGTGTTTTAAAAGAATTTTGGTCAAAGAAAACCCAGGATCGCTTAATAAAGAAGCTTTATGAAGAGTATGTGGTACCTATCAATGCTCTGGAAAGTGATATTGCTCGCCTCAGCGATGCGGAGCTTCGAGCTAAAACGGACCAGTTTCGGGAACGCCTTCAAGCGGGGGAGACGCTTGACGATTTGCTTCGAGAAGCTTTTGCTGTGGTTCGTGAGGCAGCGAAGCGCGTGGTGGGCATGCGCCACTTTGACGTGCAAATCATGGGTGCAGTGGTCCTGCATCAGGGCAAAATCGCCGAAATGCAAACTGGTGAAGGAAAGACCCTGGTGGCTACCATGCCTGCGTATTTGAATGCTCTGACTGGGCGGGGTGTACATATAGTCACCGTCAACGACTATCTGGCCAAACGCGACCGCTTCTGGATGGGACCTATTTACGAGTTTTTGGGTCTTTCCGTTGGTCTTATTCAACACGATTCTTCACGGGAGGAGCGCAAAAAGGCCTATAGCTGTGACATAACCTATGGTACCAACACTGAATTTGGTTTTGATTACCTCAGGGACAACATGGCGGTGCGCCGCGAAGATATTGTGCAAAGGGAACTGCACTATGCCATTATCGACGAGGTGGACAGCATCTTGATTGACGAGGCCAGGACTCCCCTTATTATTTCTGGCCCTGCTGAGGAATCTACTGAAATATATTATAAGATTGACCGGGTGGTCAGGCGGCTCCGCCAGGGAGAACACTTTGACATAGAAGAGAAAACCAAGGCGGTATGGCTTACCGAAGAAGGTGTGCGAGAGGTAGAGAAGCTACTCCACGTTGACAATCTCTATGAAGATACGGGTAAGGGAACGCTGGAGCACTTGGTGAGGCAGGCTCTGCGGGCTCACCACCTTTATCGGAAAGATGTGGATTATGTGGTGAAAAATGGCGAGGTTATCATTGTTGATGAGTTTACAGGAAGACTGATGCATGGTCGCCGCTACAGCGATGGTTTGCATCAGGCAATTGAGGCCAAGGAAAAGCTACAGGTTAAGGAGGAGAACCAGACCCTGGCCTCAATCAGCTATCAGAATTATTTTCGCATGTATGAAAAGATATGCGGAATGACTGGTACTGCCAAGACGGAAGAAGAGGAATTCATTTTTACCTATGGGATGCCGGTGGTGGTCATTCCTACCAACAAGCCCTTGCGGCGCACTAACCTGCAGGATGTCATTTACCGCACCGAAGAAGAGAAGTTTGAGGCGGTGGTGGAAGAAATAGAAAAACTGCACCGCCAGGGCAGGCCTGTTCTGGTGGGTACGGTTTCCATCGAGAAGTCAGAACGGTTGAGCAGAATGCTACATAAAAAGGGCATTCCTCACCAAGTTCTCAATGCCAAGAACCACGAGAAAGAGGCTGAAATAATTGCCCAGGCTGGGCAAAGAGGAGCGGTGACCATTTCCACCAACATGGCTGGTCGGGGAACCGACATCGTTCTTGGTGAGGGTGTTGCTGAACTGGGTGGGTTGCATGTAATTGGTACCGAACGGCACGAGAGCCGACGCATTGATAATCAGCTGCGAGGCAGGGCTGGTCGGCAGGGCGATCCTGGTTCTTCCCAGTTTTTTCTTTCTCTTGAAGATGATCTGCTGCGCCTTTTTGGTTCCGAAAGAATTGCAAACATTATGGACCGCTTTGGCGTTGAGCGAGGGGTGCCCATTGAGCATCCTCTGGTAACCAGAATGATTGAGTCGGCACAGAAAAAGGTGGAGAGCTATCACTTTGGTTTACGAAAAACGCTTCTCCGCTACGATGACATTATGAACAAGCAACGAGAGGTTATTTACTCGCAGCGGCGAATGGTTCTTTTTGCTGATAGCGTAAGGCCTTTTGTTTTGCAAATGATGGAAGAAGTGGTTGAAGAGATTCTGGGAGCTTATGCCGATGAAAAGCTGTACCCTGAAGAGTGGGATTGGGAAGGTCTGGATAGGAGGCTGTATTACCTTTTTGGATGGAGTTTGAGGATTGCCGAAGCAGAGAGGCCTTCCTTTGATAGGGATAAACTGAGAGAGCTTATTTTGGAGAAGTTGAAAACCACCTACCAGGAAAAAGTGCAATCGGTTGGTGAAGATGTTTTCAGAGAGATTGAACGTTACGTTCTCTTAAGGGTTGTGGACACCCATTGGAAGGATCACCTGCACAACATGGATCACCTTCGGGAAGGTATTGGCTTGCGTGCTGTTGGCCAGAGAGACCCCTTTGTGGAGTATCAGCTGGAAGCGTTTGATATGTTCCAGGACATGATTGCTCGCATTAGGGAAGACACTCTGCGTTATCTCTTGCGGATTCGCGTAGTTGATAAGACCGGTGGTTCTCAAAGTTCCCAAGTTGCCAAAGCTTCGGCTTTGCGTTCTTCCTCCCAGGGTAAGGAAGTGAAGAGCGGAGTTTCTTCCCGGATTACTTCAGCTACGAGTGCTTTTCCGAAAGAAGGACGAAAAAAGGTGGGTCGCAACGATCCCTGTCCCTGCGGTAGTGGTTTGAAGTATAAATATTGTTGCGGTAAAAAATAGAGAAAGGGTGATGCTGTTATGAACACCGAGTTGAACGTTGAATTGCAGCAGATCGAGGAAAAACTTAAAGAAATCGGAGGGTATCTTTGACCGGCGCGGAGTTCGGGAACGCCTTGAGAGACTGGAAAGAGAAATGTCCCAGAGCGGCTTCTGGGATGACCCCCAGAAGCAGAATCGGGTTTTAAAGGAATACAAGTTTTACCGTAACCTGGTTGATAGCTTTGAATCGCTGAATAAAAAACTTGAGGAAAGCAAGGAGTTTGCGCAACTCATTTCGCCTGCTGACCCGGAGTATTCAGAGCTGGTTAAAGAGGTCAAAGAGCTCTCAGCCATGAGTGAAGACCTGGAAATTCGCATTTTCTTTCAGGAAGAAGAAGATGCTAAAAATGCAATCGTGACCATCCATTCTGGAGCTGGAGGTACAGAATCACAAGACTGGGTGCAAATGCTTTTCAGAATGTATACTCGTTTTTGCGAGCGAAAAGGGTTTACGGTAACGGTTACCGATGTTTTAGAGGGTGAAGAAGCTGGCTTTAAGCATGTCACGTTTATCGTGCAGGGCGACTATGCTTACGGGTATCTCAAGTCAGAGCACGGAGTGCACAGGCTTATTCGGATTTCTCCTTTTGACGCTAATCGTAGACGTCACACCACTTTTGCCCTGGTGGATGTGATTCCGGAAATGGGCGAGGAAGTTGATATCGAGATTAACCCCCAGGACTTAAAAATAGAGACTTTCCGGGCCGGGGGACATGGGGGCCAGCATGTCAACGTTACTGATTCTGCAGTTCGAATTACTCATTTACCTACTGGCATAGTTGTGCAGTGCCAGAATGAACGTTCCCAGCACCAGAACAAGGCAGTTGCCATGAAGATTTTGAAGGCCAGGCTTTACAAGTACTATGAAGAGAAACAGAAACAAAAGTTGCAGGAAATTAAAGGCGAACACAAGGATATTGCCTGGGGGAATCAAATCCGCACTTATGTTTTTCATCCTTATAACCTGGTCAAAGACCATCGCACCGGGCATGAAGTGGGCAATGTGCAGAGAGTGATGGATGGAGAAATTGATGATTTCATAGAGGCTTTTTTGAAAGAGGAAGCAAAGATATGAAGGTTTACGCGCTGGTTGGAGCAACCGGGACTGGTAAAAGCTATCGTGCGCCTCAGATTGCTCAGGAGCTGGGCATTGATTGTATTATCGACGATGGTCTGTTAATTTCTCAGGGAAAAATCATAGCTGGCACTTCGGCGAAGGCAGAAATCAGCAAGATACGGGCGGCTAAAGTGGCCGTTTTTTATTTCCCTGAACATCGCGAACAAGTCAAACAGGCCATTCGAGAGTTGAGGCCCGAGAAAATTTTGATACTGGGTATTTCTTACCAGATGGTTTGCAAGATTTGTGAACGGCTGGAGTTGCCGTTTCCCGAAGAAGTGATTAACATCGAAAATATTGTTAGTGTTGAAGAAATAGAGTTGGCTCGCTCAGCAAGGGAGCTGGAAGGTAAACACACTATTCCGGTTCCATTGGTAGAAATTAAGCGCAATTTGTGGGGTAACCTTGTGGATTCGCTACCGTCTGCGGTGTGGAGGTTCTTTTATTCGTATCGTGGCAAGACTGTGGTGCGGCCCCCTTTCAGCTATCTTGGTAAGCTGGTGGTCAGCAAGCGAGCTCTTCGCTCATTAATTTTTAAATTGTTAGCGGGCATGACCTTTATAGAGACTGTGAATCGTATTGATATTCACTGGGAAGCGGGGGGAGTTGTGGTAGTGGTGGGATGTGTTTTCAGAAAAGAAAGGTCCATTTCCTCTGCTTGTGATACACTGCGTAAGAGTCTGCAGGATCGAGTAATGTACCTTACTGGTGTGGAGCTGCGCCGGATAGATGTGGATATAGAGGGTATCGTGGGAGTAAAGCCTGATTTTGTTACCAGAGAAGTTTCAGTAGTCAGTAAATAAGATCTGTATGGAGTGAAAGAGCATGGCTTACAAAACGCTTCGCGAGCTGGTAGCAGAGCTTCTACAGAAAGAAAATGTGCTTTTTGAAGGTGGAGGCAAAAAAGCGATTGAAAAGCAGCATGCGGGAGGTAAGCTTTTTGCCCGTGAGCGCCTGGAACTCCTCCTTGATCCGGGGAGTTTTGAGGAAATAGACCTTTTTGTTGCTCACCGCTCTACCTATTTTGGAATGGACAAGAGAGAACTTCCTGCTGATGGTGTGGTGACTGGCCTGGGCACTGTGGATGGAAGGTTGGTTTGTGTGTATTCCCAGGACTTCACGGTGATGGGTGGTTCTCTTGGTGAGATGCACGCTAAAAAAATCTGCAAGTTGATGGACATTGCTCAAAAAGTTGGTGCTCCGCTCATTGGTATTAACGATTCTGGTGGGGCTCGTATTCAGGAAGGCATTGACTCGCTTTCTGGATATGGGGAGATATTTTACCGCAACACCCAAGCTTCAGGAGTAATCCCCCAGATAGCGGTCATTGCTGGACCCTGTGCTGGTGGAGCAGTGTACTCCCCAGCCCTCATGGATTTTGTTTTCATGATTGAGGGAGTTAGCAAAATGTTTGTTACCGGTCCTCAGGTGGTTAAAGCGGCTACTGGTGAGGAGATAAGCGCTGAAGAGCTGGGTGGTGCGGAAACTCACGCCAGAAAAAGCGGAGTTGCCCACTTCGTGGGCAAAAACGAAGAAGACACGTTCCGGATGGTGCGTGAATTGCTGAGTTTTTTGCCCTCCAATAACGCCGAAGACCCTCCTTTTAAGGAGTGCAGTGACCCCGTAGACAGAAGAAATACTCTATTTTACGACCTGATGCCGGCTAATCCCAACAAGTCCTATGACATGAAAAAAATTATTCAGGAAGTGGTTGATGACCATTCTTTTCTGGAAGTGCACCGCCACTTTGCACCCAACATTGTGGTTGGTTTTGCTCGGATAGGGGGTTATGTGGTGGGCATCATAGCTAACCAGCCCCAGCATTTGGCTGGGTGCCTGGACATTGACGCTGCCGATAAGGCTTCAAGGTTTATCCGCTTTTGTGATTGCTTCAACATCCCTCTGGTCACCCTGGTGGATGTACCCGGATTTTTGCCGGGTAGCTATCAGGAGTTTGGAGGTATCATTCGTCACGGAGCTAAAATGCTTTACGCATACTCGGAAGCAACAGTGCCCAAGATTACGCTCATCATTCGCAAGGCCTATGGTGGCGCTTATCTTGCCATGTGCAGTCGTCATCTTGGGGCTGATATGGTTTTTGCCTGGCCGACTGCAGAGATAGCGGTAATGGGGGCTGAAGGTGCAGTGAATATCGTTTTTCGTAAAGAGATTGAGGAGGCTCTGGATCCTGAATTAAAGCGCCAGGAAGTTATTGCCAGATATCGAGAAGAGTTTTATAATCCCTTCCAGGCTGCCCGAAGGGGATATGTGGATCAGGTGATTGATCCTCAATATACCAGGCTCAAGATTGCTCGAGCCCTTGAAGTTTTCTGGACTAAAAGAGAAACTGGAAAGGGGAAAAAACATGGTAATTTCCCGGTTTGAGATGCCCGAGGGCCTTGAGCTCAAAAAAGTTGCAGCGGTGGTTGGTGCCATTCTGGCTTATCTTGAGGAGGAGCAAAAGGCTCCTGGTTCGCCAGCTTACACTTACGTTAAAAGAAAGAGCATCTCCTGGAGAAGGCTTGCCTTGCAGGAGCAATGTTTCGAATTCTCTTTAAGGAGGTAGCCCGAAATGCGCAGGTTTCGAGTTCGCATAAATGGAGAAGAATTTGAAGTTGAAGTCAGTGAGCTACAGGAAGAAACCGTTCCTCAATTGAAAATTCAGAAACCGGAGCGTAAGGTGGAGTCACAAAGCACTTCTGGGTCTTCCCTTAAGGTAACCACTACACTGCGGGCTCCCATGCCAGGCAGAATTCTGGAAGTTAATGTCCAGAAGGGGCAGAAGATTGAGGCAGGACATGTTGCTTTTGTATTGGAAGCCATGAAAATGGAGAACGAAATCGTGGTTGAGAATGCTGGAACGGTTACCCAGGTTTATGTTGAAGAGAATGACGTTGTCGACCATGGAGATCCTCTGGCGGAGATTGAGGAGTTGCGTTAATGCGTTCCGTTGAAAACAAAAGGCTTCTTTTGGGGTGGTTACTACTCATCCTGACTTTGCTCTTTAGCCTGCCTCTCCTTGGGGTTAGGATCCGGGACGAGCTCTCCAGGAAAAAAGTCGAACTGGTAGTTGATTTTAACGATGTTACCTACCTGGCAGGTATCACAGGCACTAACGTCTTTTCTCTCCTTCAGGAACTCAAGAAACAAGGTTTCCAGACCGTGGGTGTGAGCGAACCTTCTTTTAAAGATTTGAGAGACAGAGGTTTGATTCAGTTAATCCAGTTCCCTGATGGAGAGGATGGCTTGCGGTATTTTCGCGTTTCCAGTGCTGACCTGGCTCAGCGTATTGAAAGACAACTTTTACTTCTTGGTAAAAAAGTCAGGGTTGTGGACACTCATGTTCTGGGTAGCAATGTTTTTCCCGAAGAAGAAGAACGGCTGGGCACAGGTTTTGATGTAGAGTTGCTTGCCCAGCTTAAAGAAGAAGGCTATGGGGTGATTTTCCGTCCTCGAAACTGGCCCTTTTTTCCTGCTGACAATTTGAAGAGATATCTCCAGGAAGAATTCTGGGGTCTGGGTAAAGGCGTTATTTTTAGTGGGGAGGAAGTGCTTGGTTTTGGTAGCTCTGAAAACCTGAATAGCGTAGTAGAGTTTTTCCAGAAACGTTCTCTTTACTGGGGGTATCTGGAGTTTGTGGGCCAGCGCGGTGAGCTGTATCTGGCTCATTCCCTGCCTTATTCTTCTGTGGTTAGAGTGCACAGCATTCCCCTTGAAGAACTCAAGCGCTATACTCCTCCTGAGGCGGTGGAGAGATTTCTGCGGGCGGTGAAAGAGCGCTCAGTGGGTGTCTTGTATGTGCGTTTTTTCAGGGATCTCGCTCCCAGGCCTCTGGAACAGAACCTGGAATACCTCAGCAAACTCAGGTCATCGTTGCTTAAGGCTGGTTTTGAGCTGGGTTCAGCAGGTACTCCCCGGGATTTCAGGGTTTCTTATCCCTTATTATTTGTTTTCTGTGGGCTGGTATCTGTGGTTGCTTCTTTGGTATTCTGGTTTTTCTTCCCCCGGGGCTTTTGGTTGGGATTGCCTGTGCTGGGCTTTTTATGCTTGGTGGTTGCCCGAAGCTGGCTCCAGGGCGTTACCTTGCTGGGGATGCTGGCAGGGGTTTTTTGTCCCGCCTTACCGGTGCTTTTCTTAATGGACCCTGCACTCAAACACCGACCATTCCTTTTGAAGTTGCTAACCGCTTTTGGTTTAGCCTTCGCAGGGGGTTTTATTGTCGCATCAACGCTGTACAATCCTCTTTTTGTCCTGCGTATAGAGCAGTACCAGGGGGTTAAAGTATCCTTGTTGGTACCTCTATTCATAATAGTGCTCTATTACTTTAGAGCTGGTTTGTCAGGCGTTACCCTGGAGCAGGTTTTTCTGGGGCGCTTACGGAGAGTGGAGCTTTTCCTGGCTGGTTTGTTTGCAGTTGGCTTTGCTTTTTACCTGTTCAGGTCGGGCAATTTTCCCCTGCTTCCTGCTTCTGACCTGGAACTCAAAATGCGTCTGGTGCTGGAAAAATTGCTGTTTGCTCGTCCTCGCACCAAAGAGTTCCTGGTAGGATACCCGGCGCTCTGGCTGGTTTGGTGGCTGCAAAAGCGGGAGATTTTACCGGTTTATCGTTTGGGACTCTGGATTGCGGTTGGTATTGGATTTACGACGTTCTTTAACTCATTCTGTCATCTGCACACACCTTTTTTGTTTACCCTGCTTCGTTTCTTTAACGCCCTTTTGCTGAGCTTTCCAGTATTTGCAGTGTATTTTCTGGTCTTGAAATTCTTTTTGTGGGTATGGGATTACATAAAAAGCTGGGGTGAATAACCGTTTGTCTTCTCGGGGTGTACGCTTTTTTCTCCTGGGTTATTACGGGTTTGGAAACTGGGGTGACGAGTTAAGCCTTCTGGCCAGCATAGAGACGCTTTCCCAAATTAGTGAAAAAACTGGTGTGCCTTTTTCCATAGAAGTGCTTTATGCTTCAACACAGCCGCTGATAGCTTTTCCTGGTAAGGTCCAAATTGTAGAGCGCAAAGAGTGGTTAGCAATTTTCAGGGCTTTACGCAGGGCTGATTTCGTGATGGTTGCTGGGGGGAGCTTGCTTCAGGATAAAACCAGTTTTCGTTCTCTTCTTTATTATCTCTTTCTTCTGCGACTGGCTCTTTGCTGGCGCAAAAAAGTCATTTTTTATGGATGCGGTCTGGGTCCCCTGGAGCGCACCCTCAGCCGCGTGATGGTTAATGCACTGTTGCAAAAGGTTTCTCTGTTCGTTGCCCGCGATACCGAAACCTTTCAGTATCTCACCTCTTTGAGAGGTTTGGAAGAGGTAGTAGTACTGGGGGGCGATCCGGTGCTTTACTGGTCTAATCGCCTGCCAGCTCGGAACCCTTCGGGCGAACGAGTTGCCTTTTTCCTGCGTTCTGAGGGGCTGACTATGGAAAAGGTTTCCCGGGAACTGCAGTCTTTCGCCAAGCTCAGTGGGGAAAGGGTAGAGATTGTGGCTTTTCACGAAGCAAGAGATGGGCGCTTCCTTTCGGAAATTGCAAGAAGAGCGGGATGTTCATACAGAGTTTTTTCTAAACCGCAGGAGATATGGGATTATTTTTCTTCTCTAAAGATGGTTTTTTCAATGCGCTTGCATCCTTTGATAATAGCCACCTTGTTCGGAATACCCTGGTTTGCCTTTGATATAGATCCCAAGATTGCGGCTTTTTCTGACAGCCTGGGATTTAACAACCTGCTTGCTCTTGACGATTTTGCGGCGCGTCAACTGAGCGAATGCTTGCAGTGTGTCCCTTCTCTCGGAGAGAAAATTTCGGCGGTTCGGCAATCCCTGGTAGAGAGTTATCTTGAGACGGAAAAATCGCTGCTCAATTATCTGGTTGCGGAAATGGAAAGGCGGGCAGGTGGGGATGCTTCCTGATAGTCGGTGGTTTGACCTGCTGGGGGTTCCTGTTTTTGGAGGAAGTTTTCAAGAAGCGCTGTCTTTAATCGAAGGAGCAGTTTCGCGAAACGAAAAAATGCATGTCATTACCTTAAATCCCGAAATAATGGCCCATGGTTTGCTCGATTCCTCTTTTTACCATATTTTACTTTCCGGTGAACTTGTGGTTCCCGATGGAAAAGGGATCATTCTCGCTTCCAGATTTTTGGGGAAGAAACCGACTGAACGGATAGCAGGTATTGAGCTTTTACGGGCTCTTCTTGCCAGAGGGGTGGAAAGGGGCTGGACTTTCTATTTCCTGGGGAGCAAAGAGGCGGTGGTGCGTAAAGCAGTTGAGAGAGCAAGAATGGATTTTCCAGGTGTGCAGATAGTGGGTTTTCATCACGGCTTTTTTGACGACGACCACAGAGTGGTTGCCGATGTAAATCGTTTGAATCCCGATTTCCTTTTTGTCGGCTTGGGTTCTCCTCGCCAGGAACGGTGGATTTACAAGTATCGCTCCGAGCTAAAGTCGCGGGTGATGGTGGGGGTAGGAGGCAGCTTTGATGTCCTCAGCGGTTTTAAGGAGAGAGCCCCTCAGTGGATGATTCGCTGGGGCATGGAGTGGTTATACCGGCTGGTTCGGGAGCCATGGCGGGCGAGAAGGGTTGTTCCTGCTTTCTGGCGTTTTGGGATTGCCGTCTTGAGGCAGAAGTTTCGGAAATCAAACCATAAGGTATAATGAGAAAATAAAAAGCGAAGAGGTTCTGACATCAGGGTGAGCTTTCTGCTTTTTGAAAAGGTTTCCAAAGTGTATCGAAACGGTGTGCGTGCCCTTCACGAAGTAAGCTTTGAAATCCAGGAAGGGGAAATGGTTTTCTTGATAGGGCCAACTGGTGCTGGTAAGACCAGCTTGCTTAAGCTGGTTACCCTTGAAGAGCGGCCCACCTCTGGTGAAATCTGGCTGGATGGTTGCTGTCTCAACCACCTTGGTGATCATCGGATACCTATTTTGCGTCGTAATCTGGGCATTGTTTTTCAAGACCAGGTGGTGGTTCCCTACCGCAGTGTTTACGAGAATTTGATTGTTCCCCTGGAGGTATTGAGACTTCCTCGCAAGGTTGTTTACTTGTTGGCTAAAGACATTTTAAGTTCATTGGGTTTGTGGCATAAGAGGCAGCATCTGGTGAGCGAACTTTCGGGTGGTGAGCGCCAGAAACTCTGCATAGGGAGGGCGCTGATTCACCGTCCGCGTATTGTCCTTGCTGATGAACCCACGAAAAACCTGGATTCCGAAACCAGCCGCTTTGTACTCAGAATGCTTTATGAGTACAGCCTGGAACATCGTGCAACTGTTCTGGTAGCCACTCACACTCATCGCTTAGCCAGACTGGTTCCTGATTCCCGTTGCGTTTTTATAAAAGAAGGCCGGATAGTGGGTATTACCAGGAATCATACTTCAATGGAGAGTAAATTCCCGTCATGAGTAAAAAAAGCGGCGTTGCTCGACGAAGGTGGTTGCAGCTTAATCTGGCCTGGGTGGGTGTGTTTCTGGTGCAATTCCTTTTCAACTTTTTTTTGGTGGGGATTTTTGGTTTGCAGCAATTGCAGGAGAGCTGGGTTCAGAGTTTACTTATCAAAGCCTATTTTAAGCCTGAGATAAAGCAGGAAGAAGTGGAAAAGTGGCTGACCAAGATAAAGAGCTTTCCTCAGGTGCGGAAAGTGGTTCTGGTCACTCCCCAAGAAGCTGAAAAGCGGTTCCTGGAGAGTTTAGGTCTTACCAGAGAAGATCTTTCGCTTCAGGATAACCCCTTTCCCCCTGCCCTGGAAATTACCTGTAACAACCTGGAAGAGATTGCACCCCTTGCAGAATACCTTGGTGGTCTTGAAGTCTTCGATGAGGTGCTTTCTGGTGCTTCTCAAGCTCGAAACTTTCTTTCCTTCTACTACATTTTACTGGTTACTGGAGGGGGTTTGGGTGTGTTGATGCTGATTTTTGCTACCTTGATGGTGAGCAATGCAGTGAGTGGTGCTCTTTGGTTGCGAAGGGAAGAAGTTGAGCTCTGGCACCGGGTGGGGGCGAGCCTGAAGTTTATCAGAAGACCTTTCTTCTGGTTTGGATTTGCGGGCAGCTTGATAGGCAGTGCTTTTGCTCTGGGTGTCAGCCTGATTTTTTGGAGAGCGTTTTTGCGTTTCCTGGCTGATTTTTTGCCCTTTTTGCCCCTGTTGCAGTTTGTAGACGTTATGATCATTCTGATAGTTGGTGATGTATTATTTGGGTTGCTGGTTGGGTTGAGTGGTTCCTGGTTTGGTTTCAGGAAGGGTCTCAAAGGAGTTGGATATTGATGTTGGGGAGGATACGTTTTGTACGGCGTGGTGTAGCCTTGTTGTTTCTTCTTTGCTGGTGGTGCTTTTCGGCTCCGCTCTTCGCCGACCCGACTTCGCTTGAGAGGGAAATTGCTCGTCATGAGCAGGAATTGCAGGAGCTACTCAAGCAGGAAAAAGAACTGGCTCAGAAACTCGAAGAACTTACCAGAAGTGAAAGTAATCTGGCAAAGGAAGTAGAAAAACTGGATCAGCAGATTGCAAGGATAGAGAAAGACGTGGCTTCCGCTCGCCAAAACATTGTGGCGCTTGAGAAAGAGCGCAAAGCGCTTGAAAAGGAAACTCAGGGAATTGCTCGAGAAATAGAGAGCAAAAGAGACCAGGTGAAAAAAGCGATGGTTGCTCTTTACAAATATGGTGGGGAAGAGAAGATTTGGGAGCGGTTTCTTAATCTTAACCTTGATGACCCTGTTTCTCTGGGTGAACAATGGTATCTGTTCAAGCAATACCTGCAATTTGAGCAGCAGCTCATCACTCAGTTTCTTAATGAGCATTCACTGCTGAACGCGAAACTTGAGGAAATCAAGCAGAGAATCCGTCTGGAAAATGTTTTAAAGCAAAAGTTGCTCGTTGAGGAAGAAAAACTCGAGAAGCTCCGGGAAGCTCGGGAAACAATGCTTAAAAAGATCGCTACCAATCGAAAGCAGTACCAGCTTAAACAGGAAGAACTTCGTAAAGCCCAGAAAGAGTTAAAGTCAACCATTTCCAAACTGCAGGAGGAAATTCGCAAGGCCAGAGAAGAAGCTGCTCGGCGAGGAGAAGCTGTTGTAGAGGGTCCCCTGCCTGCACTGGGAACTCTGGACTGGCCAGTTCGAGGAAAAATAGTCAAGCAGTTTGGAGAATACAAGGATCCGGTTTACGGTATTCCTTTCTATAATCCAGGGATAGATATTGCAGCGCCTCTGGGAACTAATGTGGTGGTTCCTTATGATGGAGTGGTTGTTCTGGCGCGCAGTGTGCGGGGTTACGGTAACACGGTAATTATTGACCACCAAAATTCGATGATCACCATGTATGCTCATTTACAGAGCATTGCTGTCAAAGCGGGAGACAGAGTTAGGAAGGGAGACGTGCTGGGCAAGGTCGGTAATAGTGGGCTTACCGAACAACCTGTGTTACACTTTGAGATAAGGATTGGTAACGATGCCAGAGAAGACAATCCGTTGCGCTGGCTGAAAAAGTCCTCTTAGAGGAAATCTGGGGTGAAAGCGAATGAAATTGAGCAAGCGTTTTTGGACTATTCTGGTACTCATTCTGGCAGTAGGCTTAATGGTTTCCTTTGCTTTGGTAAGGATTTGGGCTATCTCTCTGGGAGAGGAAAGTCTTGACGCAGGAACCTGGAAGCCCTTTCTGGAGACCGTGCAGCTTCTTAAGGAGAGATTTTTCTTTTCTGAGCGCCTTGAAGAGCAAAAACTTATGGAAGAAGCAATTCGGGGCTTACTTCGCGCTACTCAGGACCCCTATGCTCGCTATCTCGATGCAGAGGATTTCAAGATAGAAATGAGTGACCAGGTTGAGGGCCAGTTTTCAGGCCTGGGTATTCTGGTGGCTATCAAGGATGGCAAACTTACCGTTATTTCACCTTATGTGGATTCTCCGGCCTATGCTGCTGGAGTAAGGGCTGGCGACGTGATTTTGGAAATAGATGGCGAACCTACTGCTGGTATGGCGCTTGGTGATGCAGTCAAGAAATTGCGAGGACCCAGAGGCACCCAAGTTACTTTAACCATAGAACGAGAGGGAGAACCGGAACCTCTGCATATAACTGTAACTCGGGATGTCATCGTCATAAAAAGTGTTGAGGTTGAAAAGCTCGATGACCAGATTGCAGTTTTGCGTATTTTTGAGTTTCATGGCAAGACCTTTGAACAGGTGCGCAAGGCACTTTCTGAGCTGAACCATGATGACATTCAGGGTCTAATCGTCGATTTGCGCAATAATCCAGGCGGACTCTTGCAAACAGCAATGTTCACTACTGGGCTTTTTCTTCCCCAGGATGTTCCTCTTTTGATTGTAGAGAGTCGGGAGGGTGCCCGGCATACTCTCAAAAACCCTATCAGCCCTGAATGGGACAAACCGACTGTAGTGCTCATCAATAAAGGGACTGCCAGTGGAGCGGAAATTATGGCTGGTAATTTGAAAAACGCAGGTATACTCCTTGTGGGCGAGCAGAGCTTTGGTAAGGGAGTCATTCAGGAGATATTTCCTTTGTCCAATGGAGGAGGGGTTATTTTTACGGTTTCCAAGTATTATCTTGGAGATGGTAGCGATATCGATGGTAAGGGTATTGTACCTCAAGTAGAGGAGAAGGACGAAAAGCTACAGCTTGAGCGAGCTCTGAATGAGGTGAAAAAGCTTGTCGGAGAACCAGTGGAAGTCCTGGAATAGAACGTTTCTGACACTCATTGTTGTCCTCCTTTTTTTGGGGGTTTTCTTCTTCGGGAGAGAGCTTTTTCAGCAGGAAACCCGGGCAAGAAATTTTTATACCAGTGAAGCTCGCCTTTCCTCGGAAGAAGAAAGGCGATGGCTCGCACTTTTTGTGTTTTATGAATCGCGGAAATATCTCGCCGGACTTCAAATAAAAGAGAATCTGAAAGAGGAACTGTTGCAGTGGCAGGCAAAGGGTGTTCTTGACGATGTTTCTCTTTTCAAAGAGCTTGAGCAGAGAATGAGCTGGCTTGTTGATGTTTTGAGGCAACTTGACTATTATGGGGAAATAAGGAAAAGCAGAACCTCTTTGAGGGTACTCTTTTTCAGGGAATTTTGGCCCTGGTTAGATTTTGAGGTCAGGTTACTGCCTGCTTATAAGCTGGCTCTCATTATTGATGATTTCGGATATAACTCTTCTGTGGCTCAGAAATTTATGGATTTGCCTATCAGGCTGAATGTAGCCATTTTCCCTCACCTTCAACTCTCCGCTTTTTTGAGTCAGCTTGCCCGGGATAAGGGAAAAGAAGTTTTAATTCATTTTCCGATGGAGGCACAAGACCCGGCCCAGAACAAAGGTGAAAGTTTTATGCTCAAAAGGGGAGCAGCGGAAGAAAGCATCGAGCAGATGCTGGAGGAGGCTTTTTCCAGCATAGAGTCTGCCCGGGGTCTTAACAACCACAAAGGCTCTCTGGCTACCGCGGATGCCCAACTGATGCAAAGATTTTTTGCGGCGCTTTCCAGAAGGAAAGGAGTATATTTTGTTGACAGTTTAACTTCTTCAAACTCTGTAGCTTGTGAGGTTGCTCTCGAACATGGTATTCCCTGTCTCAGCAGAGATGTTTTCATCGACGGGGTTCTTGAAGAGGAGTATATTCTTGGCAAACTTCGCGAGGCAGTTTCCCTGGCTAAGCGGAGAGGCTTTGCAGTGGCTATTGGTCATGCGAATGAAATCACATATAATGCTCTGTCGAAGTTCGCGAAGGAAATAGGGCAGGAACAGGATTTGGGGTGGGTGTTTATCTCGGATTTACTTTTGTATCTTGGAAGAAAGGAGTAAGAGAGGCATGGCTTTTGTTGATAACAACCGCTGTTTTCTGTGTGGCAAAGATAATCCCATAGGTTTGAAAATTGATTTTAGAAAAGAAGGGGAATATACGGTTGGAGAAACGGTCGTTCCCTGGTTTTTTCAGGGTTTTCAGGGCGTGGCTCATGGGGGTATTGTGGCTTCTCTGCTTGACGAAGTGATGTCGCACAGCGTGAAAAGCGATGGGTTACTTGCGGTAACTGGTTCACTGGAGGTGAAGTATCACCATCCCTGCCTGACTGGTCATCCGGTTCTTTTGCGAGGCAAAGTGGAAAAGGTTTCGGGACGAATTATAGAGGTTTTCGGGGAAATTGTTCAGGATGGCAAAGTTGTGGCCTCTGGAAAAGGAATATTCGTTATTCCCAGACAAGGAGTGATTAGAAAATGACCCAAGTTAGCGATACAGTTAGGGTGCGTTTTGCTCCCAGTCCAACCGGTTTTCTGCACCTGGGGGGAGCGCGCACTGCCCTTTTTAACTGGCTTTTTGCCAGGAAGTATGGAGGAGTTTTTATTCTGCGGATTGAAGATACAGACGTTGCTCGCTCTACCGAAGAATCGGTGGAGGTAATTCTGGAAGGCCTGCGTTGGTTAGGCCTTAACTGGGATGAAGGACCGGAAGTAGGCGGTGATTATGGGCCTTACTTTCAGAGCCAACGTTTACATTTTTACCGAGAATACGCGCAAAAGCTCCTCGATGCAGGATTAGCCTATCACTGTTTTTGTACGCCAGAGGAGCTTGAGGAGCGCAGGCAAAAGACCATTGCTTCCGGGAGAAGCTGGCGTTACGACAGGTTGTGTCTTTCTCTCACCGAAAGCAAAAAAGAAGCCCTACTTGCCGAGGGCCGTAAGCCCGTTTTGCGCTTTTTTATACCAGAAGGAAAAACTACTTTTCTGGACCTTCTTCGGGGTGAAGTAGAATTTGAGAATCAGGAACTGGATGACTTTGTAATACTCAAATCTGATGGTATGCCAACTTACAACTTTGCTTGCGTGGTTGACGATGCGCTGATGAAGATAACCCATGTAATCAGAGGGGACGATCATATTTCCAACACACCGCGCCAAGTACTGCTTTACAAAGCTCTGGGTTTTCCGTTGCCCAGTTTTGCACATATTCCCATGATTCTGGGTAAAGACAAAACCCGACTTAGCAAGCGCCATGGTTCACCCTCGGTGACCTATTATCGTGATAAAGGGTATCTCCCCGATGCTTTGTTCAATTATCTGGCGCGCTTGAGTTGGGCAAGCGGGGAAGAGGAAAAAGAGATTTTTACCCGGGAAGAAATTATAGAAGGTTTTTCGATAGAGCGGGTAACCAAGCGTGCCGCAGTTTTTGACCTCGACAAGCTTAACTGGATGAATGGATTATACATTCGGGAAGCCTCCCTTGATTATTTACTGGAGATTTTTCTGGAAATTGCACCCAAAAACGGACTCTCTGGTGTGGATTTCGCTGATGAAGCGTTTCGGGAGTATTGTAAGAAGGTACTGGACATTATGCGGGAACGCATTAAATACCTGGCACAGCTTATTGAAGAAGCGATTTACTTTTTCAAAGAAGATTATCCCTATGACGAAGAGGCAGTTGAAAAGGTGCTCAAAGAAGCTGGGGCTCGGGAACGTCTGGAGGTTTGCCTGAAACGCTTTAAGGAGTTAGATACCTTTACGGCTTCTGAGCTGGAAGAAGTAGTGAGAAGTACCGCTTCAGAGTTAGGAGTCAAGGCGGCAAAATTGATTCATCCTCTTCGAGTTGCAGTGTCCGGTAAGCGGGTTGGTCCAGGACTTTTTGAACTACTGGAAGTGCTTGGAAAAGAACGGGTCATAAGTAGAATCGAAAGAACTCTTACTATGCTTTCTTAATGGGGGTTGTATTTCCTGGTGGGGAGTGGAATTCAGGACGGTGCGTCCTGATTGCCACTCCCCTAAAGGGAGAATTTGAAGAGGTTTAATTTTGCTCCAGGCGAGCAGAAAGTGTAATGTCAATACTGGAAAGCAAAACGCTTACTGGACAGGTTGCTTTGGCCTTCTGGGCAATATTCAAGAACTCTTCCTCGCTTATCCCGGGAACGCGGGTTGTACATTCAAGATGGCTACTTTTGATTTTAAATCCTCCTTCCACGGCTTCCATGCTAATGGTAGCCTGGGCTTCCACTTTTTCCGGGGTATAACCACTTTCAGATAGAAGGTGTGAAAGCGCCATCGCGAAACATCCTGCATGTGCTGCGGCAATAAGCTCTTCGGGATTGGTTCCACTCCCATTTTCAAAACGCGACCTGAAAGAATAACTACCTTTAAAAGCTCCACTACCAAGCTCAACTGTACCCTTTCCTTCTTTGAGATTTCCCATCCAGATTGCTCGTGATGTTCTTCTGAGCATTTCAATCACTCCTTTTCGCACTAAAGTGTTTTGGTTTACTTTTTAAAACCCCGGTTGGGGGCTTAAATTCCTGTTTTGGTGGTAAATTGCACCTTGTTCCCTGAAGCGCTTTTCAGCTTGAGCCAGTTGGGTATTGAAAAAAGGGCTTGAGAATGATAAGATAATGCTTGCCTGAGCTGAGAGGTCGTCTAAGGGTAGGACGCGTGACTCTGGATCACGTAGTGGTGGTTCGAATCCACCCCTCTCAGCCAATTCTTTTTTTGAGGTTGGTTGTGAGTACTCAGAAACTGGAACAGCTCAAGAAACGCTTTCAGAAAGAGCCCTTCGCTAATTTATTCCGCTTTTCACTTCTGGAACTCAGAGAAGGTTACGCCAGAGTAAAGCTTGAGGCCGACGCTCGCTATTACAATATTTTCGATGTGGTGCACGGAGGATGCATTTTTGCTCTCATTGATGAAGCTTTTGAGCTGGCTTGCAATTCCCACCTTGAGGATGCAGTAGCCATGAGTGTGCAGGTTAACTACATTAAACCGGTTAAAGAGGCTTCCTTAATTGCCGAAGCACAAGAAGTGGCACTAACCAGAAAAACTGGCATTTACGATATCCGGGTATTTTGTAACGCAGAAGAAGGTGAAGAAACAGTGGCCATAGCACGAGCCCTCTGCTATAGAAGGCCCCCTAAAAAGGAGGGGGAATAACCCCCTCCAACCAGTTATTTATCCTTCTCTTTTTCCAAGTTCTCGGTCTAGCAGCACAAGACCCTGACCTTTGCCTTCTGTGTAATTCAGCAGGGCCAGGATGTAGGAAGCATTCTTCTCTTCTTCCACTTGCTCATCGATAAACCACTGCAGCATTACCTGGGCTGGGTAGTCGTTCTCTTGCTTGGCGAGCTCGTAGAGCTGGTTAATCATGGAAGTCACTTTTTGCTCGTGCTCCAGTACCTTTTTAAACATGTCTAAAGGAGTGCCGAATTCCACCGGGGGTTGCTCGATAGCTTTCAGAATAACCCTTCCTCCCCGGTCGTTGACAAAGTCATAAATTTTCATACCGTGGCCAATTTCCTCTTTAGCCTGAACCTTAAGCCAGTGGGCAAAACCGTTCAGATTCTGGGCTTCGCACTGAGCAGCCATGGCCAGGTAGAGGTAAGCCGAGTAGAGTTCGTTTTTGATTTGCTCGTTTAAGGCTTCTTCGAGTTTTTTGCTCAACATTTCCACTTCCTCCTTTCGGATTTTTTAAATGGACACCTGTTTTATCATTTTACCAAACCTATTTCCCAGTTCTTCTACTTTCTGAAATTCCTGAATAGTAGGATTTCCTTTGAATTCCAGACTATCTATCATTTCCCAGTTCAAGTCAGCACACCACTTCTCTAACTCCCGTTTAGCTCCTCCAGACCAGGCAAAACTGCCCAGGTAGACCACTTTTTTGCCAGCTATCCCCTTCCGTTTAGCGAGGTCCAGAAGGTGTGCAAGGGGAGGAAATAAACCGGTTTCGTAGGTGGGTACCGCTACAGCGACCCCGCGATTCTGCCATAGGGTTTTGAGGATATAGCTGGGATGAATTTTCCGTACGTCGAAAACTTCAAATGGAACTTCACTTTTCAGCAGTCCCTGCATGAAGGTTTCGGTTGCTTTTTCGGTGGCCCCGTACATGGTTCCATAAAGCAGAGTGACGCCTGCTTCGCCGCCAGTAGTCTGGAAATCGGCCCACTTCTGGTACAGTTCCACAATTTGCTGAGGATTGCCTCTCCAAATCAAACCATGGGAAGGGGCTACCACGTTGGGCTTGATGTCGGACAGTTTGGCAATGGCTTTTTTGACCATAGCGCTGAATTTGGCAACAATGTTTGCATAGTAGCGCAGGGCTTCGTCGATGTAGAAATCCAGATTTTGGCACTGGTCATCAAAGATTGTTCCCTTCAGAGCACCATAGCCCCCAAAGGCATCGCAGGAAAAAAGAATGCCGAAAGATTGTTCGAAAGTTACCATAGTTTCTGGCCAGTGCACAAAGGGGATGAAAAAAAACTGCAATTTTTTGGTGCCCAAGGACAGCTCATCGCCGTCTTGAACAGTTTGTATTCCTTTTTCAAGGTGGTAGAAAGCCTGTATCATTGGCTGAGCCTGAGGCGTGCAGAGAATGGTTGCTTGTGGTGCTACTTCTCGCAAGAGACTCAGGGTTCCGCTATGGTCTGGTTCCATGTGATTGACCACAATGTAATGGAGATCTCGGGGTTCTATGACCTGTTTTATTTGATAAAGGAACTCATCAAAATAGGAAGACTTTACCAGATCTATGAGAACGTTTTTCTGATCTTTGAGAAGATAGGAGTTGTAGGATACACCTTTTTCACTTACTGGCCACAGGCCTTCAAAAAGCTCCGTGTTATAGTCGTTTACACCTATCCAGAAGACGTTAGGGGCAATTTCAATCCTGGGCACTTCTTTGCTCCTCCTTTCCCAAACAAGACCAATTATTGCGTATTTTAATGTAAACTTATTACTGAGGTTGTTTATTCCTGGTAGAGTTGAGAACAAAATGGCTTTTGGGGAGGTTTTGCA
Source organism: Thermatribacter velox (assembly GCF_038396615.1). Taxonomy (NCBI): domain Bacteria; kingdom Pseudomonadati; phylum Atribacterota; class Atribacteria; order Atribacterales; family Thermatribacteraceae; genus Thermatribacter; species Thermatribacter velox. The sequence continues at coordinate 356,426 of NZ_CP121689.1, forward strand.
ATGGAGGGAGTGGAGTGGAGAGATAAAGTGGCTGTGGTGACTGGAGCAAGCCGTGGTATAGGACGGGCCATTGCAGAGCTTTTTGCCCGTCAGGGTCTGCGTCTTACCCTGGTTGCACGTTCTCAGGACGCCTTGCTCGCTTTTTGCACAGAACATACTCTTTCTGAAGCAAGGGCCCTGATTTGCGCTGGGGATTTGAGCGATCCTTTCTTTCCGCAAAAGGTGGTCGAGCAAACTGTGGAGCACTTTGGTCAACTCGATGTTATTGTCAACAATGCTGGAATAGCTTTTCCCGCCTCTTTGGAAGAGACCACTCTCGAGCAGTGGGATTTGCAAATGGCGGTTAATGTGCGGGCTCCATTTTTAATCTGTAAGGCAGCGCTTCCCTACCTTCGTCGTTCGCAGGTGCCTACCATTGTGAACATTGCTTCGGTGGTTGCCTACAAAGGCTATGTAAACCAGGGGGCTTATACGGCTTCCAAACACGCCCTGCTTGGCTTTAGCAAGGTTCTGGCGCGGGAAGTTCATAAAGACGGGATTCGAGTTCACGTGGTTTCTCCAGGTGGTGTGGCTACAGAGATGATTACCTCCATGCGTCCGGACCTGGATCCTTCAATTTTGGTTCCTCCCCGGGAGATTGCTGAAATTGTGTGGTTTTTGATTAGCAAGCGAGGCAATGCGGTTATTGATGAGGTGTCAGTGCGCAGGTTTTCTAAGGAACCCTGGATATAAAGGAGGTTAGTTGCATGCAAGCTCAGTATTTTCTGATTCTCGATTGTGGCGCGACCAGTCTCCGTGCTGTGGCTATCAGCGAAGAGGGCAAAATTCTTTCCGTGGCTTCTTTTCCCAATGCTCCCCGCCCTCAAGAGGAAAATCCTGAATTTTTGATATGGGATATTGAGGAAATGTGGGACATTTTCTGCAAAGCCATTCGCAAGGTTGTAGGGGAAGTTGGCAAGGGAGTTAGAGCAGTTGCAGTAACCACCTTTGGAGCTGACGGAGCCCCGGTCAAAAAAGACGGTACCCTGACTTATCCGGTCATTTCCTGGCAGTGTAGTCGTACTTCTTCCTGGGTGACCAGGATAGAGCAGCTGATAAATCCCTGGGAGGCTTTTGAAATCACTGGTTATCAGGTTTTGCCTTTCAATACCCTTTTGAAGTTTCTCTGGCTCAAGGAAAATGCCCCACAAGCTCTGGAGGAAGCTGATACTTTTTTGATGATGCCAGGTCTTTTGAGTTTTCGGTTGTGTGGGGAAATGTTTCTGGATTTTACTTCTGCTTCGACCTCAATGCTTCTTGATCTTCAGGAAAGAAAGTGGTCGTCGAGATTACTGGATTTGGTAGGGCTTGACCCAGGATTTTTCCCGCCTCTTGTTTATCCGGGAGAAGTGATTGGAAAGATTCATGATAAAGCCAGCCAGGAAACTCAAATACCGGTGGGTACCCCGGTTGTTGTATGCGGTCATGATACGCAATTTGCGCTGGTAGGTTCATTAGCTGGCGAGGAAGATTTGATTCTGAGTTCGGGCACCTGGGAGATAGCGGCTTTCCGCTCCAAGAAATATCTGGCTTCTCGCAAAGCTTTTGAGCTGGGCATGCTGATAGAACTTGATGCCGAGGATGGATACTGGAATCCCCAGATGCTGATGATTGCTGGGGGAGTTGTGGAATGGGTGAGAAGAAATCTTTTCTCGGATGTGAAAGACGACCCCCAGATCTACCAGATTATGATTCAGGATGCGCTTAGTGTCCCTCCCGGGAGCAATGGAGTGGTGGTGGTTCCTTCTTTCATGCCTTCTGGACCCAACAAGCCCCAGGGTACAGAAGGCACCGTTCTTGGTTTGGGATTAACTTCGAGCCGGGCTCAGCTTTTCCGGGCCACGCTGGAAGGCTTATCTTTCCAGTTGCGACAGGCCAAGGAAGCAATTGAAGAAGTGTATCACTTTTCACCTCGTGGTCTGAGAGTGGTTGGTGGGGGCGCCAGGAATGAGTTGTGGAACCGAATTCGAGCGGATGTTTTAAACCTGCCAGTTACTACTACTTCTTGCGAGGAAGCCACGGTTCTGGGGGCATCTCTTTTCTGCAAAATAGGAGTTGGCGATGCAAAGAACCTATCGGAAGCTAAAGAGACGGTTAAAGTAGAGACCAGATGTTTCAATCCCTCTCCTGCGGCAGGCCTTTATGAAGAGTTTTATCGAGAATATCAGAAAGTGCCCTACTTTCTTGCTCCCTTTTACAAGAGGCGCAAAAAGTGAGTTGATACAGAGTAGCTGGTGTTTTGAAACACCAGCTACTCTGTGAGGTAGGTTCTGAGTATTTGTTCTACTTTTTCAATGATTTCGTGGCATTTATCTCTCAAGTTTTTCTCTCGATATTCACGCAAGCCTTCTTCGGTGTTGAGGGCCACTCCAATAAGGTCTATACAGTTAAGCGAACCCAGCTCTTTTTCCACATCCTGCAAGAATTTTTCAGTTTTGAGATAAAGCTGATCCCGGGTGTGTTTATCCTGAGGAGAGGTTCTTCCATATTTTATACCCAGTGCCATAACTGCTCCGGTTATCGCACCGCATATTCTCCCAGTGTGCCCTATTCCTCCTCCAAAACCGGTGGCTATTTTGGGGATGAGTTCGCTTTTTACTCCCAAAAGTTCACTCGCTCCCAGCAGTACTGACTCACAGCAATTGAAGCCCAGATCATGGTAATCTCCAGCGTTTTTCATGGCTTTCCCTCCTTATTTTTGTTGTTTTAACAGGTGATACACTTCTCTGGCTACCATCAATTCTTCATTGGTGGGAATAACCCACACCTCAACCTTACTATCTGGCGAACTGATTTTTCTCTCCTGGCCGACCGTTTGCTGATTTTTCTCGTGGTCGATGGCAATTCCCAGCGCATCGAGATTTGAAGCGATACGTTCTCTAATTGAGGGAGCATTTTCACCAATTCCTCCGGTGAAAACCAGTGCGTCAACGCCGTTCATGAGTGCAAAGAAAGCACCAATGTACTTTTTTACCTGGTACACAAACACTTCTATAGCCAATTCGGCTCTCTTATCCTTTTCTTCGGTGGCAAGTTTTTCCAGTTCCCACATTTCTGCAGATTTACCAGAGATGGCCAAAAGCCCGGATTTTCGGGTCAAAAGCTGGTCGATTTCTTGAGGAGTGAAGCCCTCTTTTTCCTGCAAGAAGGTGATGACCTGGGGGTCGAAGTCTCCAGGACGGGTTGACATGATGGTTCCTGATTGGGGCGTAAAACCGCTTGATATATCAAAAGATTTGCCGTCTTTGATGGCGCAGACGCTGCAGCCACTCCCCAGATGGCAGGAGATAACTTTTTTGCTGAAAGTGGTAAGCGCTTGAATCCTTTCTGCAATGTAGCGATGGGAGTTGCCATGAAAGCCAAGTTTTTCTATTCCGTGCTTTTGGCACAGCTCCCAGGGAAGGCCGTACGCCCGATGGGCTTCTGGAATGCTCCTGTGGAAACTGGTTTCAAAGACTCCTACCAGAGGAGTCTGGGGCAAAATTTTTCTGAAAATTTCTATAGCCAACAGTGCCGGGGGATTGTGGACCATGGTTACTGAGGAATAGTTCTGTAAAGCTTCAATGACTTTCTGGTCAATGAGGCAGGTCGAAGTGAATTCTTTACCTGCGTTGATAAGCTTTATGCCTACTGCTTCCAGAGCAGAGATGTCCTGAATAGCACTTTGTGGAGAGCCGAGTTCTTCCACAATGAACCTCAGTCCTTTTTCATGATCCGCATGGGGAATTTCTTTTCTAACGGTTTTGCCATCAGGAGTTTTCTGCTCCAGGTGAGCATCTTCTCGGTAAAGACGCTTCAAATTACCCTTAAGAAGAGAGCGAAAACTGTTTTCCCGGATATCAAAGACTTCGTATTTGATAGAAGAACCACCGCTATTCACTGCCATGATGAGCATTGTTTTCCTCGCTCCTTTCTTTTTGAGAGTCGAGTCTTTCCATAAGGCGGCAGAAGGAGCACACCTCAAGCGTGGTGGGCATGCCACACCGTGAACACTCACCAAGTTCTACTTTTTCCTGATTGCTGGCAAAATACCTATCTCTCCGTTCCAAAAAACCCAGTAAAAACATGTGCTTGGTGCCCGGAGATTTCTCCTCCAGAAAATCAAGAGCTTCCTTGTAGTGGAAGCTTTTTGCTCTTTTGGAAAGGGGGCAACGCTCTGCTATGAAAGGAATGTCGTGGAGTCTGGCATACCAGCGTATTTCTTCCTCAGTCAGTGTGTAAAAGGGCTTTACTTTGCGTACCATTTTAGGATGAGGGCTGGGTAAAACTGGACTTTGGTGAGCTAAATAGCCATCCTGCCAGTGCAGGATGTTACCGAGCAAGGTTGCTGCTTCATCGTCAAGATTATGCCCGGTGGCGTAAACCGAGAAATGGTTGTCCCAGGCGTAACGATTGAGCAGGTGCCTTTTAATCATTCCACATACTGAGCAGGAGGGGCGATTGCGCACTTTTTTAGTCACTTCCGGGATTGAATAGTTGATTAAAGATTTTACCTCGATGACTTCAAGTGGAAGCTGGTGTTGTTTTGAAAACCCTTCCACTATTTCTCTGGAACGCAGGGAATACTCTCCCATGCCCAGGTCAAAGTGAACAGCCTGCGCCTTATAGCCTGCCTGGTGTAGATAGAACCAGAGACTCATACTGTCTTTACCTCCAGATACTCCAAGCAGTACTGGTTCTTCCCTGCTGAACATGCGGTTTTTCTTTATGGCCTGTTCAACCTGGCGGCTGAAGAAAATGTCGAAACATTCAGGACAAAAGGAGGAGTTGTGCCTTTTCAGTTTCATCACTGCTTCCTGCTTGCATCGAGTACACTTCAAAAGATTCACCTCCTCTGTTGCACCAATCTACCACAAAGTTCGGCTTTTTCAAAATGGTTGCTTTCTCCAATCAGAAGCATTAACATTTTACAAAGGGCAGGAGGTGGTAAATGTGCGTTTTGGAGAGTTATTGCAAAAGGACGCCCCGGGCTGGGAAAAGCATCTCCCTGCGGTGGAGATCGAGAAGTGTGATCAGTGTAGTTGCCCCATAGTTAAGGTAACCGTAGGCAAAGAAACTCCCCACCCCAACACCCTGGAGCACTATATAACCTGTGTTCAGCTTTTAGGGGTACACAAAAGAAACAGACAGCTTTCTCACATTGCCACTTTTAATTTCACACCGACCATTAGCTTTCCTGTAGTTAGCGTCCATGTCAACATAGATGAATTTTCAGGCATTTTTGTACTCGTTTTTTGCAATATTCATGGGGGATGGGAAGAATTTGTGGCACTTGAGTAGTTTGAGTTGCTTGTGTGTAGTGGAGAAAAGGTTGCTAAAGCAGCATATTTTAGAGGAGTTTATACCGTTAATTATTCGTAGGATTCGGAAATATCCATTACACATTGTCTTCTCCTTGGTGATGCATTTTTCAAGTTAGCGTGGATAAAAAGACTTTACCATCTCAGTGGGATAAGATAAGCGTATTATTTGTGGATGAGGAACAAAGTAAATATCACAAAATCGGGAAGTCCACCAGGATAGAGCCAGAGAAGAGTCCTTCAGGGTAATGCGTAGAAATGGCCCAAAAAGCATCCGGTTTCCTTTTGACAATTGGCAATGTGGACTTCCAAAGAACCTGCTACCAGCACTTCCTGGATAAACGAGGCTCAAAGAAGCGAAGTCAGAGAAGGGAAGAGTTAGAATTGAGGCTCTGAAATGAATCGACGCTATCATCAGGGTAAGCCTTTACCTTTTTGGTGCTTCATGATAAGCTATTCGTGATTTGAATAATTTTTATTCATAATACGAATGGAGTTAGAGTATGTATGTTCATAGGTGGGTAGAAGAGAGAGCAAAGAATTTGCTGCAGCAGTTTCAGGTTGTAGTTGTGGTAGGTGCCAGACAGGTCGGAAAAACCACAATGATTAAAAATCTTTTTCCTGATGCGTACTACCTTAATTTCGATGATGTCTATACGCTTCACCTGGCGCGTGAAGATCCAAAAGCCGTGATACCGGATTCAGAGATGGTGTTAATCGACGAGGTTCAAAGATTGCCCGATATACTCCTTGTTGTAAAGGAAATTGTTGATTCCGAGAGAGATCGTCGTTTTGTTCTGACGGGGTCTTCTGCTCTCTTGCTGTCAAAAGAAATTTCAGAAAGTCTTGCCGGTAGAGCAGTTTATTTGAAACTCTATCCATTTTCTATAGGAGAAGTAGTAGAAAGAGGTCCTACACTTTCATATCTGCTAAAGGGAGAAATTCTGGACGTAAAGCCACCGGATTTTGATTTAAGAGAAGTTTTCGCCAGAGGATTGTTTCCCCGGGCGTTCTTCATGGAGAAAAACTGGCGTGAGTGGTATGCGACATACGTTTCTACATATATGGAGAAAGAATTCAGAACTCTCCAGGGGGTGATCGATCTTTCGGCTTTCGCCTCGTTCCTCGTCGAAAGTTTTTCCACAATCTCTTCCCTTTTGAACGAGACAGAGATAGCAAAGCACATAGGCATATCACAAGCAACCGTGTACCGGTACCTATCTGTTATGGAGAGCCTAATGGTTATGGAAAAGATTACGCGATATGGTTCGTTGAGAAAGAGTTTGCGAAAGAGGAAAAAAGTTTATGTTATAGATTCTGCACTGGTAAGACATTTTCTCAAGATAGATCCAGAAAGGGAATGGTTTGGGAAACTTCTGGAAAATTTCGTTTATTACCAGCTCAAAATACAGGCTGATCTCTTTGACGCACAGATATTTTATCTCAGAGAGAAAAATTTCGATTTAGATTTTGTCGTTACTCTGAATAAAGAAGTAGCCCTTTTTGAGGTAAAGGCATCAGACAAACCTTCTTTGAGCGACATCAAAAAGATAGTATCAGCAAAAAAAGAGTTAAATGCGAATGTTGCATATATCGTTTGCCCATCGGAGAAGGTCATTCAATTAGCAAGGGGAGTTTATATCCTGCCCTGGTACTACATTTGATCGTTGAAGACTATAAATTTGTTTTATCGCTTTGGAAGCTTCCGGTTCACAAAGAGAAATAAAGCGCAATAATTCATGCTTCTTCAAACACTGCAAAAAACAGCCAGGCAGGGATTCCGATGATATTTTCGTCCTTGAAAACCATATCTTGAGTGATGAGAACGCCTTTCCCGAAAACGCGCTTCATTCCGTAATAATCTGATTTGTTGATTTTGTTTTGGTATTTTACTTCAACTGGTACCAGGCTTCCATTGTGCTCATAAACAAAGTCGATTTCGTTTCCACGGTCTGAGTACCAGAAAAATGGTCCATTGTATAGGTTCATACCATGGGGAATGAGATTCTCGTCTTTTATGAGATGTCTGAGTGTGAACATCTCTATAAGTTGAGGGAGTCCGATCTCTTTTCCACTGATTTCAGAGATGATGTCGGCAATTACCTTATCACACGGATAGACCTTTTTCTGCTTTTTGTATCTAATGGTTCTTTTGGAAACGTCGACGAAGAAAATATTTGCCAGAATGAAGCTGTAACCCAGGTACTCAAGGTATTTCTGAACCGTATCAACACTTTGTATAGCACCCATAAAAAGGTTGACGAGGGAATTCCAGGAGAATCTCTGCCCAACAATGGCTGGAAGTTTCCTAAATATTTCCAGTATATTGGCTCTCGAACCCAGGTATTTTTCTGCGTCTCCTAAAATGAAATCTCGATAAATGTTTTTCGTTTGCTCACTGATTCTACCCAGGCTCAAAAAGTCGTCTATAACTTTTGGGAAGCCACCCGTGTTCAGGTATTTCAGAAAGTATTCCTTTAAAAAGCCATTTTTAAGGTAAAGTGTTTTCAGATCTTGAGCGGAAAGGGAGAGAAGTTCTTCCATTGTTTTTCCATCAACATGCACGCCCAGGTTCTTCAGAAATTCTCTGAAAGTGATGGGGGTATAGACCAAATCTTTGCCGTATCCTTTTCTTCCAGGCAACCTCTCGCTGGATCTTTTCAAGTCGTAAGCAGAAGACCCTGTGAGAACAAGGAGACAGTCTTCTAACAAGCCAATATCTACCAAATACTTCATTGATTTCTGCCAATCTTCTATGGTTGTAATTTCGTCTATAAGGAGATATCTGATTTCCTGAATTTTCCTTGCAAAAATTTGGGAATAAGTCTTTATGGTGTCTATCAGCGCAAATCTGTCGTTTATGCCATCGCAGGTGAAAAAGCAGATATTCGAGGGATTTATGCCTCTTTTTACGAGCTCTCGAATGTAAAGTTTCAGAAAAGTTGTTTTCCCTATCTGACGTGGTCCCCTTATGGTGTATATCCCGGGTCTTTCTGGGGAGATTTCATTGAATAACTTTTCTGGATAGTATTTAAAGGTACTTCCCTCGAAAGCTCCAATGTGTCGGTCACCATGTATCGCCTTTGGGTCGCGCCACCACGGGTTCATAAGGTAAAGCTCGTCAACTTGCACCATGCTCACTCCTTGATGGTTTGCTGTGGTTCATTTTATCACATTCGTTCGAATTTATCTAAGGCGTTAGATAAAAACGCACGTTTTTATCGAATCTAATCGACAAAATCCGACATATTTTGAGGGTTTGGTGTTTGAAGGCTCTGTATTTCGGGAATATATATCAATTCCACATTGTCTTACCCTTGGTGATGCATTTTTCAAGTTAGTGTAGATAAAAAGACTTTACCATCTCAGCGGGATAAGATAAGCGTATTATTTGTGGATGAGGAACAAAGTAAATATCATAAAATCGGGAAGTCTGCCAGGATAGAGCCAGAGGAGGGCCCTTCAGGATAATGCGCAAAAGCGGTCTAGGAAGCATCCGGTTGCCTTTTGGTAATGTGAACTTCCAAAGACCCTGCTACCAGCACCCCCTGGATAAGTGGGACTCAAAGAAGCAAAGCCAGAGAAGGGAAAGAATTGGAATTGGGGTCCCTACAATAAATTGATACTATCGTGCTTTGGTGCACTTCTTGTCATTTTCGGGCTATAGCGATATAATATAAAGTGCTTGTGGCGGTGTAGCTCAGATGGTTAGAGCATCCGGCTCATACCCGGAGCGTCCGGGGTTCGAATCCCTGCACCGCCACCATATTATTTTAGCCTTTCGATCTGGTGCCTGGTGTCAGATTTAGTAGAGCGTGTTTCCCATTTCATAGACCTTTACTCACTGATTCATCCTCGGGACAAAGTTCTGGTTGCCTTCTCTGGTGGTCCTGATTCGGTAGCACTGGCGGAAGTCCTCCGATGCATCCAGAGAAAGAAGAATTTTGCGCTGGTACTTTTGCACCTCAATCATGGCTTGCGGGGAGAGGAAGCCTTAAGGGACGAACGTTTTTGTGTTCGCTGGGCTCTGGAACGCCGACTTCCGATTGTAGTGGTGCGGAGAGGGGTTTTAAAACTCTGGGAACAGGAAAAGGGTTCACTGGAGGAGATTGCTCGCCGGGTCCGCTATGAAGTTATTGAACAGGTTGCTGCTGAAACTGGGTCAAATGTGGTAGCCTTAGGGCACAACCTTGGCGACCAGGCAGAAACCTTGTTTATGAATATCTTGAGAGGATGTGGCCTGGATGGTTTAAAAGGAATGAAGCCTGCTGCTGGCAAGTACATTCGTCCTCTACTTTTTGTGGAGAGAAAGGAAATACTTGAGTTTTTAAGTGAGAAAGAGATTCCCTTTATCGAGGACAGCTCTAATTTCAGGCTGACCTTCTTCAGAAACCGGGTGCGCCACCTGGCGATGCCCTTTCTTGAAGAGGTTTTTAACCCCGACTTTCAAAGGGCGCTGTTTCGTCTTGCTGAAAATGTGCAGAGGATTATAGAGGAAAGGAAATCGGAAATCTCGCTTCCTGTTGAGCGAAAGGGCAACCTGGTGTCCCTTCCCTTGAGTGCCTTGCTCAATTTGCCTCCAGATTTACTGTTCGATGCGGTAAGGTTTTTTATAAAAGAGGTAAGAGGAGATCTTCTGGAGATAAGTCAGGAACACCTAAAGGCTCTGGTGCGTTTAATAAAAAGGGGCAGAGGAAAAATGGATTTGCCGGGTAAGTTTGAGGTTTTCATAAAAGAAGGAAAAATTTTCGGCAGTCCTACTGCGTTACCTTTACTCTCTTATCCTGATTGGGAACGTTTTCTGGAAGTTCCCGGTACATGTTTTTTTGAAGACCTTGGCTTGCATGTGGAGAGTAAATTGCTGGATGCGGGAAAATGTGAGGTAGAAACGAGGGAAAAGCCTGGCCGCTGGAGCGCGATTTTAGATTTTGATACCCTGCGCCTTCCTCTCAGGGTGCGCAATTTTCGTTCTGGAGATAGAATAATCTATCGGGGCAAGGAAATAAAAGTGAAGGAGCTTTTTCAGAAAATGGGTGTTGTCTGGGAATGGCGGAGGAGTTTACCCCTTTTTTGTGATGCAGAAAAGATAATCTGGATTCCTGGGATTGCACTTGACGAACGAGTAAAGGTTAAGGAAAATAGCAAGCGTATGCTCTTTATCCTTTGCAAGGTGTGAGGTTGCCATGATGTCTGACCAGGATAGCTTTATTGAAAGAGTACTTATTCCCCATGAAGACATTCAGCAAAAAGTAAGAGAGCTTGGGGAACAAATTACCAGAGATTACCAGGGCAAGGATTTGCGAGTGGTGGGGATTTTGCGGGGCGCTTTTATTTTTATGGCCGATTTGATCAGGAATATAAAGCTCCCGCTTAGTGTTGATTTTATGTCGATATCAAGTTATGGGGGCAGCGTGGAATCGAGTGGAGTGGTGCGAATTTTAAAGGACCTCGACAAGTCGATCACCGGTGTTGATGTTTTGATTGTGGAAGACATTGTTGACACCGGTCTTACCCTGAAACACCTTTTGGAAGTGCTTTCCACGCGAAATCCAGCCAGTCTGAGGGTTTGTGCTCTGCTTGACAAAAAAGAGCGGCGTTTAGTTCCGGATTTGAAAATAGATTACGTGGGTTTTGAGATTCCCAACCTTTTTGTGGTGGGGTATGGGCTGGATTTTGCTGAAAAGTATCGTAATTATCCCTTTATTTTTGTGTTGAAACCAGAATATTATCAGCCTGAGTTTACAAGGTAGAAATGGAGGATGAGTTGATCCGGTGAGGTTGAATACCAATTACCCGAACGGGAGGTTTTACCGCAATTTAGGGTTTTACCTCCTTTTTCTGATTATCATCATCTCGCTGGCTACTTCTCTCATGCAGCGAGAAACTCCACCCCTGGTGATGAATTACACCGAATTTCTGGAAGCGGTCAATCAGCATCGGGTGGTAAGGGTAACCATAATGGACCGCAACATCTATGGAGAACTTTACGATGGCACACGTTTCACCACCTATGCTCCTGAAGATCCAGAGCTAATCAGCATTTTGCGCAATGCCAATGTTGAGATTGAAGCCAAACCTCCAGCAGAGCCTTCCTGGTGGGCCAGAATATTGAGTTCGCTCTTTCCCACTGTACTTCTGATTGTGGTTTGGATTTTCCTTTTGCAGCAGCTCCAGGGAGGGAGCAAAGTAACTTCTTTTGCTAAAAGCCGCGCCAAGATGGTGGACCCTGAAAAAGTGAAGGTTACTTTTCGCGACGTTGCCGGTGTGGACGAAGTGAAAGAAGAGCTGCAGGAAGTGGTTGACTTCCTGAAGAATCCCCGTAAGTTCCAGCGTATTGGAGCGCGTATCCCCCGGGGGGTATTGCTTTATGGGCCGCCGGGTACTGGCAAGACGTTGTTAGCGCGTGCGGTGGCTGGAGAAGCTGGCGTACCCTTTTTCAGCATCAGCGGTTCAGACTTTGTCGAAATGTTTGTTGGCGTAGGTGCCGCGAGAGTCAGAGATTTATTTGCCACTGCTAAGAGGAATTCTCCCTGTATCGTTTTTGTTGATGAACTTGACGCAGTGGGTCGCCACCGGGGAGCGGGTCTCGGTGGTGGTCATGACGAGCGGGAACAGACGCTCAACCAGCTTTTGGTTGAAATGGATGGTTTTGACCCCAACGAGGGAGTAATCCTGATTGCGGCTACCAATCGTCCTGACATTCTGGACCCTGCGCTTTTGCGCCCTGGTCGGTTTGACAGACGCATTGCTGTTCCCCGTCCTGATGTAGCTGCTCGAGAAGCTATACTGCGGGTGCATCTGCGAGGGAAACCGCTTGCTAAAGACGTAGACGTTCGCATTCTGGCGCGCAGGACTCCGGGCTTTGTGGGAGCGGACCTGGCTAACCTGGTGAATGAAGCTGCCTTGTTTGCGGCGCGCAAAGGTAAAGAGGTTATCGGGATGGAAGAGCTGGAAGCGGCTATTGATAAGGTGGTTGCTGGTCCGGAAAGGCGTCATGTTATCATCAGCGAAAGAGAAAAGAAAATCGTAGCCTATCACGAGGCAGGTCATGCCCTGGTGGCCAAAGCCCTTCCCAACAGTGACCCGGTTCACAAGATTTCCATCATTCCTCGAGGTGGAGCAGCACTGGGTTACACACTACAGCTTCCCACTGAGGACAGGTATTTAATTAGCAAACAGGAGTTGCTCACCAAACTTGCCATCCTGCTGGGGGGTCGGGTGGCTGAGGAACTGGTTTTTAATGATGTCACGACTGGGGCTCATGACGACCTGAGAAAGGCTACCGAAATTGCTCGAGAAATGGTTTGTGAATATGGGATGAGCGAAATTCTTGGTCCACTGACTCTGGGCAGAAGACACAAGGAAGTGTTTTTAGGCAAGGATATTGCTGAAGATCGCAATTACAGCGAAGAGATAGCTTATGCCATTGATAAGGAAGTAAGAGCACTTATTGATCGGGCATATCAACAGGCTCGCTCTATCCTTACCAGTTACCGCGATAAGCTTGATAGTCTTGCGATGGAACTTATAGAAAGGGAAGTACTGGGTAAAGAGGACATCGATCGCATTTTGCAGCTTCCTGATACTGCTGTTTCTAATGGTCAGGATGGAGAAATTTCGGAAGGTACCGATAATAAAGAAGAAGACTCTGAGAATACTTTGCAGGAAAGAGGAGGAAAGTCTGCCAATGAAATCCAGTGATTTGAGGGTGGGTCTGACGGGTGTTGTTGAGACGACAGTGAATGACGAAAATACTGCTGACCGCTTTGATCCGGATATGGTTCCCGCTTTCGCCACTCCTATGCTGGTTTCGCTTATGGACAACGCAGCACACCAGGCGGTTAAGAATCATCTTCCGGAGGGGTATATCAGTGTAGGCACCCGGGTCAGTGTGAGCCATGTTGCTGCTACGCCTAAGGGAATGAAAGTGACTGTGCGTGCTACCCTGGTAGAGATATACAGGAATAAACTGGTTTTTGAAGCGGAGGCTTTTGACGAAGTCGAAAAAATTGGAGAAGGCCGACTGGAAAGGTTTGTAATCAATCGCGAAAAGTTTTTGCAAAAGTTACAGGCTAAAGCTGAAAAATAAGTAGGGTAGCTGGTTTCTTGGTTTTCTGATATTTGTGGAGGTAAGCCGGCATGCGGCAGATTGCAGTATTTGGTTTGGGAGTTTTTGGGAGCAGTTTGGCTCTGGATCTCTACAAGCTGGGTTTTACAGTACTGGGCGTTGATATCAAGGAAGAACCGGTTAAAGAACTTGCGGGCAAAATAACCGAAGTCGTCCAGGCAGACACGACCGATGAGAAAGTGTTGGAAGCACTGGGTATTAAAAATTTTGATGTAGCTGTGGTCAGCATTGGAGATGATATTCAATCCAGCGTTCTCACCACTATTACTCTTAAAGAGCTGGGTGTTCCTTTCATTGTGGCACGAGCTATTAACAAAATGCATGGCAAGATTCTTAGCAAAATTGGGGCAGACCGGGTAATTTTCCCTGAACAGGATATGGCTTTTAAACTGGCCAAGACTTTGGCTCTTCCCAATGCTATTCGTACTGAAGAACTGTTTCCGGGATACAACATTGTGGAATCAAAGGTTCCTCCATTTTTGTATGGGTTGACGCTGGGCAAGGCTCAGTTGCGCAACAGGTATGGTATTAACGTGCTGGCCATTAAGCGTGGTGAGGAGTACATCGTTTCGCCTTCGGCGGACGAAATGTTACTCAAGGGAGATATAATTTACGTCCTGGGCAATGAACAGCAATTGCAACAATTTTTCAGGAGCAGCGAGTCAAATCGGGGTAGAGAAGTCCGTGTTAATGGTAAAAATGGTAAGTAGCAGGAGGTGCGGTAGTTATGAAGGCTCAACTGGAATGCTTTTCCTGTAACATCAGGCAGGCCCAAGAAGCAGCGCTGCTTGCTGGAGCTCCTAAGAATCTGGTTTGGCGCATTTCCCAAGAGGTTTGTAAGCGTTTCGCCAGCGCAGACCCTGAATGGACTCCAGCCTATATGACTTCTCTTGCTCATCAGGTTGCCAAAACGATGACTGGCGTTGATGATATTTATAGAGAAGAGAAAAGGAAATACAATCAAATTGCCTTACAGCTTTATCCTCGCCTTAAAGCCTTTGTGGAAGAAGGGCCACCTGAAGAAAGGCTGGAGCGAGCAGTTAAAGTTGCCATTGCTGGTAACATTATCGATCTTGGGGTGTATCGAGAAGTTAGTCCCGAAAAAATTCTGGCTCAGATTACTGATGAAGGTTGGGGCAGGTGTCATCTGGAGGCCTTTCTGGAGGATTTGGAAGAGGCAGAATCCATCTTTTATGCAGCGGACAACGCTGGTGAAGTGGTTTTTGACCGGGTTTTCCTGGAAGAAATTACACCTGCTAAGAAGGTCTTTTTTGTGGTTAAAGGTGGTCCCATGTCTAATGATGCTACGCTTTTTGATGCTCAAGAGGCAGGTCTGGGATCGATAGTTGAAATCATAACCACCGGCAGGGCAGAAATAGGCATTGACTTGGAGAAGGCCTTACCCGAGGTGCAAAAGGCTTGGGAAGAAGCAGACCTGGTTATCTCCAAAGGACAGGCCAATTTTGAAAGCCTGAGTTCCTGGAGGCGAGACAGGGTGTACTTCCTTTTGAAAGCCAAGTGCGTTCCGGTGGCACGGGAGTTGGAAGTTCCCCGGGGAGCACTTGTTTTGCAAAGAGGTTTACAGAAAACACCGCAGCCGGTATAGTTCTTTTGCGGTTGGAGGAGGTTATCGTGGAAGAAAAAAAAGACGTTGTCGCTGCGGGAGGAATCGTTGTCCGTCAAGGTAAAAGGGGCATAGAGGTTTTACTGATTCAGAAGAAAGATTCAGGAGCCTGGACTCTTCCTAAGGGTCATCTCGAGGTGGGAGAACAGCTTGAAAACTGTGCCTTGCGTGAGATGACTGAAGAAACTGGTTTGAAAGTACGTTTGAAGGGGAAGGCTGGCCAGATTTCCTATTCTTATCATCGGGATGGTTTTCTTGTTCATGAAACCGTTCACTATTTCCTGGCAGAGCCCCTGACTTTTGAGGAGCCGTCTCCGGATTTTCATGAAGTGCAGCAGGTTGTCTGGCTTCCGCTTGTTGAAGCAACGCAAAAACTAACCTATCCCAACGAGAGAGACTTGCTTGTCAAATTGAAAAATATTTTGCTGGGAAGCTCGAATCAGGAAAATTGATTGTCGTTTTGAAAAAATTAGCAGAAAATTTGTTTTGAAGGCCCAAAAATAGTGACAAAAAAGGCAATATGGCTTACAATACCTATTTGAGGGGGGATAGCTGTTTCCCTGGTCCGGGAAAAGAGATATCCCTTAGAAGCAGCATAGCTCAGCTTGAGGAGGTTCATCTATGGAGCTCTTGAAGATCTCATCAAGAACGAGACCGGCAGCTCTGGCAGGAGCACTAACTGGGGTAATACGTGAACACGGTAGGGCGGAAATGCAAGCAGTAGGAGCAGGAGCTGTAAACCAGGCAGTAAAAGCGATAGCCATTGCGAGGGGATACCTGGCACCAAGTGGCATCGATTTGGTATGCATTCCGGCATTTGTGGATGTAAAAATCGATGACACGGAAAAAACCGCAATACGTTTCATCGTACTTCCGGCGTAGAGGGAAACAAAAATTTTAAATTTGTAAAAGGGGGGTCCTAAAAGTGAACAAACAGGAATTTGTGAATGTATTGGCTGAGGAGCTGAAAAAAGAAGGGGTTAACATCACTAAAAAGGATACCGCAAAAGTGGTAGATGCTTTCTTAAAGGTCGTGGAAAATGAGCTGAAGAGCAACGGCAAGGTTCAGTTGGTGGGATTTGGTACTTTTGGCGTTAAGGAGAGAGCAAGCCGCAGAGGGCGTAATCCACAGACCGGCAAAGAGATTGTTATTCCTGCTGCCAAGGTGCCCTATTTCCGTCCAGGCAAAATGCTGAGAGACGCAGTCAAGTAAGCGGTTATTACAAGTAACAAGATTTCTTTGAAAAGATAGGTTGGTTTTTTGAAGAAGGAGGGATTTTTCCCTCCTTTTTTATGGGGTTTGTGCTATGCTCTGTGATTACCACATTCATACCTTTCGCTGCGGAGATGCTCAAGGCACGTACCAGGAATACGTACAGAGAGCGATTGAAGTAGGTCTTTCTGAAATAGGCTTTTCAGGACACTCTCCGCAATACTTTCTCCCTCCTCACCGTCGGAAAAGGATTGCAGCCATTCCTGAGGAAGAGCTGAGTCTGTATGTTGAAGAAGTGAAAAAGCTCAAAAAACTCTACCAAGGGACGATTGAAATCCGTTTAGGTCTTGAAGTAGATTATATCCCTGGAAAAGAGAAAGCATTGACCGATTTACTGGAGGGGTTTGATTGGGATTACCTCTTGCTTTCAGTTCATTTTATAGACGGCTGGCCCTTCGACAATCCCAGATATATTCGTTTCTTCGAACGCTATCCTGTGGATTTGGTTTATAAAAAGTACTACCGGGTCTTGATTGAGGGAATGAAGACTGGCCTTTTCGATGTTGTTGCCCATTTTGACCTCCCTAAAAAATTTGGGCTTTTTCCTACCCGGCCTATTCCGGAAGAAGAAGAGGCACTCGCGGTCTGTGCTGATATGGGTATGGTGCTGGAGCTAAACACTGCGGGATGGAGAAAAATGGTTCGGGATGCGTACCCTTCTTTCCCTATTTTAAAAAGTGCTCAACGAATGGGGATAAAAGTTTGCCTGGGTTCTGATGCTCACCGCCCTGAAGATGTGGGGAGAGATTTTGACCGGGCTCGGGAACTTTTGAAAAAGGCAGGTTTTGAAGGTCTGGTTGCTTTTTCAAAGCGCGGTTTCAGAGAGTATTCTCTACCATGAAAATGTTTTCTCCTTTGAGAATGATTACCACCATGGTTTTTCTGGTGATTTTTGCTCCCTTTTTGTACGTCAAGCTGGTTCAAGATTACCCTGACTCTTTCTGGACCAGAAATTTCATCTGGGTTTATTTTGTGTTGCTGATCGTAATTTTTCTTTCTGCACTTGATTTTAAGAGACGCTAAGCTCTTTGTTTTTTGTTCCTGGTTGTGTCTTCCGACGGGATAAAAAACGAAGTTTGGCTGAAGAAAGCTCATTTTGTGTTCAGTTTACAACCAGCTTTTTAAAAAATATGCTATAATGTAAAAGGCGTGGAGAAAAGGAGAAAGCCTTCCAGAAGTATTCTTTCTGGAAGGCTTTTATTTTTGCGATGAGCAGCTTTTTGGAGAGCCTGAAGAGAAAACCAGTTATTGGCGCTTTGCGGCCTTCGAATCTGGATTTAATGATTAACCAGAAGGTCTCTCTGGACCTTTGTTCGGTTTTCTTCCTTCTTGAAGGAGACATTCAAAACCTGGAGACTATTTCTTTGCTCTTTGAGGAGTACCGGCCCTTTCTGTTTGTGCATATGGATCTTTTTGGAGGCATTGCTTCTGACGAGAGCGGTCTCTGCTTTTTGAAAGAGAAATTTCCAGCTGTTAGTGGAGTCATCACTACCCGCTTGCGTACTTTAACTTTGGCACGCAAGGCTGGTTTTTTAACCATTTTCAGGTTGTTCCTCATAGACAGCGAATCCCTGCGTACTGCGCTGCGCGTAGTTCGAGAGGTTTCTCCCGATGCTCTGGAAATTCTCCCCGGAATCATCTTTCCCCATTTAAAGGGAATCCTTCCACTGGAGGAACTTCCTCCGCTTATTTGCGGCGGTTTTATTCGCAAAAAGAGCGACGTGGTAAAAATTTTACGCGGTGGTGCCCAAGGAGTTTCCACGAGTTATCAGAAAATGTGGTTGCTCAATAAAGAGCTGGGATGTAGTGGATAATACGGTAGACTAAGGTTGGAGGTAGCGCTACTGGTGAGCGAAAGCTATGATGTGGTTATCATTGGTGGCGGCGTGGTGGGATGTGCGGTTGCCTGGTATTTATCGCGCTTTGATTTGCGAGTGCTTTTGCTTGAAAAAGAGTTGGATATCTGCTGTGGAGTAAGCAAAGCCAACACCGGTATTCTCCATGCTCGAAGCTACCATACTCCATCCACTTTGAAGGGCGAACTTCACCTACGTTCACTCCCTCTTCTGGATGAAGCAGAGAAGGAGTTGGGGATTTCTTTCCTGCGCTGTGGGGCACTCACTGTGGCTTTTTCGAAAGAGGAAGAGACTTATTTGCGTATTCTCAAGGCAAGGGGTGGGTCTTCGGGAGAAATCGTTACTCCTTTAGAGATAAAGAATTTTGAACCCTACCTTAGCGATAAAGTGTATGCAGCTTTTTACGATCCTGAAACCCGGGTTATTTCACCCTTTAAGCTGACGGTAGCTCTGGCTGAAACTGCCTTTCAAAATGGTGTTGAGTTTATTTTTGATGCTGAGGTAACTGCTTTTGAAGAAGATGGCAAAAGAGTTTCCCTTCATGCTGGTGGTAAAAAATACACTGCTTGCTTTGCGGTTAATTGTGCTGGTCTTTCTTCCTCCCGTCTGGCCTGGCTTTGCGGAGACAAAATAGAGGCAATCAAGGCCTATCGAGGTCAATATTTCGTGCTGGATAAAATGTTTGCTGGCTATGTAAAACGGGTTATTTACCCGGTTCCTTCTTCAGAAAGTAAGGGTATTCTAGTAACCCCCACCCCTGAAGGGAATATTCTTGCTGGACCCAACTTTGAGGAGGCGGATACCACAGAGACTACCCTTCAGGGTCTTGAGGAAGTCGCTCAGGGCGCACGTCGTCTGGTTCCCTCTCTTCCTCTGGAAAACAGTATTACTCATTTTTCAGGTTTGCGTCCCACACTTCCCGATCGCGATTTTCACATATTTTTTTCACAACGTTTTCCAGGAGTTTTGCATTTGTGTGGCATCGAGTCACCAGGTTTGACCTCTTGTTTTGGAATTGCGGCTTACGTTGGGGATTTACTTCGTTCGCGTGGTCTTCGTCTGGTTGAAAAAAGGAACTTTGAATACAGGAAACCTTTTCCGGTTTTTTCGGAACTCACTGACCAGGAAAGGGAAAAGCTTATTGCCCAAGACCCTGATTGGGGAAAAATTATTTGCCGCTGCGAAGAGGTAACCCTGGCAGAAGTAAAACATGCTCTTCTTTTTTCTCCAGGAGCTCGAACTCTGGATAGCCTGAAACGCAGAGTTCGTACTCAAGCTGGGCGTTGCCAGGGGAGTTTTTGTGGGATGCACCTTCCCAAAATCATGATGGAAGTTTTGGGCATTGATTATCGAAGTCTGGTTAAATCAGGAAAGCGTTCCTGGCTTCTTGCGGGTGAGACCAAGGAGGTGAACTTTTCTGCCTAAGTGCTTTGACGCTGACGCGGTGATTATTGGTGGAGGCCCAGCCGGCATGGCGGCGGCACTTTCTGCCTGGGAAAATGGAGCCAGAAGGGTTTTTCTTCTGGAACGAGGGGAAGAGCTGGGAGGCATTCTCAATCAGTGCATCCATTCTGGCTTTGGCCTGCATAAATTTGGTGAGGAACTTACCGGTCCTGAGTATGCGGAGCGCTTCGCTCAGGCTTTGAAGCGAACAGGCGTGGAAGTATTGCTGGAAACTCCAGTTTTACGCCTTTCTCCAGATCGAAGAGTCACCGCGGTTCAGCGGGGTGGAATTTTTGAATTTAGGCCTCGTTCAGTTTTTCTGAGTATGGGTTGTCGAGAGAGAACCCGGGGCATGATTAACATTCCGGGAGGTCGCCCTGCAGGAGTTTTTACTGCAGGCCTTGCCCAGTATCTTGTCAATGTGGAGGGATATCTTCCGGGAAAGCGATTTGTCATTGTTGGTTCTGGTGACATAGGGTTGATTATGGCAAGAAGGTTGACTCTTGAAGGAGCAAAAGTAGAAGCGGTGGTTGAAATCAGACCCACCTTGAGTGGGCTGGTAAGAAATTATGTGCAGTGTCTTCTGGATTTTGACATCCCCCTTTTGCTTTCTCATGCCGTATCTTACATCTATGGTGAGGAGCGGGTGGAAGGGGTAGTAGTGTGTGAGGTTGACTCAAAGGGACAGTTTATAAAAGGAACCGAGGAGGCCATTCCCTGCGATACAGTGCTTCTTTCGGTAGGTCTGATTCCCGAAAACGAACTTTCCCGCCAGGCTGGTATACCTCTTTGTGAGCGAAGCGGTGGTCCCTATATTGATGAACGATTTGCAACTATGCGTGAGGGGTTTTTTGCCTGCGGTAACGTGGTGGCGGTTTTTGACCTGGTTGATTATGTAACTCTGGTGGGTGAAATTGCGGGGAAACACTGGAAAGAAAGCGAAAAGCGCACTCCCCGTTTTCGCTTGCTACCTGGTGAAGGGATTCAAATTGTTTTGCCTCATTATCTTTGCAATCCCCGGCAAGGGATGCTTTTTATTCGTGCTTATAGGGCGCTGAACAAGGCTCACTTGCTGTTTTCCTTTAAGGGGAAAGTTTTCTACACTTTTCCAGTGCCTGTGTGCCGACCCAGTGAGATGCTACGTTTAGAGTCAAGGCGGATTCCCTGGCCTGAAGAAGGGGGAGAGATAACAGTTGAAATTACTGGAGAAGAAATCCAGGGATTATCGTAAGATGATTTGCATAGTTTGTCCCCAGGGTTGTACCCTGGAAGTGGTCAGAGGGCAGGGCGACTCCTGGGAGGTGAAGGGTGGCTGTTCCAGGGGAAAAGAATATGCAATTGCTGAAATTTCCTGTCCTCGCCGAGTGGTTACCACCACGGTTAAACTTAAAGGCAGCAAGCTTCGCCGCTTACCAGTCAAAACTTCCCATCCTTTTCCAAAAGAGAAAATTCCTGCTCTTATGGAATTTTTAAAGAGTGTCGAAGTCCAAGCTCCAATTCAAATGGGAGAAGTGGTGGTTTCCAACCTTCTCGGCGAAGGTGTTGACCTTCTGGCCACTCGCTCAGTATCACTTGAGAAAAGCGCTCAGGGAACGTTGAGGGGTAGCTTGAGCTGAAGCATGGCAATTTTGGTTTTGGTTACTGGTATGAGTGTGTCAAGACCCTTTTCTTCAGCAAGTTCCAGGACTTTCTGGTAGGCTTTGAGCGCTTCAACGATGTTGTTTTCCTCTTCGTAGATAGCTCCCAGGAGGTTTAGGGCATAAACATTTTCGGGGTCCTCTTTCAGTATTTCTCCCAGCGTTCTTTTGCTTGCTTCTGACATACCGACTCTAAAGTACCAGGTGGCTTTTTCCAGTTTGAATTCCGCTTCAGTGTCGTAAAGTTTCTGTGCCTGCTGGAAATAAGACTGCGCTTTTTCTGCCTCACCAAGCTTTTCTAAGATGCATCCCGCCATTATGTAAGGGGTAGGCCGATCTTGAAAAATGGATAGCGCTTCCTCACACTTTGCTAATGCTTCCTCAAACTTTCCGGCACCAATAAACTGTTCCGCTTCATACAGCGCGTCGAGATATTGTTTTTCGGCTGGTGGCAGGCGGAATACTAGAAAGTAGAGCACAAGCAATACCGCGAGTGCTACCGTAACGCTGGTGAGCGTTTTTTTGGTTCTTTTGCGCTTCTCTTCGCGGACAATCTGGTCTATCCACCAGTAAAAACGCTCTTTCGGTGGGTTGTGTTTGGCTCTTTCCTGTTCCAAGGTTTTTGCACCCACCATTTTCACAAATAAGGGAGCTATTTTGCGCAATTCAGCATCCAGATTGCCCAAACGGGTTTCTTCGGGTGCTATAAAGGCTCCTCGCTCACGATAGAAAGAAAGAGCCTCTTCTATTCTATCCCGTAGTTCTATGATTTCCATTTCTCTGCCTTTCTGGTCTTTTATGTTGACCACTCTTTTGCCATATTCTTCAATCCATTTTCTCACTTCATCCAGGTCTGGTATTTCTTTTGGTTTCAACGCCTGTCACCTCTCTCTATGCTATATAATATACAATATAATATACAGGTAGTCTAAATTTTTAAATGGGTTCCTTTGTGAAGGAGTCCATGCTGGGAATTTTTTTACTGAAGGCAGGTTATATTTGGAGTGAAACTGGTAGCTGAAAACAAGAAGGCACGACATCTCTACGAGATTATCGATACTGCTGAGGCAGGCATAGAGTTGCAGGGTACAGAGGTAAAAGCTCTGCGCAACCGTGCGGTGAGTCTCAACGAAAGTTTCTGTAGAGTGAAAAATGGGGAGATGTGGATTTACAATTTACACATTGCTCCCTACCATTTTGGTAATATTTTCAATCACGATCCCAAAAGACCGCGCAAGCTCCTTATGCACAAAAAGGAAATTGTGCGCTGGGGTTCCTGGAGTGAACAACGGGGCTTGACAATTGTGCCCTTGCGGATATACTTTAATGACCGCAACCGGGCGAAAGTGGAAATAGCTCTGGTTAAACCCAAAAAGGTCTACGATCGACGCCGGGAAATTCAGGAGCGAGAAGAAGAGCGCAAGCTTCGGCATCTGGAAAAGTTTCGCTAATCAATGAGGGGGCGACTTGGTTTCGACGGGGCCTTGACGGGTTAGAAAAGGCGAGCCGAGGTCTCCACCGGGGCTCGTAAAAAAGGTGGAACAACAATAAACGCCAACAACGAACTGGCACTTGCTGCTTAATTGAAAAGCAGCACGCCTCTGGGCTGACCGCCTGCTAAGCTCAGATGGCGTCAAAGAGCGGGCTGGTTCCGGGAAAATTCCCCGACTTCCCGGGACGAGAAACGAAGGGGATAGCTTGAGGAGCATCCGGCCTCAGGGAGGCCCTCAAGCGAAATTTAAAACTGAGGCTACGCTCGTAGGCTTTTCTGGCCTGTAGGTCTCGGACGCGGGTTCGATTCCCGCCGCCTCCACCAGTTTGTTTTAATGGCGGTGCTGAGTGATCCAACTTGCTTTGTTTTCCGCTTTGCAACCCCAGAACTGCTTCTTTCTATACTTGAGGTTTTTGCATTAGGAGAACTTCTTCGGAATATTTCATAGAGGGGCTGTACGCAGGTTCTGACGATAGAATGAATTATAATATATCAGAGGGAATGATTTTAGACATTCTTTTGGTCTTTTTTTCCTGAGTTGAAGCGGAGGGGGTAAAAGGTTGTTTTTGCAAATAATGTTAGTTGATGATGAGGAGTCTACGCTTGATTACCTCGAAAATTTAATTTGTGAGCTTTCTGATACCTATCAAGTAGTTGCCAAGGCCCCGAGCGGCTTGGATGCTTTAGCGCTTCTGGAGATTGTTTCACCCGAATTGATTATCAGCGATATTAAAATGCCGGAAATGGACGGACTGACTATGCTGAAACTTGCCCAAGAAAGGGGTTGGCAAGGAAAGAGCGTGGTTGTAAGCGGTTACGACGATTTCCCTTTGGTGCAGGAGGCCCTGCGAATTGGCGTTTGGGACTACTTGCTTAAACCAGTAGGAAGTGAAGATCTTGCTAAGCTCTTTGCAAAACTCGAGAGTGTCTTGCTTTTGGAACGTGAAAGACAACAACAAATTGAAGAAGAGATACGCTCTAAAGTTGTGGAAGAGTTCCTTTTGCCCATTAATCTTGAAACGTTTACTCTTCCAGATTATCTGGGCAGGGCTTTAGCAATTATCCAGGAAAGTTATTGCAACAAAATTACTCTTCCCGAAATAGCGCGGCAGGTGGGGGTGAGTCCGGCTTACCTTAGTTATAGTTTCCGCAAGTTTATAGGGGAAAGTGTGGTAGACTATATTACCAGGTTAAGGATTGAGGCTTCGAAGTGCCTTCTTAGAAAGAGTTCTTTGCAAATCCAGGAGGTAGCAACAACTGTTGGCTACGAAGATGCCAGATATTTTGCTCGCGTCTTTCGCAAACTGGTAGGTTGTTCTCCAACCGAGTACCGGGAGAAATGCAAAAAACTCTTAAAAGGTTAGCAAATCAACTATGCACATTTTTTCATCGTTTTACAAGCCTTAGAGGGTTAGTTAGATTTTTCAGGCATAAATTTGTCATAGTTCTGAGTCTTCTTTTGATAGCAACAGGAGTGGTTGGGTCTTTTACTCTGCAGACAATTTCAGGGGTACTGATAAGGGAATCTCGTCAAAAGGTGTTGTGGGAAGCTCGGCTTTATGCTGAACAGTTGCAAAGGACGGTTGTGCGTATTGCTTCAAGTCTGGATGCTCTGGCGAGCTCGAATCTTGCGGGTGCGGGAGAAGCAAAACTCCTTTTAGAACGGCTTGATGATTTGAGAAATAAGAATATTGGCGTTGTTCAAGCTTGGGTTGCTTATCCCAATGGGGCAATTATTGCTTCTTCGAACGCCAAGGTAACAAAGATTAGGAACCGACCCTTTTGGAAGGATTTTTTGAGTGGTAAGTATCCGGTGGAGTTTTTCCCCGGTTTTTTCCTCTGGGAAACTGGTACCATTGTGAGCGCTCCCTTCAAGGATTCAGGTAGTGGTTCTGCTCTGGTTACCCTGATCAGTATTGTTTTGAAAGGTAGCAAGCCCCTTAGAGTTGGTGGATTGGATTTGGATGTATCAAAAGCGGTTTCTGATGATACTGGAAAAAGTGTTAATTGGGTATGGAACAAAGCTCCAGTTAACATTTACTCTTTGGAAGGACTTCTGATAGCTTCTCCTCTTGAAGAGAGCAGAGGGGCTGTAGTTGGCTTACGCGATGATTCGAAAAGGCCTCTGGTACAATATTTTCTCGAACATCCTCAGGAGGGGCAGGGCACGTTATTTTACGAAGAAGACGGTGAAAAATGGGTGGGCGCGTTCGTGAAGGACAGTAGTCTGGGGATGGTTATTACAGTGGTTAGGCCCAGTGAATATTTGCTTTTACCCATGCGCAGGGTGATGACTGTTTTTGTAATGGTTGCTATTCTTTTTATCGCTGTAGCTTCTATATTGACTGCTTTTGGATATTCTAAAGAAATAGAGATCCGGGAACTGAAGTATCGTAACAAAAAAGCTGAACTTCGTGCTTTGCAGGCCTATATAAATCCTCACTTTTTGTTTAATGCCTTGAGCAGAATATGTTCACTTGCAAATCCCAGAGACTACCATCTTATTCCCAGAGCTATAAAAGCCATTGCGGAAATATTCCGCTATGTTACCAAGAATGCAGGAAGTTTGGTAACTTTGCGTGAAGAACTGGAGTGTGTAAGAAATTACGTTGCCATTCAAAAACTTCGCTTTGGAGACAAGTTCACCTATCACGAAGTAGTCCCCAAAGAACTACTTGATGCAACTGTTTTGAAGTTTAGCGTTCAGCCACTAATAGAAAATTGTTTCGTACACGCTGTAGAGGAAACTTTGGAGCCGGTAGAAATAAGGCTTGTGGTGGAGCGTGATGGTAATTATCTCAAGATAAAGGTTGAAGACAATGGGCCTGGTTTTGAACCTGAAAAACTGGAAGAGTTACAGAAAATGTTGCGCAATGCAACAGAGAACTCCAGAAAAGCTTCTCCGGAATGGACTTCGAAAATCGGCATTCTTAACACCCATTACCGCCTCTACCTAATGTACGGTGGTTTCTCAGGAATTACCCTGAAGCAGGAAGATGGATTTACCGTTGTTGTTGCCACCTTGCCCTTTGTGCCCGCTTCTGAAAAAACTTCCCGGCCTTCCTGAATCTAAAAATAATCCACACTTTGAAAAAATCTGTGTCTTTACATAACTCCTCTTAACCCTTACAAAGAGAAAGGAATTTGCTTTTCGCATTCTCTAAGAAAAGGAGGGTAATATTTATGTTTGTCAAACGCTTGAACGTTGTTTTCTGTATTGTATTGTTGGTGTCGTTAAGCTTTTTGTTGGCAACAGCAGGAGCTCAAGAAAGAGTCAAGATCAAATATGCTTTTTGGGGTAATCCTATGTCGATAGGAATTGAAGAAGAAATTATAAAGCAGTTTCAAAAAACATACCCAAACATTGAAATCGAACCTATAGCTGCGCCTCATGCTGAATACCACACCAAACTTTTGACCATGATTGCCGGTGGCCTTGCTCCAGATGTAATGAGAATTAATTCCTATTATTTTGCAGATTTTATGGATGCTAATGCGTTGATGAATCTCGATCCGCTTATTGAAAGGGACAACATAGATCTCAGTCTCTATTACGAAATGGGGTTGCCGGAGAGCATGTACGAGGGCAAAATGTATGGTTTGCCCTGGGGCACGGCTCCACTCTATCTTGCCTACAACATCAAAATGTTCAAAGACACTGGTATAGACGTTCCTAGGGTTGGCTGGACCTGGGAGGATTTTGTGGAAACCGCTCGATCCATAGCCGGAGGTAGTGGTATTGAGCGCAAGTATGGATACGGTGCACCTTTCACGAACATAGCTTATTTTTTACCTTTTATATGGGCTGCTGGAGGAGATATTTTTGATCAAACTAAGAGCAAGTTTACGCTTGATCAACCACAGGCTGTTAAGAGATTAGATGAAATAGCGTCTTTAATTCGTGAAGGTGTTTTTGCTAATCCGCTCGAATTACCTACTGAAGAAGCGGTTACTCGCTTATTTGCTCAAAATCTGATAGCTATACGCAGGGCTTCTGCTGCAGAGATCTTGGGTATGCAGAATATCGAGGGATTAGATTTTGAGGTTATTCATTGTCCCACTGGCGAAGACATTCCCAACACCACCGTTGTTAAATCCAACACCGTGGGTATTAGCGTCAGTACCAAGCACCCTGAGGAGGCCTGGGAATTTCTTAAGTTTTTGAGGGCACCTGGTGGCCCTGGTGATCGCCTCTATGCAAAAGCCAAAAGAATACCACCCACTTCTAAGATACCTGAATTGTGGGATCTCTATCTTGATCCTACCAAACCCCCCAGGAAAATCAAGGAAATAACCCAGCTTATATCTTCTACTTACGGGCGAACATTGCCCTTGCGCAAAGGTTGGCTCGAAATTGAAGGAGTTCTAATACCGGCTTTACAAAAAACTTGGAGTGCTGGTATAGAAGCCAAAACAGCAATTACAGAAGTTAAAGCTGAGATTGAGGAGATAATGAAAAGCAAAAACTGACAAAAAGTTTGGTGTAGTCTGTATATCCCCTGGGGCAAGCCCGTTGCTCCAGGGGCTGGGGGTGATTTAGTTGTCCAAATGGGAGAAGAAAGACATTTTAGCAGCTTGTTTGTTCCTTTTACCAAGTATGGCGGTCATAAGCGTTTTTGTTGCCTATCCTATTGTTAGTTCTTTTATTTTGAGTTTCCAAGATTGGAATTTGGTTGGAACAAAAGAGTGGACGGGTTTTACAAATTATCAGAGACTCTCGAAAGATTCTATTTTCAAAGATGCATTGCGAAATACTGCTTATTTTTCCTTTGGAAGCATCCCGGGTAAGATTTTGCTTGCTTTGTTTTTGGCCTTGCTCCTTAATAAAAGAGTATTTGGCTTAAAGGCTTTTAGAACGATTTATTTTTTGCCTGTAGTGTGTTCTTCAGTGGCTGCTGCCTTAATGTGGCAGTGGCTTTATGATACCAACTTTGGTTTCTTGAACTTCCTCCTTCGTAAAATAGGGCTTGGTCCAGTGCCCTGGATTACTTCTGATAAATGGGCGATGCCATCGGTTATTGCGGTATCAGTGTGGAAAGATGTTGGTTACAATATGGTCATCTTTCTTGCTTCTTTACAAGATGTTCCCGCAGAGATATATGAAGCAGCCAAAATCGACGGAGCCGGTAGGTGGACAATGTTCCGTTATATCACTTTACCTTTAATTTCACCTGCTACTTTATTCGTTACCATTATGTCGGTTATATCTTCTTTTCGCGTTTTTGATGTTACTACCGTTCTAACCGGGGGAGGTCCAGGAACTGCTACTATCAGCTTGGTCCAATACATATATAAATGCGCTTTCCAATTTTTCCGAATGGGTTATGCCTCAGCAGTTGCCTATGTGCTTTTCCTGATAGTTCTTGGGTTTACTATTTTGCAAATGCGTTTTGCCAGACGATGGGTTCACTATTGAGCGCGAACTCAATTTGCGATAGAAGGAGCTGATGATATGGCTTTAAAAAAACTCGAAGGAGAAACCATGGGTTGGCAGATACTGGTACATGTTATTTTAATCGTTGGAGCAATCTTGATGTTTGGTCCCTTTTTACCCGTGATTTCTGCTTCGTTAAAATCCTATTCAGAGTTAATGTTGCGTCCCTTTGCCATTATTCCTAAAAAATTTTTGTGGGGCAATTACCTCAAAGTTTTTCAAGAGGTGCCTTTTCTGCTTTATATATGGAATACAGTAAAAGTTTCTTTTCTGTGCACAGTTGGGGTTTTAGCAAGTTCTTCCATGGCAGCTTATGCTTTTGCAAGACTACGCTTTCCTGGAAGAAACCTGCTTTTTCTAATATATCTTGCGACAATGATGGTTCCCGGTCAGGTTACTCTGGTTCCGGTTTTTATTCTGATGCGCAACTTTGGTCTTATTGATACTCACGCTTCTTTGATACTCCCCATGTGGGGCCTGACGGCTGCCTATGGCACGTTTCTCTTGCGGCAATTTTTCTTAACCATTCCCCGAGACCTTGAAGAAGCTGCTATTCTTGATGGTTGTGGATATTTTGGAAGGTTTACCAGGATAATTTTACCTCTTTCCAAGCCAGCATTGGCTACGCTTGGTATTTTCACTCTCCTTTCTATGTGGAACAACTATCTTTACCCACTGGTTTTTCTTAATAGTCCTGAGAAAAGAACTCTGACTCTTGGTTTGGCAATGTTTCGTGGTGATGTGGACGTTCAGTGGAATTTGCTGATGGCAGGCACTATTTTGTCTATATGTCCGATGGTAATAGCTTTTCTTGCGGCCCAACGTTATTTTGTGGAGGGTATTACCCTTACTGGCTTGAAAGGGTAGATGTAAAGAATAGTGAGTTGAATTTGGATAAATTTCACTTTATACACCAAAAGGAGGTACCCCACGATGAAAATCTCCATAGTAGGAGCAGGAAGTGTGCGTTTTGCTTTACAGCTGATAGGTGATATAGCAAAGACTGAAAACCTCTCTGGAGCTTTTATCTCCCTGATGGACATAAATCAAGAAAAACTGCATACCGTTCATTTCCTGGCTCAGAAGTACGCAGAGGAGCTTGGCGCTCAGCTTTCCTTTGAAAAAACCACCAGTCTTGAACAGACTCTGGAGGGAGCAGATTTTGTAATCAACACTGCTGCTCCTCTTTATCCTGAACGTTACGAAAAGGTCACCGAAACTGGAGAAAAGCACGGTTATTACCGGGGTATTGACAGCCAGGAGTTCAACATGGTTTCCACCTATTCCTATGTCATCTGTTCTTATCCGGATCTTAAGCTGTCCCTGGAGATTGCCAGAATCATGGAAAAACTCTGTCCTGAAGCCTGGTTGTTGCAAACTGCCAACCCAGTTTTTGAGGTTACCCAATTACTCACTCAGACTACCAGAGCAAAGGTTATTGGTTTCTGCCATGGTTTTTCAGGGGTGTTTGAGGTTTTCCGTGCCCTGGGTCTTGAGTCTCAGGAAGTGGATTGGCAGGTTGCAGGCGTTAATCATGGCATTTGGATGAATCGCTTCCTGTACCGGGGAAAGGATGCCTACCCCCTGCTTGAAGAGTGGATAGAGAAGAATGCTTCTTCCTGGAAACCTCGCACTCCCTGGGATGTCCAGTTGAGCCCGGCCGTGATTGATATGTACCGTTTCTATGGTATGTTGCCCATTGGGGATACCTGCCGCAATGGAAGCTGGAAGTACAACTACAACCTGGAGACCAAGAGAAGATGGTATGGAGAGTTTGGGGGAATTGATAATGAAGTGGAACGCCCTCGCTATCACCAGCAGTTGAGAGAAAGCAAGCGCAAACTCCTGGACCTTGCCCAGGAGATTCAAAAACATCCCCACTCCAAACTCACTGAGATATATCCGGAGCTCTTCAGCAAAGAGAAGATGAGTGGCGAACAGCACATTCCCTTCATAAACGCTCTTTCAGGTGGACCAGAAGCTCGTTTGATTCTCAACTTGCAAAACCAGGGTGTTATTTCTGGTCTACCTGATGATGTGGTGGTAGAGATTCCTGTGGTGGTGAGAAAAGATGGTCTGTATCCAGAGAAATTGGAGCCCGATTTGACCTGGAGAATCAAAGAGATGTATCTCATGCCCAGGATTCTGCGCATGCGCTGGGCACTGGAAGCTTTCCTGAGCCAAGACAAGAGAGTGCTTGAAGAATTTCTGGTTAGAGACCCCCGTACCAAGTCCTTTGAACAGATTCAGGCAGTACTTGAAGAGATTATGAGCTTACCCATCAATGAGGAATTAGCCAGGTACTTTGGTTATCGATGAGGGTGGAGTTGAATTTAGTTTTGCTAAAAGTTTGAGAATATGTTAAGCGAAACGGATAGTGTTTTTGGTGAAAGAATACTGGAATAAATCATTTCGCTTAGGAGAAGGCTTAATAGGAGTGTATTTGTCTGGATTCCCTGCCAAAGGCTACAGTTTTAAAAAGCTTTGGCAGGGAAAAAGGCTTTTTATGAGTTGTGATTAACAATTGTTCATCTGGTAACTTCCTAGATTTTTAAAAACTCCCTTTTATCAGCACAAAACCTCCATGTTTTTTCTACTTGCATTGACCAACTTGCTTGGGAAAGCAGTGGTATTTCGGTTGCCTTTTTACAGCTTTGATTAGTGTTCTTCTCGTACAACTTCTTAAAATTGTAACCACAAATATTGAAAAGTGATGCCAGAAGTAGTATCATACAAGTTTGATTTACCAAGGGGGTTAACCTGGTGGATAAAAAAGAAATTCTGGAAAGATTGATTGCTATTGAGAAGGAACGCAGGGAAATTATTGAGAGTATTGAAGAGAAGAGAAAGCAACTTTTTGATAAAGCTCGGGAGATTGCTGAAATGAAGAAAAAGGGGCAGCAGGAATATCTGCGCAGGGAAGAGAAAAGAATGACCCAGGAAGCCAAAGCAACAGTGGAAGAGCTTCGCAAAAAAAGTGAGGAACGGGTGAAAGAATTTAAGCAGCTTATGGAGGAGCGTTATCAAGCGAGCAAAACCCTGCTGGTTGAAAAAGCTTTGCGCCTGCTTTTGGGGGAATGAGTGTGTTCATTTTTGAGAATTTTGGTTTACTGGGTAAGACTTTAGCAAAAGCTGGGAAGATGCTTTCGGACCAGGACTTTCAAAACCTTTTGAGTCTCCACTCTGTTCCCGAAATTGCTCGTTATCTTCAGAATACACCCGCCTACCAGCAGGTTCTTCAAGATATTCAGCCCGATGAGATTCACCGCCGTGACCTGGAAATCCTGGTCAATCAGTCCACAATTTACGAGCTTTTTAGTTTGCGCGAGTTTGCCAGTTTTAAGGAAAGAGTCATTATTGACTTCTTCCTCACTGGTTTTGAAATTGAGAATCTCAAGCTGGTTACCAAGTACGTGGTGTTAGGTGCGCAGGCGAGTCCTGAGGATATAGAGAAAAAACTTTTTGACCTTTCTCCTTGGAGTAAAGTTGATTTTCGGGCTCTTTTGAGAAGTAAAAACCTTGACGAACTTACCCATGGGCTGGAGGGTACCGCTTTTTATGATTTATTCCAAGCTGCAAAAGAACGATTTAGTGAATCCCGAGCCATGGATGTTATCGAAAATGCCCTGGACTACTGGTACCTGGCTGGTTTGCCCAGAAAGGTGAAAAACTTCTCGTCCCGAGACCGTGAAGCTGTTTTACGCTTTTTTGGTGTGCAAGCAGATTTGTTGAACCTAGAGCTTATATACAGGATGCGCTTTGTTTTTGGGATGCTTCCTGAGAAAGTCTACGGACTCACCATACCTCTTTACAGGTATTTTGATTCTCAACGCTTGATGAGACTGGTCAGAAGCCAGAGCCTGGAAGAATTTATGAACATGCTTCTCGCTTCGCCCTACCGAAGTGTTTTTTATAACTGGCAGGAGAGCAGTGAAGTACTGGATGAGATATTCGAACGAAGCATCCTTTCTTACCTTTACCGGCTGGCGCGCCTTCTGCTTCGCAAACATCTTGCTCCTTTGGAGGTGTTGATTGCCTTTGTTACGCTCAAAACCTTTGAAACTCGTGACCTGATTACGGTCATCGAAGATATACGATATGCGCTGGATGTGCGCCTGGCAGAGCGCTATTTTATAAGACCCCTCAAGGTGGTGAGCCTGAGTGGCCGTTGACAGGATGTGCCGCTTAATCATTGTGGGGGTTAAGCGGAAGCAGGAAGGCATGGAACGGTTATTGAAAGAGATCGTTGCGTCGGAGTGTTTTGAGCCTTTGTCTCTGGAGAATGCTTTGCCTCCTGAAACCAAACCTTTTTTCAAAGAAGATGGTGGAACTTCTTTTGAAGAGGCTTTTTCTTTGCTGTGCAAGCTTCACAAACTCTCTGGAAAAGAACCTTCACCCCGGCCTGTTTTCAGTCCAGAAATTGCTTCTCGGTTGAATTTCTCCTTAAAAAAGGCGCGGTTACTGGAGAGAAAGATGGACCAAAAACTCAGCGAGATTTCGGAATTGAAAAGACTGGTGGAGCGCTTTGAGCATATGCGCAGGCACCTCAGGACCCTTCGTTACCTGGACGTCGATTTTGAAGACCTGATAAGCCTTGAGGGTTTCTCGATAAAGTTTGGGCGCATATTGAGTATGTATTTTGATCGGCTAATCGAGAGTGTCAACGATGCCCCCATTCTGGTGGTGGACATAGAGAGGGAGCGAGAGTCACAGTGGATTATGGTTTTTACGCTTCCCAGAATGCAAAAAGAAGCGGAAAGCATCCTTCAATCCATCGGTTTTGAAGAACACACCCTACCTCGTGCCATGTTAAAGGGTTCCGTTGAAGAAGTTTATTTCAGAGTCTCTGATGAAATCAAAAAG
Source organism: Thermatribacter velox (assembly GCF_038396615.1). Classification (NCBI taxonomy): domain Bacteria; kingdom Pseudomonadati; phylum Atribacterota; class Atribacteria; order Atribacterales; family Thermatribacteraceae; genus Thermatribacter; species Thermatribacter velox. Next base: position 389,515 of record NZ_CP121689.1, read on the forward strand.
CTGTGTCTGGAAATCGAGCGCAAGAACATCGAACTGCGAGAGATTTTTTACAAAAACCGCACTTTTATCTATCAGCTTCTGGACCATCTTTACGTATTGCGTTCTGTTTACCGATTGCAGGAGCGGGTTGGTTTCAGTGAAAGTCTCTTTGCCTTGTCGGGTTGGGTACCCGAAAGGGAGAAGAAGAAAATTCAGCGTCTCTTTGAGTGGGAAAAAGAAACGCTGGTAATTGAAGAACAGCCAGATACTCGGGAAGTGCTGGAGGAAAAGGTACCGGTGAGACTTTCTAATCATTCCTTTTTCCGCCCCTTTGAGAGCCTGGTTAAAATGTATGGTTTACCTTCTTACTGGGAAGTCGATCCTACACCGGTGGTTGCCCTGACTTTTCTCTTCATGTTTGGCTTTATGTTTGGTGACGTAGGTCATGGTGCCATTTTGGCACTGGCGGGTTTTGTCTATTATCTAAAGAAACGCTCGGATCTGGGTTGGGTATTTGGCTGGGCTGGGCTTTCTTCGGTTCTTTTTGGATTTTTGTATGGTAGTTTCCTGGGTTTTGAAAGTTTGTTACCTGCTTTGTGGGTGCGCCCAATTGAGGAAATTTCGTACCTCATGGGTATATCGGTAGCGATAGGTGTTATTTTGCTTGCTCTGGGGATGGGCCTGGGCATGTTTAACTTAATTCGTGCAGGACATTGGAAGAAGTTTTTGCTGGGAAGTTCCGGGCTGGCGGCTTTTGCTTTTTACTGGTTGGGAGTTTGGTTGGTTTTTTCGTATTTTCGTTATGGAGAGTTACCTCGTCCGGCTAACCTGTGGTTAAGCCTTCTGGTGGTCCTGCTTGTGGTTATCTATTTGCACGAGGTTTTTGAAGCTTCGCCTTCGGCGAGAAGGGAGAAAGCTGTTGAATCCACATTTGTGCTTTTTGATGAGATTATTCGCTTTTTAAGCAACACTCTTTCTTTTATTCGACTTGCTGCTTTTGCCATCAATCACGCAGGAATTTTTCTGGCCTTTTTGAGCATTGCTCAGATGGTGCAGGGAGGAGGAGCTTTTTCTGGGGTTTCCAGGGTTTTGGTGATTATCTTTGGCAATCTCCTTATCCTGGGCCTTGAGGGTCTGGTAGTTTTTATTCAGGCTTTGCGTTTGGAGTTTTACGAGCTCTTTTCCAGGTTTTTTGCTGGACGAGGTAGGCCTTTCCAGCCGGTAACTTTTAGGGAAATATCTACTGAGAGGAGGTAAGTGAAATGGCAACAGCGATGATTCTTACTTACGGAATTTTTCTGGGACTTTTAGTTTTAATTGGGGTGATGGCCGCGAAAGGTAAATGGCGTCTTTCCAGAAAGACTTTCCTGAGACTTTTCTGGAGCAGTCTCCTTTTTTTGGGCGTGTGTTCACTGGCTGTTTTTGGATTTGCTCTACCCAATGCACTGGCCCAAACTGAAAATGCCCCAGTGGCTACGCAACCTGTATCTTCTGGCCTTGGTTTGCTTGGAGCTGGTCTGGCCACTGGTCTTGCTGCAATTGGAGCAGGTATCGCCGTGGCGATAACCGGCTCTTCGGCAATTGGGGCCATCAGCGAAAAGCCAGAGCTTTTTGGACGCACCCTTACCTACGTGGGTCTTGCTGAAGGTATAGCCATTTACGGAATGATCATCTCCGTTCTGATTTTGGGAAGAATGTAGGAGAAGGTGATAGAGTGCGTTTTTTCTTAATCAGCGATAACATTGATACCCAGATAGGATTGCGTCTGGCTGGGATTAAAGGGGTTGTGGTACACACCCGTGAGGAGATTCTTCCCGTGCTTGAGGAAGTCGAAAAGGATCCCACGGTTGGCGTCATCTTAATGACTGAAAAAATTGCTGAGGTTGTGCCTGACCAGGTGCAGCGTCTCAAACTTTCCAGAGATTTGCCCCTTTTGACCATCATTCCAGACCGTCATGGAACCCGTCGCAACAAGGATTTCATCCTTAACTATGTTGAAAGTGCTATTGGAGTGAAAGTGAAATGAGATTAGTTGATAAGATAGAGCTGATGCGCAAAGCGATCATTAAAGAAGCCGAAGATATGCTGGAAGATGCGCTTATTAAGGCTCAGGAAGAGATTCAAGAAGAGGAAAGAAAGCTTGAAGAACAGCTTGCCTGGGAAAAAGAGGAGTTCCTGCGTGAACTGCGCCTTAAAACCCAGAAGTGGATTAATGCTCAGAATGCAATTATTTTAATGCAGGAACGTCGTGAAAAGGATGCCTTTTTACAAAAGCTATTTTTTGCTTTTATCGAGGATGTAAAGAGAGCTTTTGAAGAGTTGGGTGAGCAGGAGAAACGGCTTTATTTCTTTCGCTGGTTTGAAGAAGCCCTCAGGGTTATGGGAAGGCAGAAAGTGATACTGCGCTGTAATGCTCTGTGTTTACCCTGGGCTAACGAGCTTAAAATGCATGAGTTTTCGAGTTTCATTGAGAGGGTTGAAGAAGAACCTGACCTTGATTTTGGGGTAATGCTGGAGAGTGTGGATGGAAAGGAGCGGGTGGAAAATACCCTGACTACCAGGATTACCGAGCAAGAACAGCACCTTCAGGAGTTGTTGCGGCAAGAAGTGAGGTGGAGTTGATGGGAGAAGGACGCATTTATTTGATCAACGGTCCAGTGGTGCGAGCAACTGGGTCACAGGGCTTTATGATGAATGAGATGGTTAAAGTGGGAAAGGAAGGTCTTATTGGTGAAGTAGTGGACATAGGAGAAGAAAGTTTCACAGTTCAGGTTTACGAGAGCACCACTGGTTTACAAGTTGGAGAACCGGTGCGAGGCACGGGAAAGCTTATTTCCGCTTATCTTGGTCCGGGTCTCATTGGAAAGATTTTTGATGGTATAGAACGCCCCCTGGATCGGATAGCTTTGCTTCACGGGGATTTTGTGGTTCGAGGGGTTGAGATATTTCCTTTGGATGAGAACAAGAGATGGCGGGTGGAAATGAAAAAAGAAGTTGGAGATACTGTCCGACCCGGCGAAATTTTTGCTCTGGTTCAGGAAACACCTCTTTTTGAACACCGCTTACTGGTTCCACCTCATGTATCGGGTAAAGTTGTCGAAGCCAAGCCCAGTGGTGATTATAAGATTCACGATGTTTTGCTCCTGATTTCGGACCAGAAAGGGAATGTTCATCATTTGACCCTGTATCAGGAATGGCCAATAAGAATTCCCCGTCCTGTTAGAGAAAGATTGTTACCAACCATCCCTTTGATTACTGGGCAAAGAGTGATTGATTTCTTTTTCCCGCTGGCCAAAGGTGGTGCGGCGGCCATTCCAGGTGGTTTTGGAACTGGAAAGACGGTTACTCAACATCAGCTGGCTAAATGGTCAGATGCAGATGTGGTGGTTTATATAGGTTGTGGGGAGCGAGGCAACGAGATGTCGGATGTTCTGGAAGAATTTCCTCGTCTGGTCGACCCGCGTACTGGTCGACCACTTATGGAGCGTACCATTCTCATTGCCAACACTTCCAATATGCCTGTTTCGGCTCGCGAGGCTTCCATCTATACGGGCATAACCATAGCTGAATACTTCAGAGATATGGGGTATAACGTTGCCTTGATGGCTGATTCTACTTCACGCTGGGCTGAAGCTCTGCGAGAACTTTCGGGTAGAATGGAAGAAATGCCAGCGGAAGAAGGATATCCAGCTTATCTTTCCAGTCGGCTTTCTGAATTTTACGAACGAGCTGGTCGGGTTAAAACCCTTTCTGGTGAAGAAGGTTCGGTTACCATCATTGGAGCCGTTTCTCCTCCAGGTGGAGATTTTTCTGAGCCGGTTACCCGTCATACCAAAGAGTTTGTGCGCTGTTTCTGGGCTCTGGACAGAAACCTTGCTTATTCTCGGCATTATCCGGCCATAAACTGGTTGACCAGTTACAGCGATTTCGGTGAGGATTTAAAGGAATGGTTCAGAGAACATGTTGGTGAAGACTGGGATGGTATGCGGGAGCGGGCCATGGCATTGCTTGGAGAAGATGACCGCTTGCAGCAGGTAATTAAGCTGGTGGGTGAGGACGTCCTTCCCGATGAGCATAAGTTAATAGTGGAAACAGGGAGATTGATTAAGATAGGATTCTTACAGCAGAATTCTTTTAGCAATGTTGATTCTTTCTGCACTCTTGAGAAGCAATTCAGGATGATGGAACTCATTCTGCTTTTTTATGAGAGGGCCAGGGAATTGATTGCTTCGGGAATGGCAATCAGTGAGATTAAACGCTCGGATGTTTATCTCAAGCTTTTGAGAATGAAAGAGGAAATTCCCAACGATCAGCTCGAACGGTTTGATACACTGAGAGAGGAAATAGAGAAATTTTTTGATAATTTGCGAGCCAGGTACAAAGAAGGTGCTAAAAGTGCCAGTTAAAGAGTATGTAGGCCTTTCTCGCATCGTTGGTCCTCTGGTAGTGGTCCAGGGGGTAAGCGGTGTTGGCTATGAAGATCTGGTGGAAATTGTTTACCGAGGAGAACGCAGAGCGGGTCAGGTGGTGCTCCTTGAGGAAGACAAGGCTGTAGTCCAGGTTTTTGAGGGTACCAAGGGCTTGATTCGTGAAGAAACGCGGGTGCGTTTTCTGGGTGAGCCCTTGAGGGTTCCTCTTTCCCGAAACCTGGTTGGTAGAGTGCTGGATGGTCTGGGCAGGCCTCGCGATGGTCAGGGTAAAGTGATGGCTTCCTTGAAGCGCGATATAGGGGGGTTGCCAATTAATCCTGTGTCCAGAGTTTATCCTCGTAGCTTTATTCAAACTGGTGTCTCAGCTATTGATGGTATGATGACCTTGATTCGGGGCCAGAAGCTGCCTATTTTCAGCGGGAGTGGGCTCCCTCATGTCCGGCTTGCTGTACAGATCGCTCGTCAGGCTAAAGTGCGAGGTGAAAATGAGGAATTTGTAGTAGTTTTTGCTGCGATAGGATTGCGCCACGACGAAGCAGAGTTTGTACGGAGAGGCCTTGAAGAAACTGGTGCTATTAAAAATGCTGTTATGGTTCTCAATCTTGCTGACGACCCAACTGTAGAACGTATTGCCACTCCGCGAGTTGCTCTAACCATTGCTGAGTATCTGGCTTTTGATGAGGAAATGCACGTTTTGGCCATCCTGGTGGATATGACCAATTACTGTGAAGCTCTACGGGAAATATCCAACTTCCGTGGAGAAGTTCCTGGAAGAAAAGGGTATCCAGGCTACATGTACAGCGACCTAGCCAGTATCTACGAGCGGGCAGGCATCATCCAGGGTCGACGCGGTTCTCTTACTCAGCTTCCGGTTCTTGCTATGCCCAACGATGATATCACCCATCCCATACCTGACCTTACCGGTTACATTACCGAGGGTCAGATAGTTTTAAGCAGAGACCTGCACCGGCAGGGTATTTATCCCCCCATTGCTGTTTTGCCTTCACTTTCCCGCTTAATGAAGGATGGGGTGGGTGAAGGATATACCCGTGAGGACCATCCCGAGCTTGCTGCTCAGCTTTTTGCAAGCTATAGCCATGCACAAAGCGTGCGTTCTCTGGCTACCATCATTGGGACAGAAGAGCTTACCGAAGTGGATCGTAAGTATCTTGATTTTGCCAGGCGTTTCGAAGAAGAGTTTGTCAAGCAGGGTTTTGAGGAGGAGCGAAGTATAGAAGAAACTCTGGATTTAGGGTGGAAGATGCTTTCCTTGCTGCCTCGCGGAGAGCTGCATCAGGTAAAAGAAAAGTATCTTGAAAAATACTGGAAGGGTTGAAAGCGATGCCGATTTTCAGCAACGTTTCTCCTACCAGGGGTAATCTTATAGAACTGCAGCGCTCTCTGGAATTGGCTAGAGAGGGACATTCTTTGCTGGATCGCAAAAGGAATGTGCTGGTAAGGGAGATGATGCGTTATCTTGACGAGGCAAAAACCCTTCAGGAGGAAATGGATCGTGTTTTTCAGGCTGCCTACCTTGCTCTGCAGCGGGCTAATCTGGATATAGGCATCGAGCGGGTGGAGGAAATCGGTTTTGCGGTTCCTGAAATTCAGGACCTCGATGTCCGCCTGAAAAGCATTATGGGAGTGGAAATCCCGGAGATAAGCTGGGATAGAAAGGAAGAGAGCCGTCCTGCTTATGGTGTCTATCGCACCAGCGCAGCACTGGATAAAGCCTACCTTGCCTTTCGCAAAGTGGTTTTTTTAATCATTCGTTTGGCGGTGGTTGAAAACGCTGTGTACCGCTTGGCTGTGGAAATCAAAAAGACCCAGAAGAGGGTGAATGCTTTGGAAAATGTAGTCATTCCTGATCATGTGGAAAAGATTAAACTTATACGTGATATACTGGAAGAGCAGGACAGGGAAGACTTTTTCAAGATGAAACTTTTGAAAAAACGAGAAGGAAAGAGCAAGGAGGTATAGGTTTTGTGTGGCATTATAGGTTATGTTGGTGAACGCCCCGCCTTACCGCTTATTCTTTCAGGCCTTAAAAGGCTTGAATACCGGGGTTACGATTCGGTGGGTATTGCTCTCCTTGGAGAAGAAGAAATCTGTGTAGTTAAAAACAAGGGTAGGATCAGGGATTTTGAGTTGGATCTTGCCGATCTTAACTTCCCCTCTTTTTGCGGTATAGGCCACACCCGCTGGGCAACTCATGGTATTCCCTCTCGTGAGAATGCTCATCCGCATCTTGACTGCGCTGGTGGCATTGCGCTGGTTCACAATGGCATTATCGAAAATTATCGTTCCTTACGGCTTTGCTTGAGTGAAGATGGGCATGTTTTCCGGTCGGAAACCGATAGCGAAGTCATTGTTCATCTTTTGGAAGGAGAAGGTACTCCTCTGGAGCGCTTGGTTAAAGCAGTAGGAAAGCTGAAAGGCTCATTCGCACTGTGCATCCTTTTCAAGGAAGATCCGGGAGCAATTTACGGTGTGCGAATGTCCAGTCCGCTAATTTTAGGAGTTGGCAATGGAGAAAACTTTCTGGCCTCTGATGTACCGGCCTTTTTGCAAAATACCAATCGAGTAGTTTTTATTGAAGACGGAGAAATAGTGAGAGTTACCAGAAGTGGTTGGGAGATATTCGATTTTGAGGGTCGAAAAAAATCCGGTTCATCGGTGGTTACTATTCCCTGGGACCCGGTAAGTGCTGAAAAGGGTGGATACAAGCATTTCATGCTTAAAGAAATCCACGAACAACCCCAGGTTTTTGAGGATACCCTTGCAGGCCGAGTAAATTTACTTGAAGGCCAGGTGTACTTTGAAGAATTACAGGAGTTTCCCATCGATTTTGAACGTGTGGTCATTGTTGCCTGTGGTACTGCTTGCCATGCTGGTATGCTGGGGAGGATTTTTCTTGAGAAGTTTGCTCGCATACCTACCGAGGTAGATTATGCTTCTGAATTCCGCTATCGCGATCCTCTGGTCGATTCGAAAACTCTGGTGTTGAGCATTTCCCAGTCTGGAGAGACTGCAGATACTCTGGCAGCGGTTTCGCTGGCTCGGGAGAAGGGCTGTCGAGTGGTTTCAGTGTGCAATGTTTTGGGAAGTAGTTTGACCCGCATTTCAGATTGGGTGCTTTACACGCGGGCTGGTGTGGAAATAAGCGTGGCTTCGACTAAAGCCTTTTTATGTCAGATGGCGGTGCTTTTACTTTTTGCCATTTATCTGGGACAACACAGGGGTTGTTTAGGTAAGGAAGAAACACGCAGGTTACTTGAAGAACTGGTAACCTTGCCGCGCCTGATTCGAGACATTCTTGAACGGGAAGAAGATATTTGCAAACTGGCCAAGAAGTTTTACCTTTTCAGGAATTTCCTTTACCTAGGAAGGGGAGTACTTTTCCCCTTGGCACTCGAAGGGGCTCTCAAACTTAAAGAGATTTCCTATATCCATGCTGAGGGCTTGAGTGCCGGGGAGATGAAGCATGGCCCCATTGCTCTGGTGGAGCCCGATCTGGCCACTTTTGTTCTGGTAGGGCAGGATGTGGTTCGCTCTAAAATAATTGGTAACATGGAAGAGATCAAAGCACGCCAGGGGAAAATCATCGCTTTGTGTTGTTTTGGAGACCAGGAAGTAGCTGAGCAAGCCGACGAGGTGATTTATATCCCTCGGGTTACGGAATGCCTGTTACCTTTTCTGGCCATTGTTCCCATGCAGCTTTTTGCTTACTATGTGGCTCTTGAGAAGGGTTGCGATATTGACCAGCCAAGGAATCTGGCCAAAAGTGTTACTGTAGAGTAATTCATCAATCCTGGTCGGGCTCAATGTGTACCAGGCCCTGGTAGCCAGTAGCTTGGTGTATTGCCTTTTCTATGCTATCAGCAAGCTGGTGACTCTCCAGAACGGAAAGGTTGCTTTTAACCGTAACGTGAAGAGTGATTACCCCTTTTCCGCCGTAATCGTGGAGGGTTATGGAGTGAATGTCTTTTATTTCGGGAAAGCTTCTGGTTATCACTTCTTTGATCTTTTCTTCTTCCTCTTTAGAGATAGCACGCCCCATTAATCTGGAAACAGTTTCTTTGAGTAGTTGAATTCCAACTATTCCTATCAGTGAGGCGATAAAGATGGTGACTGCAGCATCAACAAGTGGGTAATTGGGAAAAATACACACCAGGGCTACGGGTAACGAAGAGAGGGCGTCGCTTCGGTGGTGCCAGGCATCGGCCTTGATAAGGCTGGAATTCGCCTTTTTCCCTAAAAGAAAAGTTCCCCGGGCCATCAGTTCTTTGGTGATTATGCTCAAGATTATTACTGCAAGCAGGGGGAGGGAGGTTCTTACAGTGTTTCCAGTGTAAAACCTTGTGTAACCTCTGCGCAAGAATTCAAAGGCGACCACAATAAGCAAGGTTGACATGGAGACGATGGCAATGTCTTCTGCTCGACCATGGCCAAAAGGATGTTCTGAGTCAGGAGAGCGCCTGGCTTCGCGAGCGGCGAAAAGCACGATGACTGAAGTAGAAAGGTCTGATAGGGTATGAAAGGCATCACTTATCATGGCGAGGCTGTGGGAGATAATGCCAAAATACACCTTGAGAAAGAACAAAATCAGATTACCAAAAACACTGAGCAATACGGCGTATTTCACATAGTGAAACGTATTTTCTTTTTCGGTTAGTGGCATGTTCGTTCCTTTTTTATAGAATTGGGTTTTTGTGGTTTGCGAAACGTTAAATATGTTACCACGAAAAACTTTTTTTAAAAAGAAAATCTCTGCTCGAATTTACTCTCGGAGGGGTTTTTGATATTCCATCTCCTTGTGAACCACAACCACTGGGTTGGGAACTGACGAATAAAAACCTCAATTATCTGGTTGCACAGAGCAACGGCAGAAAAGATATCGTACTTCCTGTTCTGCGAAAGCGGGGTGAAAAAGGGAGGTAAGAAGACGATTTCGTGTTTCAACTTTTCATCCTTCCGAGTTATAAAGGCTGGTATCACAGGACATCCAAAGAGCCTGGCCAGTCTGGCGTGGATGGTAGGACTGAGAGTCGTAATTCCCATAAAAGGGCAATTCATTCCCTTGCCTTCGCCTTTCTGGTCGACTAGAATAGCCACCGCTTTACCCTGACGCAAAGCCTTGCGGACTTCATTTATTTTGTTCCACTGGATCCAGCCTGTTCGGTAAACGCTGCGGCAGCTTTTCATGAAGTTGTTCACTAAAGGAGGAATTAGGTCTCTGTATACCACTTCTACGGGGTAATTGTGATATCCCAGCCAAGCAGCAAGCAATTCCCAGTTGCCCAGGTGAGCACTTACGAGGACTACTCCTTTTCCTTCCTGAAAGGCTCTTTGCAGAAATTCTGCTCCTCTTACTTTTTCAATTAGGAAATAGAGTGCTTTTTCTTTTTTGTATTTTATGAGTATAACTTCCAGTAAAGACAGGGCAAGATGACGAAAAACTTTTCGAAGATTGCTCTCTATTTGAGAAGATGAAACACCGGGAAAGATCAGTTGCCATTGCCTACGAACATAGTCTAGTTTTTTACGGAAAGAGAGAAAGAGAATTTCTCCCAGAAGTAGAAAGCATTTTCTGCTCAAAGAAACGGGAAGCAGGAAAGCAACAACTTGCAATAAAGTTAAAATAGCACCCATTGGAGATGGCTGTTCGCCCTTTCAAAAGACAAGGGTTTTCATTTGCTTTAAGCATTGTAACACAGTATGACCCGAAGATTACTTTCCTGGTATAAGCAACTCTGCAAGTGGTAGTGGAAAAATCTGGTTTTTGGTGCTATGCTCTTAAGTAAGAGGTGTTGGTGATGACTTCACGAGAACGAGTGCTTACGTCCTGTAATCATCAGGAACCCGATCGGATTCCCATTGACTTTGGTGGTCATCGTTCCTCAGGTATTATGGCCCTGGCCTATCGGGACCTGCGCAAAGCTTTAGGGCTTCCTGATAGTCCTCTTTATGTTTACGACTTTATCCAGCAGCTTGCCATTGTTGAAGACGATGTGCTGGATTTTTTTGGCGTTGACGTAGTGGATGTGGGGTACCTTTATTACAAGAACGAGTGGTACTGGAAAGACTGGGTACTTCCTGATGGCACTCCCTGCAAAATCCCTGCTTTTATTGAGGTGGAAAAGACCGATGAAGGCTGGATTGTTCGGGGAGATGAAGGACAACCCATATGTGTTCAGCGTCCGGGTTGCCTGTACTTTGAGCAGTGTTACTTTCCTCTTTTAGAGAACCCTGATCAAGAATTTGAACGTCTTGAATATTACCTAAAGCAAATTATGTGGTTTCGTCTGGGAACTCCTCCTGCACCGGCTGGTTTTGACGATGAAGGGTTGCGCATTCATCGGGAAAATGCAGCAAGGGTTCGCCGGTCGACAAACCGGGCAATATATGCAGCTTTTGGCGGTAACCTTCTGGAGACGGCGCAATTTGCTTTTCGCATGGACAATTTTTTAACCGAGATTGCGCTTAACCCCCCTCGTGTACACCGTTTTCTGGATAAGCTGGTAGCGTATCACCTGGCCAATCTTGAGAAGTATCTGGACGCTGTAGGTCCCTATGTGGATATTATTGGTTTTGGCGACGATTTGGGCATGCAAACTGGACCCCAAATCTCCCCCAAAATGTATCGGGAATTTTTCAAGCCCCGCCATACACTTCTCTGGCAGACTGTAAAGAAGAAGTATCCTCATCTAAAGGTAGCTTTGCATTGTTGTGGAAGCATCTATCAACTTTTGCCCGATTTAATCGAAGCTGGTCTGGATATTATTCAGCCAGTACAGATTGCTGCCAAGGATATGGAGCCGGAACGCCTGAAAAGAGAGTTTGGCAAAGATATCGTTTTCTGGGGTGGAGGATGCGACACTCAAACGGTACTTCCTTTTGCCACTCCTCAAGAAGTACGTGAACATGTACGCCGTAACTTGCAGGCTTTTGCTCCTGCGGGTGGCTATGTCTTTCAGCAGGTGCACAACATAATGGCTGGCGTACCACCCCAGAATATCATTGCCATGTTTGAAGAGGTTCATAACTTTCGATATTGAGGTTCTCTTTTAAGGGAGGAGGGGAAAGATGAAAAGTATCTGGTGCTGGTTCTGGCTGGTTTTCCTTTTGGTCCTGGTGTGTGGTAGTTGTGCGTTTGCTTTTGAGGGGGATGTTTTCCAGGTAGTCGGGTTTTCTCCCGGGGAAGGAGCTACGGTCTCTGAGTATCTTGAAGAAGTACGTTTTAGCTTTTCGCAACCAGTGGTTTCTTCTGAAAAAGTTGGTAAACCGTTCCCGGTGAGCGAAGCGCCTTTTTACATTTCTCCCTCACTTGCCGGGGAATGTGTTTTTGAAGATCCAAAGACGCTGGTTTTCAAAACCAGCGAGACACTCCGTAGTGCAACTTTGTATACTTTTTCCTTTCGCCCTGACTTTACGGACCTTGCTGGTCGTTTTCTATCTGGTTCCTCAAGTTTCCATATCCGAACCGCTCCTTTGAAGGTCCTCGACGTACGTCAGGTGGACTATCAAAGAGACGGAAGTATCGTGCTTGAAGCTGAATTTTCACTTCCGGTGTCTCCGCAAAGATTGCGAGGTTTCCTGATCGTGAAAAACAGCAAGGGGCAGGAAATACCCGTCCACATACCTCTTGGTCCGCCAAGTAAAAAGATTTTAATTTATACTGCGCCTCTTGAAGAACCACTTTTCTACCTGGAAATTGCAGAAGGCTTGACTTCGGAAGTCGGTCCTCTGGGACTTGCTGGGAGCTTCCGTAAGGAAATGCAGGCTTTCTACGCTATGGAGATAACGGGTAGTGGTGCTTACTTTCGGGGAGCACAGCAGGGAGTAATTTATTTTTATACCTCAACTCCACCAGATGCCGATGCGCTTTCGGCCTTTGTAGAGCTTGAGCCAGAGTATCCATTTTCGGTGCGGGCCTACTTTTGGGGATTCGAAATCACTGGAGAATTCAAACCCCGAGATCGGGTTCTGGTGCGCCTGAAAAAAGGACTTCCTGCTCGCTCGGGAGCAGTTTTAGCCCAGGAATTTAAAAAGGCTTTCTTGATGCCCGACTTGGAACCTTCAATTTCGATTCCTGCTTCCGGTAGCTACGCTTCCTATTTTGGGGAGGCCAGATTACCCGTAGAGCTGGTGAACGTGAGCCGTGTGTATTTGCGAATTTTCCGCTTATACGATAACAACATCCCCTTTGCCTTTGCCTTTCCAGACAACATTGCCTTTCAGGACCTTTCCAGATTAGTAGTAGAGCGAGAAGTTGTAGTTGATGCACCCTTCAACGTTCCCGTGCGTCGGGCGGTGGATGTGCTTTCGGAAGTTTCAGGAAAAGCGGGAACTTACCTGGTGGTAATCCAGAGTGCCGAAGGCGATCCCTGGGTTAGAGACCAGGCAGTGGTTTCCCTCACCGATATTGGCGTGGTTTCGAAGGTTTTTGAACATGGGGTACTGGTATGGGCCAACTCTTTGCACGATGCTCTTCCCTGCGGAGGAGCCAAAGTAAAGGTGTTTTCAAGGTCCAACCAGTTGCTTGCTGAGGGGGTTACCGATGACCGGGGAGTTTTCCTGTTTGAAAAAGACAGAGCGTGGCCAGCAAATGACGAACGTCCTTTCCTGATAACCGTTCAAAAAGGAGAGGATGTTTCGTTTCTTGTACTTGAAGAAGAGCGCTTTTCTCAGGGCGATTTTGAAATAGGAGGGGTGCCCTATTTACGTCGAGGCTACCGGGCCTTTTTGTTTTTACCTCGAGGCATTTTCAGGCCTGGTGAAAAAGTCCTGGCCAAGGCTTTGTTGCGTGGCCCAGAATTCAAGGTTCCAGAGCGTTTTCCGATAGCCTTCAAAGTTGTCTCGCCTCTGGGAAGGACTTTTTTTGAAACTACGACAATGCTCTCTGAGGAAGGGAGTGCCATCTTTGAATTTGAGCTACCTCAGGAAGCTTTAACTGGCAATTATCAACTTCTCTGTTATCTTCCAGGGCAAGGTGAGGAAGGGTTTTTGGGAGAGGCTAGTTTCCTGGTGGAAGATTTTGTGCCTCCTCGTCTTCGCCTTAACCTCTCTACACCTTTACGCGAGTTGCATGCTGGGGAAGAATTCAGTCTTGAGGTTTTTGGGGAGTATCTTTTTGGCGCACCAGCTGCTCACATGCCTGTTAAAGTTTCAGCAAGGTTTAGTACTAAAGAATTCAAACATCCTGATTGGGGACAGTTCACCTTTGGTGATTCCCGCCGCGATTTTGCACCGGTAGAAATTACGCTGGGCGAGTATCAGCTGGATTCCCAGGGAAAAACCACAATTGCTTTTAACGCCCCTTCGAACCTGAGGCCACCCTCGACTCTTGAACTAACCTTGCTGGTTACGTTGCTGGACCCGCAGGGTCGGCCGGTGAGCAAGCGTCTTAGCCTTCCCTTCCATCCCTATCCTTTCTACTTAGGCATATTTTATCCCTCTATGCAATACGAGCCCGGGCAGGAAGTCCCGTTTACAATTTGTGCGGTGGATCCTCAAGGCATACCTTTCCCTCTTTCTTCAGCTCTGGTGCGCATATTTAAAGTGTTTCACCATTACGTTCTGGTTGAAGAGGAAACAGGCGTTCGCTATCGTATGCAGGAAGAGTTTGCGCTCGAGAAAGAAGCCCCTGTTGAGCTTGTATCGGGAAGGGGTGAGATGGTTTTCCGACCTCGGGAATTTGGGCGCTATTTATTTGAAGTCAGAGACCCCGAGACAGGCGTGGTTTCTTCCACCTACTTTGATGTGTATGGTCGTTACGGATTTAACCCTCGTGAAGAATTGCTGGAGCGGATAACTTTATCCCTGGACAGGGAGAAGTGGCAGGTGGGCGAGGAAGCTCGTGTTAGTTACCATTCTCCTTTTCCAGGAAAAGCCCTGTTCACTGTAGAGACGGACCGTGTTGTTTACAGCAGGGTTTTCGAGGCGCAGCTTGAAGGTGAAGTGCGCTTCCCGGTAAGCGCCGAAATGGCTCCTAACGCCTACTGTTCGCTTCTGGTAGTTCGCGCTCACAGCGGTGAAGACCCACTTGCTCCAGTTCGGGCGTTGGGAATAACGCCTTTTTATGTTGACCAAACTGCGCATCATCTTAAGGTAGAAATTGCTGCTCTAAGTTCAGTTAAACCTATGGAAAAGCTCCCTGTTGAAGTAACACTCAAGAACGCAAAGGGAGACGCTGTGCCTGGTGAGTTTCTGGTTGCTCTTGTGGATGTAGGACTTTTGGACCTGACTGCGCATCAACTGGTGGACCCCTTTGACTTTTTCAGTGCCAGATGCAAACTTTCGGTAGGCACTTTTGACTGGTATGGAAACCTTCTTTTAAGCGAACCCTTAACCACACCTCCTCTGTATCCGGGAGGTGGCGAAGAACTGGAAAGAGAAATGGGTCTGGCGCTTTCTCCAATTCAGCCAGCCCAGTTCCGAATTGTGTCTTTGGTAAAACCACAGGTCTTTACTGATTCGCAGGGAAAAGGGAAGGTAATCTTTGAGCTTCCTCAATTTGAAGGAAGATTGCTTCTTGCAGTGGTCGCTTCAAGTGGTGAATTGCTGGGAATGGCTACTCAGGAAGTGAATGTTGCTCATGATGTGGTGTGCGAGCTGGTACATCCGCGTTTTGTAGCTCCTGGAGACCGTTTCTCAATTCCGCTTGTTCTTTTTAACCGCAGCGGAGAAAAGCGAAAAGTAGAGGTCACCATTTCTGAAAGTGGACCGGTGACCATCACTGGTGAACATACCCTGAGTCTGGAGCTACCTCCTCAATCCCGTACAGCGAGAAACATAAGTATGCAAGCTTACGGAAGTGCTGGCGAAGCTCTGTTACAGGTCATGCTTAACGATGCTGGAGAGTCACGTAGAGAGGAGTATCGTTTTCCGGTAAGGCCCCCTTATCCCAGAGTAACTCGGGTGATTATGGGGAGAGTTCTTCCAGGAGAAAAGAAAACGCTTTCTTTGCCTGGTGAGTGGTACTTGCAAACCCTTGAGGGAAAGCTATGGTTGCAAGCTTCAAACAGCCTGGACCTTAACTATCTTGCGAATTTCCTGCACGGTTATCCCTATGGTTGCGTGGAGCAGGTGGTTTCGTCTTCCTGGCCCCTGCTTTACCTTCCGGAAATTATGGCTGAAGTCGATCCTTTACTTTCTAACCCTCAGGAAGTCAATCGTTCTCTGGAGAGGGCTATCCGGCGTGTTATTTCTATGCAAACTCCGGATGGTGGCTTTGCTCGTTTCGCTGGGGAGTATGTGAGCGTTCCTTTTGATTCTGCATATGCTACTCACTTCCTGCTTTCGGCAAAGGCGAAAGGTTTTTCAATACCTGAGGATGTCCTGCGTGGTGCCCTGAGTTATCTCCGGGAATTTTTGAACTCCTTGCCCTGGAGTGCTACACCTGGAGCTCTATCCTATCACAACACGACTTCTGCCTACGCAGCTTTGGTTTTAACTATGTGGGGAGAACCACCACTTGCCCACATGGAGGAGTTACGTAACAAGAGGAGTGAGTTGAGCGGTACAGCCTTGCTCTTTCTTTCCTGGGCCTATGCTCTGACTGGAAATTCCAGGGTGGCCAGAGAGTTGTCTGGTGGTTTTGCTCCCTCTCTTTATGGTGTGCCTGAGTCGGGAGGTGCTTACAGTTCTTATTTGCGCGACCTGGCTCTTCGCCTGCTTGTCGAATTGAGCATTGACCCTGAATCGCTGGGTGTGGAGCAGCTTGCTGTGCAGCTTTTTGACACCTTACGGAAACGTGAGTACTGGTCAACGCAGGAAGCAGCCTTCTCTTTGCTGGCTTTGAGCAGTTACTTGAAGGGAAAGATTACTCCAGAAGCCTTTACGGCTCGGATTTTTGATGCTCAGAATGATGAGCTCTTTTTGCTGCAGAGGGAGAAAAAAGTTTCCTGGAGTTTTAAAGAACTACCTCCTCCGCCTTGGAGTGTTGCGAACGAGGGTGAAGGTCCTTTCTATTTTGCAATGACTGTGAGTGGCGTTCCTCGTGCTATGCCTCCGGAAGAAAGTCAGGGTTTGAGTGTTACCCGAGAATTTTTTGATGAGCAAGGTAATCCACTGCCTGCAAATTATTCTTTTAGGAGAGGAGACCTTGTAAGGGTACATCTGCGACTTGAAAGTGCAGGGACGTTGGAAAACGTTGTGCTTTTAGATCTTTTGCCGGGTTGTTTCGAAGTTGAAAATCCACGCCTCTTTGTATCTTCGACCTGGCAGGAGGAGGAACCTCAGGTGAGGGTGGAGCGTCGGGATGACCGGGTAATTCTTTTCGTGGAACACCTTTCCGGAAAGCTGGACTATACATATACCGCTCGAGTGGTAACTGCCGGTGATTTCGTTATTCCTCCTGTGCATGCGGAGTGTATGTATAACCCCTCAATTTTTGCCACTTCAGGAGGAGGGCAGAGGGTGATTGTTGCTTCCGAATAGAAAAAAGGATTGCAGTGTACATTTTTGGGAAGCGCTTCTTCTGACCGGATTGTGCTTCTGGATATTTGTTTTGGGGAGTATCGTGTTTTTGTGGATGGTACTCCCCCTGCCTCTTGAGAAAATCAAGAATCTGGAAACCTCAGCCGTAGTCCTGGATCGAAGGGGAGAATGGCTGTGTACTTTCCTGTCTCCACAGGAAGAATACGTTTTCCCCGTGTCTCTGGAGGCAATGGGGAAATGGCTTCCCCTTGTGGCTCTGGAGCTTGAAGACCGCCGTTTTTTCATGCATCGAGGTGTTGATTTCCCAGCTCTACTCCGGGAATTTCTGAATTTTCTGGTTCATGGCAGGAACACATCAGGTGCTTCCACCGTAACTTCCCAGCTAATTCGCCTGGTTGAGCCCCGGCCTCGCAATATCTGGAGTAAATTTTTGGAGTTTGTACTTGCTTTAAAGCTGGAAAGCGTGATGAGCAAAGAAGAAATTTTGGAAGCTTATCTCAACTGGGTTCCAGTAGGTGGTAACCTGCGAGGCGTGGAAGCGGGAGGTCGCTACTATTTTGGTAAAGCAGCCCGAGAACTTTCTCTTTCTGAAGCCTGTGTTCTGGCAGGGCTTTTCCCAAGGCCTGAAAGATTGCGTCCTGACTTGCATCTGAGTGAGGCAATTAGAAAGCGTGATCGGGTGTTGCGGACTCTTTATCAAAGAGGGGTCATTACAGCGGAGGAATATCGCGGTGCTCTTTCTGAAATGGTATCTGGTAGGACCCATCCTTTTCCCCAACTTGCGTATCATGCCAGTTTGTGGTTGAGGGAACTCGTGGAAGAGCAGATTATCCAGAGCACCATTGATGGTCGATTGCAGGAGTGGATAGAGCGTGTAACTTCGAATTATCTGCTCTCTTTTGATAGCCAGATTACTCTGGCCTGTGTGCTTGTGGACAACCGTAATGCCGAAATACTGGCTTACCTGGGCAATGCTCGCTGGAAAGAAAAAACACCGGGGGGATGGGTGGATTGTGCCCGAGCTTTACGTTCTCCTGGTTCGGCTCTGAAGCCTTTTGCCTACCTTCTTGCTTTTGAGCGTGGGTTGCTGGTCCCTTCCTCGCTTCTTTCGGATGTTCCTTGGGGTTTTTCTGGTAATACTCCGCGTAATTTTGACGACAAATTTCGTGGTCCGGTAACCGTTCGAGAAGCGCTTGCTGCTTCTCTGAACGTTCCGGCGGTGCGATTGGGAAGAAAGCTGGGTTATGATTCTCTGCTTTCTTATCTTCGAGAAGCGGGCTTTTCTCATTTGACGGGTGATCCCCGCTTTTATGGAGATGCTTTGCTTCTTGGGGGGTGTGAGGTTAGTCCCCTGGAGATGGCTCAGGGGTATCTGGTTTTGGCCACTCTGGGTAAGTGGCGACCTCTTCAGATTTTAAAAGGAACCAGAAGTGTTCCTCTCTGGAAGAATTTGGCCACAGAAGAAGCTTCTTTCCTGGTTGCTGATATTCTCGCTGAAAGGATTCGTGAGGAAGGAAGTAGCCAAGGGGGTGACAGCCTTCTTTTTGCCTTTAAGACCGGTACTTCTTCGGGCTTACGTGATGCCTGGACCATCTGTTATCACCCTCGATACACGCTGGTGGTCTGGATGGGAGACCCACGGGGGCGCAGCCATATGGAACTGGTGGGTATTCGTGCTGCTTTTCCAATTGCTCGCAGGATTATGGCCTATCTTTTGAAGGGGAGCGGGGAATTTTACACTCCTCCTCTCGGGATTGTCTTTAGGGAGGTATGCCCGGTTTCTGGCAAGTTAAGTACCGAGCGATGCCCGGGTTCGGTGCTTGCGCCCTTCATCAAGGATGTCTCACCACTTGAGAAGTGCGATGTACATTCAGGACTTACTGCCGATACTGCCGATTTTGACTTTTCTCTGCAGGGTGTGTGGTATCCGCAAGCAGTCAGTATCGTTTCTCCTATAAGGGGCAAAAAGTATTTATTATCCAACCCGCAGGGAGTGGTGCAGATTCCTCTTTCTTTCGAGGGAGAAGAGGATGTTTTCTGGTTTGTGGATGGAGACTTTGCAGGCAGGGCACGACCCAGAGAGACCCTTTTTGTGGAACTTGGAAAGGGCGAACATCGAGTATCACTTTGTTCTCAGAAAGGGATGATAGAGGAAGTGCTTTTTGAGATAGGTCCTCCCGGGAAGGAGGTGGCTGGCGGGGAAATGTTATAATTACGGAAAAACATTTTCGACTCTGGGGTGCTGCACCTTTGTTGAAGAAAAGAAAAGTGATTACGCCCTTTTGTAGGCGAGTGTTTTTTGTTCTTTCACCTCTTTTGGTAGTTCTCCTGTGGATTGCATTTTTCCTGCTGGATAGATCGAATCCTGTTGTTCTTGCTCTATTTTTTCTAATTATGGGTGGGATATTGGGAGTAACCTTTGCCTTTCTCCTGCACTGCCTTTCCAAAAAGGAAGGTTTGTCTTTGCTGGAGAGGAACTTCCTGCTTGATTTTCTGATTGACAACACACCTGACCGTCTCTACGTTAAGGACCTTGCAGGCCGCTTCCTGTGGGGTAACAAGGCGTTATTGGAATATTTTGGGGTGAAAGACCTAAAAGATGTTGTGGGTAAAACAGACGCTGATTTTTTTGCTCCGCCCCACTCCAGGAAGACATTCTGTGATGAGCGACGCATCGTTGAGACTGGAAAAGGGCTTTATAACATAGAAGAACAGGAATTCTGGCCTGACGGAAAAACCACCTGGGTTTCTACCACTAAAATACCACTCAAAGACTGGCAGGGAAGAATTATTGGGGTGGCGGGGATTTCCCGGGATATAACCAGCCTCAAACAGCGAGAAGCAGAACTGAAAGAGAAAGAGCGCTTTCTGGAAAGCATTTTTGAGGGGGTACAGGATGGTTTATCGGTCCTGGATAGGGATTTACGGATTTTGAGAACCAACGCATTTATGAAAAAGCTCCTCGCTTTTGAAAGACCTCTGGAAGGGGAGAAGTGCTTCAGGGTGTATCAGGGAAGGAACAGCCCCTGTGATGATTGTCCGGCACTCCAGACTTTTCGGGATGGGAAACCGCACAGGGTTTTGCGTTCGCATGGGGTAGAGGGGCAAAAACGCTGGGTCGAGGTTATCACTTACCCCTGGTGGAATGCTCAAGGTGAAATGGTGGGTGTCATAGAATATGTGCGAGAGGTTACCGAAAGAGTTGATCTGGAAACCAGCTTGCGAGAAAGCGAGCAGCAATTTAAAAACCTGGCCGAAGTGGTTCCGGTGGGTGTCCTTATTTATCAGCAAGGACGCTACGTGTATGCCAACTCTCAAGCTACTTTGATAACCGGTTATGCTAAGGAAGAGCTTTTGGGTATGAGGGCTGACTACCCTGTGCATCCGCAGTTTAAAAAGGAAGTACTCGAGAGGATAAAGGAGCGGGAGCGAGGTAGGGGAGAGCGCGAGTGGTACGAAATAAAAATAATTCGGAAAGATGGAGTGGAACGCTGGGTGCTGGTTTCCAGCCTGACCTTTGAATACCAGAAGCGTCCAGCCGGTTTGGTTTCATTGGTGGATATCACTGAAATCAAGGAGAGAGAAGAGCACCTGTTGCGACTTAATACTTTGCTGCGCTTGTTACAAGAAATCAACCAGCGTTTTGCCCGTGGGGGCGAGAGAAAAGAGATCTTTGCCTTTGTGAGCACGCTTTTTGGAGAAATAAGCCCCTATGAGGGTGGATGGATATTTCTGGTTGATGAGAAAGAACCTTTCTTTTTTTCCTGGGGTTGCATTGATGAAGAGAGCGTAAAGAGGTCTTTATTTTCCGAGGAGCTTAGAAAGAAGTTTTCTCAGTTGTACTCTATTGAAACCCTGGTGGGTGCAGCGGGCAGGGATTGCCTTGGGTTCCCGATTATTTTTGAAGAAAAAGTTTATGGATTGCTGGTTATTGTACCTGGTGAAGCAAAGCTTTCTCAGGAAGAAAAAGTGCTTTTGCGAGAAATTGCCGCGGATTTAGGCTTTGCAGTGCGTAATTTTGAGCTTCTTGAAGAAGAAAGGGTAATACGCAAGGCACTTGAGGAGAGCGAGCGACGCTTTCGAAATTTAGCTGAAGCCTTACCCTTTTCTGTTCTGGTTATATTGAGGGGAAAAGTGGTTTATTTTAATTCTCAACTTATTAAGCTCATGGGACGTGAGAGGGAAGAATTAGAAGGTATGCCCGTTGAAGGTTTGTTTGGTCGCGATTTTGTGGAGAAGCTTAAAAGAATAGAGCCTAATTCTGGGTCACCAAACTTTGAATTTGCTTTCTATGCTCCTCGAGGTGGAATCAGGTGGTTCCTGGTCAGGGTAAATCCTTTTCCTTTTCTTGGTGAAGAAGCTCTCCTGTGCAGCCTCCTCGATATTACGGAGCGCAAAAGAAGCGAAGAAAAAATTCGTTTTTTGAGTTTTCACGATCCACTTACTGGTCTTTACAACCGAGCTTTCTTCGAACAGGAAGTGCGCCGTGTGGATGTTTCGGAGAATCTCCCTCTGAGCGTTATCATGGGAGACCTTAACGGACTAAAGCTTACCAATGACGCCTTTGGGCACGAGCAAGGAGACAAACTTCTCATTTTGAGTGCTCGCTTGATCAAAGAAGTATGTCCAAAAGAAAGTGTAGTGGCTCGTTTTGGAGGTGACGAATTTGTGGTTCTTTTGCCTCGTTGTAATCGGGAGCAGGCAAGGACCATTCTTGAAAATATCCGAAAACGCTTTGAGGAGGAAAGCCGAAAGAACGAACTACCCCTGAGTATTTCGCTGGGTTTTGCTACTAAGAGTACCCCTTCTCAGTCTGTTGAGGAGTGTTTGCGCATTGCTGAGAACTGGATGTATCAGCGAAAGCTCACAGAGAGTTCAAGTTTCCGCAGTCGTGCTTTGCAAATTCTGGAAGCTACTCTTCGCGAAACCACCTTAGAGACCGAGGAGCATTCCCAGCGTCTTGCCAGGTGGGCTCTGGTGCTGGGCGAAAGGTTCGGTCTCTCCGAGCACGAGCTCGATATTCTTTCCTTGCTTGCTCGCTTTCATGATATAGGTAAAATTGCCATACCTCGCCACATATTGCAAAAAGCAGGGCCGCTTACTCCCGCGGAGTGGGCGGTAGTTACCAAGCATCCTGAAACAGGCTTTCGTATTACTCAGGCTATTCCTGAGCTTGCTCCCATTGCCACTTTAATCCTTGCTCATCACGAATGGTGGAACGGAGAGGGTTATCCCCGAGGGCTCAGGGGTGAAGAAATACCGCTCCTTGTGCGGATTGTTGCTGTTTGCGATGCTTTTGATGTAATGATTAATGGACGTCCTTACAAAAAGCCTCTTTCAGTTGAAGAGGCACTTTTAGAACTCAAGCGCTGTGCGGGAACACAATTTGATCCTAAAGTTGTAGAACTTTTTGTAGAGCTGGCTAAAAAAGATCCTGCCTTCATACAGGAAATATTGGAACAATAAATAGAATAGCTTTATTATCTTTTGGTTCAGGAATTTCCCGATGGGGCCTTCGCTCGAGCGTCTGTATAGTATAATTTTCCTATATAATTTGGCTGAGTTTAGTAAGGGAGGAAAGTGAAATGGTAAAAAACGTGGGAAAGGTTCTTTGGTTAGTTTTTCTTTGTGTGCTGGTGGGAACTCTCATTTCTGCGGCCTGGGCACAGGAGAAGACCATCGCTATGCTCACTCCTTATCTTGCTTCAGTAACCACCAATCAGATGATAAAAGCCTTTGAAGAAGAAGCCAAAAAGAAAGGATGGAATGTGATAACCATCGACACCAAGGGCGACTTTGCTGCTCTGGCAAGCCGCATGGAAGACATGATTGCTCGCAAGGTGGATGCAATTGTTCTGGGTATGGCAGACCCGGTCCAGCTGAAAGATCAAATTAAAAAGGCCAACGAAGCCAATATTCCGGTTTTGGGTGGTGATGCGGGCTGGATTCCGGGAGTAGCCTGCAATGTGACTTCCAACAATTATGTTATGTCGGCAATGATGACCACCTATCTTTTTAACGCCATCGGTCTTGAGGGGAATATTGTCGTTTTTACTCATCGCCCTCACCATGGAGTACGCAAGAGAACCAGAATTCTAGAAGCCATTCTTGAGGAGAATCCCAATATAAAGGTGATTACTGAGCATCACGTACAGGTTCCAGGACCTATTGAGGATGCTCGTAAGGCCATGGAAAGCATTCTCATTGCTAATCCCCAACCAGGTTCAATTAAAGCGGTGTGGGCTGCCTGGGATGAGCCTGCTATTGGTGCTACCCAGGCTATTATTGCTGCCGGACGGGAAAAAGAAATAGTGGTAGCTGGTATTGATGGGACCAGCCAGGCCATAGAACTCATTAAGAAAGGTTCACCACTTATTGCTACTGTCTCACAGGATTTCGTTGCCATGGCGAAAATCCTGGTAGAGCAACTGGAGCGGATTTTTGCTGGGCAAGCACCGACTTCGATTGAGATTTACGCACCGTCAGAGCTCATTACCAGAGAATCTCTGGAATAGTTTTCCTTTTGAGGGCCCTTGAGCGAGGGTCCTCCTTTGTGCGGATATGAGTGTATTGCTGGAGCTACACGAGGTTACCAAGGTTTTTCCAGGTGTCGTGGCACTTGATGCAGTTAGTCTGGAAGTAAGAGCAGGGGAAATACATGCACTGATAGGGGAAAACGGTGCCGGAAAAAGTACTCTGGTAAAGATTGTAAGTGGTGTACATCCTCCAGATAAGGGTTTCCTTCGCTGGAGAGGTGAGAAAGTAGTTTTTTCTCATCCTTCTCAGGCTCAAAAGCAAGGCATTTTTGCCATCCACCAGCAGCGCCAGCTGGTGCCCTTTTTTTCTGGCTATGAAAATCTGTTTGTAGGTCGTGTTTATCCCCGAAAAAAAGGTGTAGTAAGCTGGAGGGAAGTTAAAAGTACTGCAGAAAGTCTCAAGAAGCAACTGGGCGTGGAAATCGATCTTTCTCTTCCAGCTTCAATGCTCACCCCAGCAGAAGGAACGATGGTCGAGATATTGCGTGCATTGCTGGTGCGCGCAGCGTTGATTATTCTCGATGAACCAACTGCTGCGCTCTCGGAAAACGAAGTGGGCAAGCTCTTTGAGATTATCAGACAATTGAGAGAACAGGGTACATCTTTCCTGTATGTTTCGCACCGCCTGGAAGAAGTTTTTGCTCTCTGTGATCGAGTCACTATATTGCGCAATGGCCGTTTGGTGAAAACCTTAAGCACTTCTTGTACCAGTAAGCCCGAACTGGTAGCTATGATGGCTGGAGAAGGAGCTGCAAGCGTTTTCCCTCCTCCTCCTGTTCCACAAAAACAGGAAGTTCTCCTCTCCCTTCGTCAGCTTTCTACCGAGGACGGGAAAGTTAAGGAAGTTACTCTGGAGCTTTATCGGGGAGAGATTTTTGGACTGTTTGGACTGGTTGGTGCAGGGAGAACTGAGCTTCTTGAGGCCTTGTATGGATTGAGAAAGCTCGCCCAGGGCGAGGTGTACTTTCAAGGAAATAGATTGGCTGTTCATAGTCCTTATGAAGCTATGCGTGCTGGTTTTGCTCTGGTTCCTGAGGACCGTATTCGCAGGGGGGTTATACCTTCTCTTTCGGTACGGGAAAATATAACCTTACCCGTTATTAAGCGCTTTCGTTTTTTGCCTTGGCTTCCTGTTCCTGAACGGAGAAAAGAGAAAGATTTCGTGAGTCGGATGATTCATCGTTTGCAAATTAAGGCAGCAGGAACGGAACAGATGGTAGCCACTTTAAGTGGTGGTAATCAGCAAAAAGTGGTTCTTGCTAAATGGATTGCTCGTGGAGCACAGGTGTTTCTGTGTGATGAGCCGACACAGGGTGTTGATGTTGGTGCGCGACGGGAAATATACGAACTTCTCTATCAGCTGGCTCAAGAAGGAGCAGGAGTTTTACTTGTTTCTTCAGACCTTGAAGAGGTGCTCACAATTAGCCATCGAGTGGGGGTCATGGTTGGAGGACATTTAATCAAAGTATTGTCTTGCCAGGAAGCGTCGTCTCGAGATATTCTTTCTCTTTGTTATGGTACAGAGAACGGAAAGGGTGAGAGTGGTGCGCAGTAAATCCATGTTTCTGTCTTCTTACGGAACGATTATTGCACTTTTTATTGTATTTGTTGCCTTTTCTCTTTTGAGTCCAGGTGTTTTTCCTACCCTGCGCAATCTGCTCAACATTACCCGCCAGATTTCGCTGCTTGCCATTATCGCTACCGGGGCTACCATCATTATGACGGTGGGTGAATTCGACCTTTCCATTGGTGCTATGGCCAGCTTTGGCGGGGTTTTAGCAACTGGCCTGGTGGTAAGCGGAATGGCTATTCCTCTGGCCATTTTATTGACGTTGTTTTTTGCTTTTCTTTTCGGCTTGGGCAATGGATATCTGGTAACCCGTTTTGGAGTTTTTTCCTTTATTGCCACTCTTTCCAGTGGAACTATGCTGAGTGGCCTTACCTTCTGGTACACTGGTGGAGCCACCATTTTTGGGGGTATTCCGGAACCCTTTCTGTGGTTGGGCCAGGGAATGCTGGGTCCTTTACCTGTTCCTACCTTGCTTATGTTTTTAGTGGTAGCGCTTTTTTGGTTCCTGTTGAGTTATACTGAGTTTGGACGCCGGTTGTATGCTATCGGTGGTAACCCGGTAGCAGCAGAACTTTCCGGAGTTCGGGTAGCGCGGGATAAAACTTTTGCTTTTGGGTACACGGCGCTTCTTGCTGCTTCAGCCGGCGTAATTCTTGCTTCTCGCCTGGGTTCGGCTCATCCTACTGCAGGTGGAAGTTTATTTTTGCCTTCTTATGCGGCAGTCTTCCTTGGAATGACCACGGTTCGTGGTGGTTTCCCGAATGCTTGGGGCACATTTTTGGGAAGCCTGATGATTGGCATCATCGCTAACGGTTTAACCATTCTTAATGTTCCTTTCTATCTTCAGGACATCGTTACTGGTGCCATCGTTATTATGGCAGTTGTATTTCAGAGCCTGGGTAAAATCGCTTTGTGAAAAATTTCTGGGCCTTTTGGAAGGAAAGCAGGATGCCTGATGAAAGATTTTATTTTGGCTGTTGATGCTGGAACGAGTAGTCTCAAAGCAGTGGTTTTTGATTTTGAAGGGAGAGAAATAGTATCGGTGAGCAAGGATTATCCCACCCGCTTTTCTGCTCCAGGCGAAGTTGAGCAGGATCCGGATAGCTGGTGGGATGCTCTGGTGTTTTGCTTGCATCGTCTCTGGGACAAGGGCATTGTTCCACAAAGTATTGCCGGAGTTTGTGTTACCGGACAAATGGAACTTTGTCTCCCCCTGGATTTGAATTATAAACCCCTTTACCCGGCAATCCTTTGTTCTGATATGCGAGCCCAGCAGGAAATGGATTTGGTGGCTGAAAGTATTGGTTGGGAAAACTTCTGGGCATACACAGGTAATTTTCCCCGTGCTTCAATGACTGTTGCTAAAATTTTATGGCTCAAAAAGCACCTTCCCGATGTGTATCGTGCAACCCGGGTTGTGGTAAACAGTTCCAAAGATTATTTGCTCTTTTGTCTTGCAGGGGTACAAGTTACTGACCCTACCAGTGCTTCGACCACCGGCATACTAAATATTCGAAAACGAACCTGGGAAGGCGAAATACTCAAAGCGGCTGGCATTTCGGTTTCCCTTTTACCACCGGTTCTTGCTTCGACGGAAGAAGTGGGTTCCGTAACTCCTGAAGCTGCACGGGCTACCGGCTTGCTGACTGGTTGTCCAGTGTTTAACGGGGCTGGTGATGCTGGAGCCTCAAGCCTGGGGGCTGGCGTTTTCGATCCTTCAAGGGCCTATTGTTACTTGGGCACCACAGGTTGGGTGGCTACCGTAGATAATTCTTTACCCGTAAAACCCCGAAAAGGGCTTTTCATACTCTGCGATCCGGATCCGCAGTATTATATACTGGTTGCTCCTCTTTTGAATGCGGGCCGGGCCTATCGCTGGGCGATTGAAGCTCTGGGTTATGAGAAAGAGGGAGGCTATGCTCGGGCAGAAGAAGAACTTAAAACGGTTCCCCCGGGAAGTGGAGGAGTTATCTTTCTTCCTTATCTTCAGGGAGAGCGTAGTCCGTTTTTTGATCCGCATGCTCGTGGGGTCTTTTTTGGGCTTTCCGAGACAACCGGGAGAGCGGAAATGGTGCGTGCTGTTCTTGAGGGAGTATCCTTTGCTATTCGTCAGCTTATTGCTCTTCTGAAGAGTCGGGATAATGGAGAAAAACTAAGCTTTCTTACCCTTATTGGTGGAGGTAGTCGTAGTACAGTTTGGCCTCAAATTCTTGCTGATGTTTGCGGTGTGGATGTTGCGGTTTCTGAACGAGGAGCTGGTGCTACCTGCTTTGGCACCTTTCTGATCGCTCTTTCTGGTTATCGTGGTTTTCTGGACCAATCACTGGTTAATGGAATCCTTGGTGAAAGCCGGGTGTATAAACCTTCCTGGGAAGCGCAATCAGTGTATGAGGTGCTTTTCCCGCTTTATGAAAAGCTGTATCCTCTCCTGAAAGATACTTTTAAAGAGCGGGCTGAGCTTGGTTTTTGAAGTTTCAAAACAGTGGACATTAGACATCGCGTTGTTTTTGGGCCATTCCTGAAAAGTTGTTTCTTTTTCGATTGGCTCTCCTCTTTTTAGAACCTTTTCTATCTTTAGCCTACATTGTTAATTAAACATCTAGCCCGAATTTTTATAGAGTGGCATCCTGGGTACAGGGTGCAATCAGAATACGCAATGGCAAGATGTAGCTGTGAATGTTGCTTCTCTTTGTTTGTAAATTTTGAAAATTATTTGAAAACAAAAAAATTTTCAGAAAATATTTATATTTATCAGAAAAAGAGTTAAAATTATTTCAGGTGATCACTTTGGTGCGGCCTACTTTGAAAGAGATAGCCCGTAGAAGCGGAGTTTCGATAGCCACCGTCTCGCGAGTGCTGAATGATACTGATAACGTGCGAGAACAAGTGAAAGAAAAAGTTTGGAGAGTGGCAAAAGAACTTGGGTATCGACCTCCCCGTTCATTTAGAAAGCGAGTAGGCAAAAGCAAAGTCATTGCCTTGATGATTACTGACATCGCTAATCCCTTCTTCCCTGAGATAGTGCATGGAGTAGAGGATGCTGTTTTTGAGCACGGCTTCAGTGTTAGCCTCTGGAATACTCGTGAGGACCCCCAACGAGAAGAGCATTATTTGAGGACTCTTCACAAAGAAAATGTTAAAGGCATTATTTTTGGCGCTTCAAGAATTAAAGAGGAGTATATTAAGAGTACTTTTGAAAAGGGTATTCCATGTGTAACCATAAATCGGATAGTAGAGGGTATTCCTCATGTTGTTGCGGATTATGAAGAGGGTGCCTATCTGGCCACCCGTTACCTCTTGTATTTGGGTCACGACCGTATTGCTTTGATTAATGGCCCGGCTAATGCCCAAACCAGCAAGTGGCGTGAAAAGGGTTTTCGAAAAGCATTTACTGAGCAGAACAAGGAGATTGATGAGCGACTTTTGAGCTTTAACCCACCCCTCATTGAGGGTGGATATGTTACTGCCTTGCGTCTTTTAAAAAAGGAGATGCAGCCTTCAGCTATTTTTGCTTATAACGATTTAGTAGCACTTGGTGCTATGAAAGCTATAAAGGAGAGTGGCCTTTCTCTGCCTCGGGATATTTCTCTCATAGGGTATGATAACATTTTTCTCTGTGCTTTTCTTGACCCTCCACTCACCACGGTTGAACAACCCAAGTATTTGATGGGCAGATTGGCTGCTGATATGCTCTTCAGGATGATTGAACGTGGTAGTGTTGCGAAAAAGAGCGTGCGCCTTAAGCCCCAGCTGATTATTCGTGGTTCCTGTGGAGTGAGAGGCTAAGGAGGTGGTGGCTGATAATTTGCAGTCAGAGTGAATCCCTTATCTTGTTAGTAAAACCTTAGGAAGGAGTGAATACCATGCGGAGGAAGGTTCTATTTATTGGGGTATTTGCAGTGGTTTTTCTGATGATGGTTCCGGCCTTTGCTCAGGAAGTGGTGAAATATTGGATGTGGCTTGATGACCCCACAGATCGTACTGTGTGGGAAATGGTGGAAGAGTTTAATACTGCCAATCCAGAAATCAAAGTGGAAATCGAAAACATTCCCCTTAAGGATTATCACGATAAGCTGGTTACTGCTTTAAGCGCTGGAGCAGGACCTGATGTGGCACGATTTAAGGATTGGTGGTTGGGGGAATTCCACGAAGCAGGACTGCTGGAGCCTCTTTCTGAGTATATTGCGAATTGGCCTGGTAAAAACGATGTAATTCCCAACCTCTGGAATACGGGCAAAATACCTGGAGAAGAAGAGATCTACATGATGCCCCATCAGTTTATCACTTTCTACCTTTACTATCGTAAAGATTGGTTTCAGGAAGCAGGGCTGAAACCCCCAGTTACCTTTGATGACTTTTTAAAGGCAGCTCAGACCCTGACCGACCCCGAGGCTAATCGATATGGTTTTGGACTGCGTGGAGGTAGCGGAGGTCAGGACCAGTGGTTAGCTTTTATGGTTGCAGGAGGTGCGCGGGTAGTTGATGAAACGGGAAATATTGTCATTAATTCTGAAAAGGCCGTTGCAGTTAATCAGTGGTATATTGACCTCTACCGCAAGTACAAAGTGGCTCCACCCAGTGCTCCTACCGATGATTATGCCCGAATTACTGGGGCATTTAAGGCTGGTATTACGGCCATGATTGCTCACCATGTGGGTTCTTCGGTAATCATGACTGAGGCCTTGGGAGACAAAGTAGGAGTAACGCACATTCCGGTTGCGGATCCCGCTAACCCAGCTACTATGGCTACCATGAGTGGCAACGTTATTTTTGCCACTTCAAAAGTAAAGGATGCAGCATTTAAGTTTCTTTCCTGGATTACTGAGACTGAACAGATGGACCGCTGGAGTCGTTCCCGAAACGGGCAGTTACCGGTTTTAAAATCTGTAGCCGTGATGGACTATTATAACCAGAATGAATTTTTCAGGATTTCTCTCGAAGCAGCCGACTTTGCTATCACTTGGCCACCACTACCTGGAGTTGGTTATGTTGCAGCCAGTGTGTGGCAAGTGAATATGCAACGAGCATTACTTGGAGAAATTTCCAGTAAAGAAATGCTGGACGCCGTTGCAGAGGCCCTGAAGGAGCGCTAAAAAATGCCTATGGTTATGGGGCGGAAGGAGCGGTGGCTTTTGCCGCTCCTTCTTCTTACTCCTGCTTTTGCTTTGATGATAGTGATTGTTGCTTATCCTCTCTTTCAAGCAGTGCGCCTTTCTTTTTTTAAGGTTTCTCTTTTGCGTCCAGATTTGGCGAAACTGGTCTGGTTTGATAATTACTTGAGGATGTTCAAGAATGAAGTTTTTTATCGAGCTTTTTTAAACTCACTAATCTGGATTGGTGGTTGTGTTTCTATTCAATTTGTAGTGGGCTTGTTCGGAGCGCTGCTTTTGCGCTGCAAGTTTCCTGGTAGGGCACTGGTTCGCGGTTTAACTCTTATTCCTTGGGCCACGTCCAGTGTGCTGGTGGCTCTCATGTGGACCTGGATGCTCGACGGAAACTATGGGGTGATCAATGACCTACTGACCCGTTTTGGGATTCTAAGCGGCTATGTTCCCTGGCTTGCACAGCCTAACACTGCACTCTGGGGAGTTATTATAGCCAACGTTTGGCAGGGAGCCCCCTTCTTTGCAGTAATGTTACTGGCAGCCATGCAAAATGTTCCTGCAGAACTCTATGAAGCTGCTTATATCGATGGAGCAGGAAGAGTCAAGCAATTTTTTTATGTTACTTTACCTTTAATTATGCCCACCATTATTATTACCACTATGCTTCGCTTGATCTGGACTGCCAATTATATGGATCTTATTTTAATTATGACTGGAGGTGGTCCAGGTTATAGCAGTATGACTATGCCGCTCCTTGCTTACATTACTGCTTACAAAAGGTTGAGGGTGGGCGAGGCAGCGTCTATAGCAGTTTTTCAGGCCATTTTTCTAATCGTTGCTATTGGGGTTTACTTGCGTATTTTGCAGGGAAGAGAGAAGGAGGAGATGTTTATTGCTTAAAAACAAGCTTCGAAAAGCTTCTTTTATGATTGTGCTGTTTGTAGTTTTATGGCTTACTTTTATTCTCTTTCCTTACCTGTGGATGTTTAATACTTCTCTTAAGCCCCAGGACGAGCTTTATAGTTCGCCAATACGCTATTTCCCATCCAAGCCTACTTTTTCTGCCTACCGGTTGCTAATCCAGACCACTCCCTTTTCCCGTTATTTCGTAAACAGTTTGCTGGTTGTTGGGGGCACCATACTTCTTTCTGGCAGTGCTGCAATTGCTGCAGCCTACGCTTTTTCACGTTTCGATTTTCTGGGTAGGCGCAAGCTCCTATCGTTTTTTCTGGTTAGTCAGATGTTTCCCGCTGTGTTGCTGGTGCTCTCGCTCTTCTTTATAGTGAAAAGCTTGGGTTTAATTAACACTCCGTTTGCGCTAATACTTTCTCACAGCACCTTTGCTCTTCCTTTTACCACCTGGTTGATGACCGGTTTTTTGAACTCTATACCCCGGGAGCTCGATGAGGCGGCAACCATCGATGGAGCAAACCGCTGGCAGGTTTTTCGTTATGTGCTTTTGCCTCTCTCAGCACCGGGCATTGTTGCCTCATTGACCTATGTGTTCATTTTTTCCTGGAATGAGTTTATTTATGCACTTACTTTCACTTCGGATACCGCTGCTCGCACTCTTCCAGTTGGTTTGCATTCTTTCATGGGAGAATACATTATTCGTTGGGATTTGCTGACTGCAGGGGGTGTGCTTACCTGTCTTCCTGTAGTGTTTTTCTTTACCCTGGTACAGAGGCACCTGGTACAGGGACTTACTGCGGGTGCCGTTAAGGGTTGAAATCACCTTTCTAATTGGTGGACTAAATTTTCTACCTTTTGGATGTATTGGTGTACCGGGAACTTTCTCTGCATGCCGTTTAAGCTCATGTATCGTACTTTTCCAAAAATGGGTCGTTCGGAAAAAGGCCGGTCGTGTTTACCAAAACACCAGGCTACTCCTGCAAAGCTGTTGGCATCTCGCCCGTCCAGTGCGTATTTATTGTTGAGATACAGGGCTATACGAAAAGCTTCCTGCGGTGTTTCGCTCCATTCCAGTATCTTTTTACCCCAGTACATTCTGACATATCCGTGTATCTTACCAGTTAATAGCAGTTCTTTTTGCGCGGCATTCCAGAGCTGGTCATGGGTTTTTGCGTGTTCAAGCTCTTCTATGGAATAAAGGTACTTCCTGAGGTCTTTGCTGTGTTTTGTAAGCGTTTTCCAAGACCAGCCAGGAAGAGCATTCCAGGAATCATAATTCGAATTGTAGAATACGAAATTTGCAGCAAGTTCTCTACGTACAATGAGTTCTTCTATGTAAGCTTCTTGAGAAGTGGGTTCACCGCAGTCAGCGTTTACAACCTGCAGAGCTATAAAAAGTGGGGAAATTTGCCCAAAGTGAAGATAGGGACTCATTTCAGAAAGTACATTTTTAGTGGGATCGTTGCGCCACTTTACATAGTAGGGCAATTTTTGTGTCACAAAAACTCTTAGCTTTCTCTTTGCTTCTTCGGTACCCCCTCTCAAATTCACGGGGGGAACTGTTTTGTCGATGGGTAGAGTTCTGATCAGATCTTCAATATTTGATAGCTCAGTTTCCCACTCGAATGGTCGTAGATCCAGAGAACTAAATTCGGGTTGTATTTCTTCAACTGGTCGCATGAAGCGCTTGAGTAATTTGCGTATTTTGGGTCGCAAGGTATATGCTCCGTATTCTTCATGGTCAGACGCTACCTCCACAGGAATCACAACTTCGCTTTCTGCCTGCCATAGGGGACAAGGTAGATTTTTCGCAGCTTGCTCGCGCCATGTTCTTTGAATGCGCAAGTAACCGCGGTCCACGATGGCGAGAACAGCCCTTTTCGCTGCTTCTACGACACCAGTATCTGGGGAGCCAATTTTGACAGCCATTTTAATTCCTCGTTTGATAAGTTTTGCTCTGGTTTCTTTTAGGCCTTCCAGCATGAATTGGTAGTGTCGTTGATTAGCCTCTGGAAAATCAGCGGTGAGTCCAAAGAAAACAAGGAGAGGCTTCCGGAGTATGTTAGCCTGCAAAATGGCATATTCAAGAGCATGGTTCCATTCTGCTCTTTGGGAGGCTTGCATCCAGTAAAGTAGGTAATCACCCCTATGGCGGATAGGCGAATGGTTCAAATACTGTATTCTTTCTTCTTCTACCAGGTTTTGTTTCATAGTTTGAGGTTAGAAAATTGGAAATCTTTGGTTGCTTAAGAGCACCTACTTTTTTTCAAACAGCTTTAGATATTCGCCGTATCCCTCTTTTTCAAGGTCTTCTTTAGGGATGAAACGCAGGGCAGCAGAATTAATACAGTAGCGCTTGCCTGTAGGTGGTGGTCCGTCGTTAAAGACATGGCCAAGATGCGAATCGGCGTATTTGCTGCGTACCTCAACACGGTTCATTCCTGCACTACAATCAGGAATTTCAATTATATTTTCAGGTTCCAGCGGTTTGGTGAAACTGGGCCATCCAGTTCCTGAATCGTATTTATCAAGAGAGCTAAAAAGGGGTTCTCCAGAAACTATATCCACATATATTCCCTCACGTTTTTCATTCCAGTATTCATTCTGGAAAGGGGGTTCAGTGGCATTTTCCTGAGTTACGGCATACTGGAGAGGAGTGAGCTTTTGGCGTAGTTCTTTTTCGGTAGGCTTGCGAAACTGGAGATATTTTTTCTCTGTAGAGTCTTCATTATTCCAGTACTTTTCCTTAAACTCTTTGCGTCCCGAACCAGCGCTGTATATTGCATAGTGGACTGGGCACTTTTTGTAATAGTCTTGGTGGTAGTCCTCTGCTGGATAAAAAATGGAAGTGGGACGAATTTCGGTCACGATGGGCTTGGAGAATTTCCCGGATTGCTCCAGTTCCTTTTTAGATTTTTCTGCAAGTTCTTTTTGTTCTTCGTTGTGGTAAAAGATTGCTGTTCGGTATTGGAGCCCTCGGTCCACAAACTGACCTCCAGAGTCAGTAGGGTCAATGTTTTTCCAGAATACTTCCAGAAGCTCTTCGTAGGATATTCGCTGAGGATCGTAGGTTACTCTTACCGCTTCAAAATGTCCAGTAGTACCTGAACATACTTCTTCGTAAGTTGGATTCTCTTTATGGCCTCCTGTGTACCCTGAGATAACTTCTATCACGCCAGGCAATTCTTCGAAAACGCTTTCCATACACCAGAAGCAACCTCCAGCGAAAGTGGCGCTCTCGTAACTTATGCGTGAACACCAACCCTGTGCCCAAGCGTGTTGAGTTAGAAAGAGGGCAACAAAGATAGTTGCTATTACTAAAAGCTTCAAGGCAATCACCCCATCATATTTATGAATTTGTAAGAATAATTTTCAGTTTTTTATTCCCCCGTTATAGCTAAGTGGAAGCTACCGACCTTAAGTGCCGAAATATTTTGCAAAACATCGAGCGGCTGGAAAAGACGAAGCGGGATGTGGTTTTTGGCGGATGTTTCCTTGTATCTCAAGCGATGGTTAAGGGGTTTCCCCCGCTCTTTTTGGATATTGGAGCGATAGAATACGGTCTATCCGAAAGGTACGCTCTTCGCCCCTTGTCTGGCAGAATGCTCGCAAGCCCAGAAACTCTTTTCCCTGAAAACACATGGTTCCAATTTCCAGGGGAGTAATAATCCGGCGGCTTTTTTCGTCATTTCTTTTCAAATAAACTATTTCCAGTGTTTTTCCTTTTTCTCGTGCTTCTTCAAGAAAGGCAACTTTCTTTTCAAGCGGCAAGTTTGCTTCTGCTATTTTGTATTGGTACTCAGTGAGAAAGCGAACCACTGCTTTGTCCATACGGATGTGACCTTTTCGGATGGGTTTTTGAAGGACAATACCTTCTAAGGTCCTACAGCGAGAGAGCGCCACATAAAGCTGTCCATGGGCGAATGTTCCTCTGCTGAGGTCAATAATTACCCGGTCAAAGGTGAGTCCTTGACTTTTATGAATGGTAATTGCCCAGGCAAGCCGCAGAGGGTACTGGGTGAAGGAGCCGATTTTTTGAGTGTTGATGCGGTGCTCGTGTTTATCGTAATAAAATTCAAACATCTCCCAGGTATATGGTTCTACTTCAACCGGTTCACCGTTTTTGAGAGCAAGGACTATCGCTTCTCCTGTTTTTTGCTTTTGAAAATCAACTATCTGACCGATGGTTCCGTTGACCCACCGCCCTGAAGAGTCGTTGTTGAGCAACATCACCTGGGCACCCTCTTTCAACCGCAGATTTGGGTCGGTTGGTAAGTCTGCGACTGAGCAGTCCCCGTTTATAGTGCCCGTGTACACTTTTTCTTTTCCTTTAAGCATCTCCAGCCTTTTTTGGTTGATTTTTCGTGCGTTTTCGTTAGTGGTTGTAAGATAAACTGCGAATTCCTCTTTTTCTGGAAGGTACCCAGGAATGACTCGCTTATTGAGGAGCTCCAAGTCTTCTTCGCTTGCCGTATTGTTTCGAATCCGATTCAATATACCAATGAACTGCTCATCACGCTGGCGGTAAATTTTTTCCAATTCTACAAAAGCAGGGTGAGCCTCCTGAAAGGATCGAGCGCTGAAAAAATAAGGGCTCTGGTAATGTTCTTGAAAGAGAACTTTTTCGCCTGGTTTTACCACTGGTGGAAGTTGATATAGGTCTCCGATGAATACCATCTGGATGCCACCAAAAACTTTGCCAGGTTTCTTGCCAAAGCGACGCAGGAAAGTATCAACACAGTCAAGGAGATCAGCTCGAACCATGGAAATTTCGTCGATTACAATAGTATCGAGATTTTTATACAGTTCCCGGTTAGCTGGGTTCAGCGATTCCACCACATCCAGCGTTACATCAGGGCGAAACCGAAAGAAAGAATGAATAGTTTGCCCCTGAACGTTAATGGCTGCCACTCCGGTAGGTGCCAGTACAGCCAGGCTTTTCTTAGTGTTTCCTCTGAAATACTGCAAAAGAGTTGACTTTCCTGTTCCTGCCCGGCCGGTGATAAAGACCGACTGCTGGCTTTTTTCCATAATCTCCAGGGCCTTCATAAATTCTGAGTTGAATTCAAGATCCTTTGGAAAAGTCATGGTAGAATCACCAACACCCAGCTGAAAATAGTTGCCGGCTTTGCCTTTTAACTACTGTGTCTATCGAGAACTTTTGCATTCTATACTATTTTTATGGTATTTTGTGGGTTCTCCTGCATGTTCTTCCGGCTTTTTGGGTTTTAAAGGAGCATAGTTTCCTTTTCAAGATAAAATTTCCCCCTATACCATTTTAGCATGGGTTGTTGCCGATTTGTGTAAACGAATTAAGGTGGGGTAAGGTCGGTCAGAGCATTCGTGTTTCTGGAAAAATCTCATGTCTTCCTGGTTATGGGAGAGTCATTGATATTTCTACGCTTTAGCTTCCAAACCCCGTTCCAAGAAATATCCTGGGTTCCTGTGCTGCAAGGAAGAAAAATAACCGCGCTATGCCTTCTGGGTAAGTAAGGGCGAGAAGCATAAAAGGGAAGAGAAGATTTTAAAAAATGTACCTTCAATAAGTTGATGCTATTCAATGTAATTTGGAACATTGACAATGTTTCTTAAATAAGGTACTTTTTTAGTAGATAAAAACAGGTAAAGAGTTTTGTTGATTTTTTATTTGCTCTGGTTATGATATATCAGATATTGGATAGTAGATCAATTTGGGTTTGGGGGGTGGTGCTGACTCTTTAAAAAGCTTTAATGTGTATTGCAGTGTAGGATTTTTTACGGGCCAGGAATGCTGGTGACAGTTAGCAAAAAATCGTTACTGAAAAATGTCAGAAGGGGAGGTTATTCATGAAAAGTTTCAAATGGATTTCGGTACTGGTTGTTTTAACCTTTGTTTGCTTTCTCCTTGCGGGTTTAGCGATGGCTGTTCCCAAATATGTTTTGAAATTTAACCATGTTTTGGGTGCAGCCGAACCGTATCACGAGGGTTTTTTGAAATGGGCCAAGGCTGTTGAAGAACGGACCAATGGCGATTTGAAAATCGAAGTATATCACAGCGCACAGTTAGGAGTCGAGGAAGACATTTTGGAACAAATCAGGGCGGGGGCAAACATTGGTCAAAACACTGATTCAGCGAGAATGGGTATGTATGTACCTGAGATTGCAGTTATGAATGCAGCTTACTTCATTGATTTCATGGGTGCTAAGACACCGGAAGAAGTTATGGAAACACTCAGAAAGATCAAAGAATCGGAAGTCATGAAGAAGTGGCTTAGGGATCTCGAGGAGAAATACGGTTTTAAGGTGCTTTCCTTCATGTGGGTTCAGGGCTACCGGCATTTTATAACTAATAAACCCATTCGGACTCCCGAGGACCTCAAGGGTTTGAGAATCAGAACGCCGGGAGCGCCTATCTGGCAGGAATCAATTCGCGCTCTTGGGGCACAGCCAGTAGCAGTTAACTTTGGAGAAATCTATACAGCCGTGCAGACCAAGGCGGTTGATGGTGCTGAGTTGGTATATGCTAATGTTGTTGCTGCCTCTCTTTACGAAGTTTTGAAATACATGTCGGAAACAGGGCACATATTGCTGATTAACTTTGAGGTGGTCAGCTCTAAATGGTTTAACAGCTTGCCGCCTGAATACCAGCAGATTCTGGTTGAAGAATGTGATAAAGCTGGCGTGGAAACCTCGCTTAAAATAATGCAAGAACTCGAAGAATCTTTTAAGCAGCAGGCCATTGAAAAGGGTCTTCAGGTTATCACTGATGTTGATAAGGAAGCTTTTATGAAGGCAGCAGAAAAAGCATACGAAAAGCTCAACTTGGTTAAGACACGAAACGCGCTTATGGAAGCAATTAAGGAGGAATGAGCGGAGAGTTTTTGATTTTAATTTTAGTGTGTGTCTTGTGGAAGCGAAGCAGGGTGACAATGAATAAACTGCTGAAAGGAAAATGCATACAAATAGTGGCAGCTTGTTTTGAGTTGGCATTCAAATGCTTTGCTGTGGAAAGGCCCAACCTGAAAGGTTGGGCCTTTGGCATTTAGCCAGAATGTGTTTTTTGAGGGGTGGTTGGTGGTGCATAAAATCGATTTTTATCTTCTCAAGTTTGAGAAAAATGCTGCGAAGGTTTTGGTTTTGTCCATGGTGGTCCTGGTTTTTGCTTCGGGCATTGCCCGTTTCCTTCATTACCCTATCAACTGGGCTGTAGATATCAGTACCTTCATGTTTGCCTGGGCCTGTTTTTTTGCGGTTGATGTAGCCTGGAGAGAGAACAAAATGATGAGGGTAGATCTCTTTGTCAAAAGGTTTCCGAAAAGAACGCAGAGGCTTTTCAGGCTCATCAACTATTTCATAATAATGGCTTTTTTGGTTTATCTGGTGATTTGGGGTTCTTACCTTTCTTATACCACGCGGTTCAGGACTTTTGTGGGCATACCGGGTTTTAGCTACACCTGGGTCACCCTCAGTGTACCGGTGGGTGCGGCACTAATGTTTAGAACTGGCCTTTTGAAGATCAGAAGCGAATTTTTGAATTTACGAGAAGCTACCAGGGCTTAGAGGAGGATTGGCAATGCTTGTAGTTATAATTGCCTTTGTGGTTTTTCTTCTTTTGGGAATGCCTGTAGCTTTTGCAATAGGCATATCCGGATTTTTGTGGTTTTTGCAGCATTTAGACCTCCCTATTACCATACCCATTCAGGTTTCACTCTCTCAAACCCAGAGCTTTACCTTGCTGGCCATTCCCATGTTCATTTTGGCGGGAAATGTTATGAACAGTGCCGGGGTTACCAGAAGATTGATGGATTTTGCTTCTACCCTTACCGGGCACATGCGGGGTGGTCTGGGTCAAACCTCGGCTGTTCTTTCCACTCTCATGGGTGGTGTTTCTGGGTCCAGTATTGCAGATGCTGCTATGGAAACTCGCATGCTTGGTCCGGAGATGATTAAAAGAGGATATCCCAAAGGTTTTGCAGTGGCAGTGAATGTATGGACTTCTCTGATTACCCCAATTATTCCTCCGGGAATTGCTTTCATCATTTATGGAACTATTGGTCAGGTTTCAATTGGTAGACTCTTTGCGGCGGGTATTGTCCCGGGGGTTCTCTTGATGGTGGCTTATATGTTTGCCATAGGGGTTTCTGCAAAAAGAATGGGCTTGCAACCGGAAAGGGAAAAGCGAGCCCCGGCAAGTGCCATGGCAAAGGCTTTTTCGAGAAGCGTCTGGTCAGTTATTTTCCCGGTGCTTTTGATTCTTGGTTTGCGAACTGGTATTTTTACCCCTTCGGAAGTGGGTTCGTTTGCCGTAATCTATGGTTTGCTGATAGGTTTTTTGTTACATCGTGAGTTAAACGTGAGAACCATGTTTAACGAGACTCTTGAGCATTCTATCGGTGATATCGGGAGTGTTATGTATATCATCGTCATGTCGGCGATTTTCAGTTACGGCCTGGTCTGGGAGAGGATTCCCGAGGTTATGGCCAACACCCTGCTCGGGGTTACCACCAATCCCCATTTGTTGCTTTTGACTATTGTGATTTTCCTGGTTTTTGCTGGCCTTTTTATCGATGCTACTGCCTTGATACTTATGACCACTGCTGTTTTTCTGCCTGTGGCTCGCAAAATTGGCATAGATCCAGTTTATTTTGGTTTAATGTTTATTCTTTCAGCAGCAATGGGCAATCAAACTCCTCCAGTGGGTGCGTCGATGTATGCTGGCTGTTCTATTCTTGATGCATCTGTAGAGGAGTACACCCGGGCTTCCTTGCCCTTTTTTGTGGCTACCGTAGCGGTGATCATTTTGTTGATCTTTTTCCCACAGCTGGTGTTGATAATTCCAAACCTTATATTTGGATAGGGGGTTAGAGCATGAACTTTCAGGATAAAGTTGTACTGATTACTGGAGCTGGTTCCGGGATAGGGCGCAAAACAGCGATAATGTTTGCAAAGAGGGGCGCAAAAGTGGCAGTAAACGATATTTCTCTGGAACGAGGAAGTGAAACCGTAACACTAATTCAAAGTGAAGGGAACGAGGCTGTTTTTGTCGCTGGTGACGTATCGACGGAGGCTCAGAAGATAGTCGAGGAGACGGTGCGTGTTTTTGGAGGTCTGGATATTCTGGTTAACAATGCGGGAGTGGTGCCCTATGGGAATGTAGAGGAGACATCTGAGGAGGATTTTGAAAAGACGATGGCAGTAAATGTGAAGGGGCCGCTTTTACTTTCCAAGTATGCAGTTCAGGAGATGAAAAAACGTGGAGGAGGAGTAATAGTCAATGTCTCTTCCGAAGCCGGCTTAATAGGTATCCCTCGTAGATGTGTTTATAGTGTTTCCAAAGCGGCTTTGCTGGGTTTGACCCGATCTTTAGCGGTTGATTATGTGGATTATGGCATAAGAGTAAACGCTGTTTGCCCGGCTACTACTTATTCCCAGGGACTTGCTGAACGTATCAAGGCCTCTCCAAATCCTGACGAGATGTTACAGAGAATGGTGGCGAGAATCCCCATGAAGAGATTGGGGAAAGAGGAAGAAATAGCTTTTGCGATTCTGTTTGCGGCCTGTGACGAAGCTTCTTTTATGACTGGAAGTGTGATCAATATTGATGGCGGTTCTACAATGGTTTAGGGTTCGCGGTTTTAAAGTTGAAGTTTTTTGGGATAGCCAGGATCTGTGGCTTTTGAAAAAGAGATAGGAAGCTTTTGTTGACAGATGTGGCCTATAATACTAAACTAATATATCAGATATGATGTTCTTTTAATAAAGGGTGTTTACTGAGAATATGGGTCCTCAGAAGCTGGTTCGTGAAAGTATTGCAGAGCAGATTTATGCCATTATTAAGGAAGAAATCCTTCTTGCTCGACGTAAGCCTGGAGAGCAGTTAAACCCTCGTAAACTGGCAGAGGAGTTTGAGTCGAGTGTTATGCCGGTTCGAGACGCACTCAAGCAGCTGGTTGATGAGGGTCTGGTGGTGCGCAAGCCCCGAGTAGGGTTCTTTGTGCGTTCTTTCACTCCGCGAGAGGTAAGGGAAATCATGGAAGTGCGCAAGCTTTACGAGCTT
The DNA here is from genome assembly GCF_038396615.1 of Thermatribacter velox. Lineage (NCBI taxonomy): Bacteria > Pseudomonadati > Atribacterota > Atribacteria > Atribacterales > Thermatribacteraceae > Thermatribacter > Thermatribacter velox. The sequence continues at coordinate 430,524 of NZ_CP121689.1, forward strand.
TACTGTCTGGAATCTTATTTTGATTGCATAGATAAAGATAGACTGCGTTTCTTGCTTGAACGCTGTCTCTCCCGGGATTGGCCTGCAGTCAAGAATCCAGAATTTGATCGCCTGGATGATGACATTCACGATCTAATTGTTAGTGCTTCTGGAAACACGTTTTTGATAGAAAGTTACAATAACATAAAAGACAGGATATTTTTGATTCGCCATCTTGGGGAAAGTCAGGCTCGTCGGGCTAATGAAGAGCATGTACTTTTGATTCAGGCCATTTTGGACGGTGATAAGGAAAGAGCCAAAGAAATTTTACAGGCTCATATTGACAGGGTTACCTGTGAAGTTTCCCTGTAAAGTTGGTTTTTATTTCTTTATTTGTTGATATATCAGATATCACTTTTGGGAGACTGGGGGTGGTGGTATAGGGTAACTTCTGAGAATTGGTAGTTGAGGTTTTAAAAAATTTTGAGAAAGGAGTGAACAGTTTTGAAGAAACTTTTAATTGTTAGTTTGGTTTGTGTTGTGCTTTTCGGTATGGTTGCAGGTGTAAGGGCACAAAGCTGGCCTGAAAAAGAGGTGGAAATTATTATTCCCTGGTCGGCAGGAGGCGCAACCGATGTTTTGTTCAGGACAGTGGCCAAGTATTTTCCCAAGTATGCCAACGGAAAGCAGTTGATTATTAAAAATGTTCCTGGTGGCGGTTCAGCGATAGGTTATGGAGAAGGTGCTAAGGCTAAACCCGATGGATACACGCTGGTTGCTGCAGTAAATCCCATCATTACCAGAGCATTAATGGGTCCTGCTCCCTATCACCCGATAGAGAGTTTTGACCCGGTATGCCTTCTGGTGAAAAATCCCTGTTACATGTTAGTGAATAGCAAGTTGAAAAAGTGGAATACCCTTGCTGAGCTGGTCGAGTATGTTAAAGAAAATCCAGGATTAGTTACGGTTGGTAACGGTGGAGCTGGTGGTGGCAACCATCTGGTAGCACTGCGTTTTGAGAACGCTTTTGGTCTCAAGTTTATTCATGTGCCCTTTGCTGGTGGTGCTCCTTCCATCAATGCTTTGCTTGGAGGACATGTTGATGCAGTGGTTGCTTCGTCTCCTGAAGGATTTCCTAATGTCGAAGCAGGAGAACTCGAGATGCTTGCGGTTTTTGCTGAAGAGCGATTAAAGAAGTTTCCTCAATTTCCCACAGCTCGAGAACAAGGCTATGATTTCACGGCCTTTATGTGGAGAGGTGTGGTAGTACCAAAAGGAGTTAGCCCTGAACTGATACAGCAGATTGCTCAGGTTTTTAAAGCAATTATAGAAGACCCGGATTTCCAGAAAGATGCCGAAAATCTGGGACAGAATCTGGTTTACCTTGACCCGGAAGCTTTTAAGGAACACATAGCTTCAGAGCTTGAACGGTACCAGGAGATTATTGCGAAATACGAACTCGGAGAATTTTACAAATAAGGTTTTAGGCGCTTCCTCGGGGTCCCGAGGAGGCGCTTGGAGGTATTAACAATGTGGAAGGCTGACCTTGGAATAGGTTTTTCGCTGCTTTGTGTTTCAGTGTTTCTTCTAATCCAGGCAATGGAATTGCCCAGAAGTCATGTGGGGATAAGCCCGGGTTTGTTTCCCAGTATCGCTTTTCTGGGTCTCATTATTCTGAATCTGGCTCTGGTATTCAGGAGTTGGAGAAAAAAAGCTGAGAAAAAAGAGGTTCCCGCTTCTTTGGGTCTTAACTTAAGAAGTTTGGGCAAAATAGCTTTGTTTGCAGCTTTTGCCTGGTTGTATATCACACTCTTGCGTCCTCTGGGGTTTGTATACGCATCGAGCATTTTTTTCTGGATGATTTTTATCCTTGCCGGTGTTGAGCAATGGGGGAAAGCACTGCTTTTTTCTTTCCTCTCCAGTGTTCTGGTGTATTTGATTTTTTATCGGATTTTCATGGTAGTCTTGCCTCGGCCGAATTGGCCTATCCCTCATCCCTTTTGAATAGATTTGGAGGTAGAGAATGGACATTATTCAGGTAAGTCTCTGGCAGGGATTGAAAGAAATTCTCGACCCTCAAATCCTTTTGTACATTTTTGGAGGAGTGGTATTCGGATTTGTGGTTGGTGCTTTACCCGGTCTTTCTGCTTCAACGGGGATCATTCTCTTTCTACCACTTGCTTATCAAATCCCGGCTGCAGAAGCAATCATGGTCATGCTCGGTATATATGGAGGTACTATGTTTGCTGGTTCCATACCAGCCATTTTAATTCGCACACCTGGCACACCCTCTGCTGCTGCTACTACGCTTGACGGATATCCTATGGCCCAGAAAGGGGAAGCAGGCCTTGCTCTTTCGACATCTGCCATCGCATCTTTTGTGGGAAGCTTACTCAGTGCGATAGCCCTTTTTTTGGTAGCTCCACAACTTGCACGCATAGCGCTCAAGTTTGGACCACCGGAATTCTTCGCTCTGGTTGTTTTCGGTCTTACGGTTATTGCTGGGGTAACCGGTAAAGATGCATTGAAAGGCTTGATTGCTGCCCTTCTGGGGCTTTTTCTGGGAACGATTGGCATGGACCCTGTGATGGGTTATGCTCGCTTTAATTTTGGTTCCTATGCCCTCCAAGGAGGGTTGCCTCTTTTACCAGTGATGATCGGTCTTTTTGCGGTATCTCAAGTTTTGAGGGATATAGAAAGAGCAGGGGAGAAATACCAAGTAACCAGTATGATAAACCGCGTCTGGTTGCTTCCAGAGCAGCTGAAAAGGGTTTTTAAGGCTTCCCTGTTTGGTTCGGCCCTGGGAGTAGGAATTGGTGCAATCCCGGGCATTGGAGGTTCTATAGCTACCTTCGTGGCTTATGGTCAGTACCGTAAACTGTCTAAATACGGAGAGGAGTTTGGTAACGGGGTTATTGAAGGAGTTGCTGTTCCAGAGGCAGCCAACAACGCTACAACTGGTGGAGCCCTTATTCCTCTTTTAACGCTGGGTATTCCTGGGGACATCGTAACTGCAGTGATGCTGGGAATTTTAATTCTTTTTGGAGTTCGTCCTGGTCCTATGTTGTTCCGGGAACAACCAGAACTGGTAGGGAAGCTTTTTGCCTCAATGTTTGTGATTGCTTTTTCTATTTTGGGATTAGGTTTGCTCGGTGCACGTTTTTCTCCCTTGATACTCCGCATTCCCAAAAGAATTCTTTCGCCTTTAGTACTTCTTTTGTGTGTAGTTGGGGCTTATGCGGTGAGTTCCAGTGCTTTTGGTATTGCAGTGGCTCTGGTTTTTGGAGTGGCAGGTTATTTCATGGAAAAATTTGGTTTTCCGGTGGCACCATTGCTCATCAGCATGATTCTTGGCCCCATTGCCGAAGGAGAGCTTGGCAGAAGCCTTTTGATTTCAAGGGGAGATTGGTCAATACTGGTTACTCGTCCCATTTCTCTCGGGTTCTTAATTCTGGCAGGTTTGTCGCTGGTTTTTGCTTTTCGCAAAAGAACTTGAAAAGGGGTGAGAAGTTTGGTGAATCAGGATGGAACTTCTTCTGTAACGCTTGAAATCCAGGAAAAGCTGAGGCGCCTTCGTACCGTGATGGAAAACAGGAACCTACAAGCACTGCTTTTAAAAAGACATGTCAACTTCAGCTGGCTTACTGCTGGCGGTACCAATGTGCTGTGTATGGCACAGGATGGTGGTGTAAGCAGCATTCTGGTTACCCATGATAAAAGCTATGTTATAGCCAGCAATATCGAGGTTCCCCGTATGCGCGAGGAAGAAAAGGTTACCGAAAAGGGATTTGAGATAGTAGAGTATTCTTGGTACGAAGGTGATGAGATGAAAGTTGTGCAGGAAATTTGTGGGCAAGGTCGTATTGGTTGTGATATGCCTTTTGAAGGTGCTCAAAATATTGCCTCAGAAATCAATCGCTGCCGTTACCAGCTTTTAGAGCCTGAAAAGGAGCGATATTTGTGGTTGGGCAGGGAGGTTTCTTGGCTGCTTGAGGAGGTACTTTGTAGTGTTCACCCTGGCCTTCTTGAATCTGAAATAGCGGCGGGAATTGCCTTTAAGCTCTGGGAAAAAAGGATTGAACCCATTGGATTTCAGGTGGCTGCAGATGAGCGTGCCTACCAGTTTCGGCATCCAGTGGCTTTCCAGAATCCAGTTAGGAAACTTCTTCTGGCAAGCGTGATGGCCAGGTATGCTGGTTTGGTGACTACAGTCACCCGCATGGTGCATTTTGGAACTCCTTCTCAAGAATTCTTAAAACAGTATCGGGACAATGTGCGTATCGAATGCGAAATGATTGCTCTTTCAAAGCCTGGAAACCCGGCTTTGCTTCCACTTAAAAGGGCGGTGGAGCTTTATGAACAGTTTGGTTATCAGGGGGAATGGAAGTATCATCATCAAGGGGGTGCAATGGGCTATTTGCCTCGGGATTATCGGGTGGATTTTAACTGTAAAGAAATTATTCTTGAAAACCAGGCTTTTTGCTGGAATCCATCTATTGCTGGTACCAAATCGGAGGACGGTTTTATAGCTACTTCTTCCGGTCCTTTGTTTATAACCTATCCTGTGCGTTTTCCAGTGTTAAGCGTTGAAGTGTCGGGTTTTTCCTTTAAACGTCCGGATTTGTTAATACTTTGAGGAGGATAGGCAATGGGTAATGAAGGGATAGGTGTGGCGATTGTAGGCTATGGACTTGCTGCCTCGCTTCATGCTCAGGCTTTAGTCCAGCTTGAGAATGCGCAATTGGTGGCTATAGTGGGTAGAAACCTTGAAAAGGCTTCCCAGTTGGCGAGCCGTTTTGGGGTAAAAGCTCTATCTCTTGAGGAGGCGCTCAAAAGAGAGGACATTCAAGCTTTTATTGTCACAACCCCTACGGGTACGCATCTTGACGTAGTTAAGGAAATTGTTCCTTATGGTAAGCACCTTCTGGTGGAAAAACCTCTGGAAAGCAATCTGGAGCGGACTGATGAGTTGATTCGGGTTTGTAACGAGGCAGGAGTTATTCTGGGGGCAGTTTTTCAGCATCGTTATGATGACGCCTCTTTGAGGTTGAGGGAATACATGGAAAAGGGTCTTTTGGGAAAGCCGGTGATGGGCAGCGCCTATGTTAAGTGGTATCGACCCCAGGAATACTATGATGCTCGTTCCTGGCGAAAGAGTGTGGAAGCTTCTGGTGGTGGCGCACTGGCTATTCAGGCTTCGCATAGTATAGACCTTTTGCTCTGGTTTATGGGCGAAGTGGCCAGAGTGTGTAGCTTCATGGACACCTTAGTTCATACCGGAATAGAGGTTGAGGATGTGGCGGTGGTTTCGATTGCTTTCAGGAATGGTGCTTTGGGAAGCGTGGAGGCTAGCACGGCTACCTATCCCGGTTTTGCAGAGAGGCTGGAATTGCATTTCGAAAAAGGTAGCGCAATAATCGAGGGAGGTAAAATCGTCTATCTTAAAACCTCTTCTGATGAAATACCCGACGTAGAACGAGGAGAAAGCGGTTTGTCTGGAGCGAGCGATCCTGCTCATGTAGATTTAGAGCCTTTTGTAAGAATGTTGAGAGACTTTGTTAATGCCCTTCGCGAAGGTCGCAATCCGCCACTGAATGGACGAGAGGGTCGAAAAGCAGTGGAACTTATTGAAGCGGCACGCAGGTCTGCTTTGGAATCCAGGGTGGTGGAGCTGCCTCTTTGAGTGTGAGGTAACCCTGAAACAGGGTGTAAAGTAATATTTTTTCGAAGTTTTGATATATCAGATACGATATATCAAGGGTGCAAAGCACCCAAAAAATAAAAACTTAGAGTTAAAGGAGGGAGTAGCGTGTTTGTGAGGACATCACTAAGGTGTTTGCTGTTTGTGCTGTGTTTTGTGTTGCTTTTGGGAGCAGCTTCTTTTGCTTTTGGAGAAGTTGTGCTCAAAGCGGGGAGTCCTTTCAAAGAAGGTCATATTTTGGTAGAAGCAGCAACAAAATTTAAAGAGTTGCTCGAAGAACGCAGTGGAGGAAGGCTGCAAGTGGAACTTCAAATAGCGCAGGCTTCAGAAGAGGACGTTAATACCCAGTGCGCGGAAGGCACAATTGACCTCCAGTTCACAGGAGGAAGACCAGTTGAAGTATTCGCACCTCAATACTTTTTCTTTAATGCACCCTATGTGATTAAGGATTACGACCATTTTTTGAGGGTGTGGAATGGCCATTTAGGCGAAGAGGCCAAAAAGCTGGTGCTTCAAAATGGCAATATGCTCTGTTTGGGCACGGTATATCGTGGTTTCAGACAGATGACCTCTCTTAAACCAATCAGAAGACCCGAAGATTTGATTGGATTGAAATTGCGCCTTCCAGTAGTTAAAACCTGGATTGCAGTGTGGGAGTCCTTAGGGGTGGAGCCAGTTCCTGTTCCTCTTCCAGAGCTATACCAGGCGCTTAAGGAAGGAAAAGCCGAGGCTTCTGAGGGAGATCTTCCCCAGATATATTCTTTCAAGCTCTATGAAGTGCAAAAGTATCTGGGTATTACCAATCATCTGGTTGGTGTAGGATGGGTAACAATGAACAAGAATTCTATGGAAAAACTTTCCCCTGAAGACCAGGAGCTGGTACGAAATTGCATCGCGGAGGCTTGCCAGTGGGCTACAGAGAAAATCAAAAGCGGTGAAGATGAATTACTTGCAAAATTACGGGAGCTGGGCATGGAAGTGATTTATCCTGACGCAGATGCCATAAGAGAAAAAGCCAAACCGGCAATTGAAAAACTGTTTGCTGTTGAGTGGCCGGTTACCACCTGGGAAGAGGTGCTTGCTCAATAAAAATTATTCAAACAACTATCTGGAGAGAGGGTTTAACCCTCTCTCCAGATAGGGCTCAGTTTGTACCTTCTTTTTTTCTGGAGCTTTCTATGTATTCGAGGATTTCCGAAGCTGGTGTAAGTACAAGCGTATCGTTTTCGGTTATGCCTTGCTCATACATTTCCAGCGTTTTCAAAAAGGCGAAAAATTCGGGGTCGTTTCCAAAGGCTGCAGCGTAAATTCGCAATGCCTGGGCTTCGCCTTCTCCTTTTATAATCTGAGCTTGTTTTTGAGCTTCAGCAATAATCAGAGCCCGTTCCTTGTCGGCCTGAGCTCTTATTTTGGTGGCTTCTTCCTGTCCTTCAGAGCGGTACTGCTTGGCCTGGCGTTCGCGTTCAGCCTTCATGCGCTCAAAAACGGCTTCTTCATTTTGTTTGGGTAAATCGGCTCTTTTAATGCGCACGTCTACTATCTCTATTCCAAAGTTTTTCGCTTTTTGACTGGCTCTTCTGGTTACTGTATCCATGATTTCTCCTCTTTCCGTAGCTACCACGTCTATCAGGTCTACTTTACCTATTTCGGTTCGCAATTCCGAGTAAACTAAGTCATCAATACGAACAACTGCCTCCGATTCACTCACCACAGTTTGCAAGAAAAGGAGGGGGTTTTCAATCCTCCAACGCACATAATTGTCAACTACTAAGGTTTTTTTATCTCTGGTAATGACTTCTTCAGGAGGCGAATCGTACTCAAGAAGGCGCTTGTCAAACTTATATACCGTCTGAATGGGGTAAGGAAGCTTTAAATGTAAGCCGCTCTCTTTGACCACTTTAACAGGTTTTCCGAGCTGCAAGAGCACCCCTTGCTCGGTTTCGTCTAAGGTATACCAGGGTCTGACAAGCACTACGATAATGAGCCCTATGATTGCAATGATGATTCTACCCAAAAGCTTTCTTCTCGCCATTTGACTAATCCATTCCTTCGCCAGTAAGAGGAAGGAATTTCAGTACTTCACCTTCCTCGGTTTTGCTATCAAATATGAATTTTTTAACTTTAGGCCAGATTTTCTGAAGAGTTTCGAGATAAATTCTTTTTCTGGTAATTTCAGGAGCATGTTGATATTCCCTGAGTACTTTAAGGAAGCGTTCTGTTTCTCCTTCCGCTGCTTTGACAGTACTTTCTTTAAAGGCTTCTGCTTCACGGAGTAGTTTTTCGGCTTCACCACGGGCTTGGGGAATGATTTCGTTGCGATAGGCTTCGGCCTGGTTGATAAAACGTACCCGGTCTTCCCGAGCACTGGCCACGTCTTTAAAGGCAGAGATAACTGGTTGTGGTGGCTGTACGTCCTGGAGCTGTACTCCGATGACCTGTATTCCACACTGGTATTTGTCGAGGATTTCCTGGAGGAGGGTTTTAACCTCTTCCTGGACTTCAGAACGCCCTGTGGTTAGCACGTCATCAATAGGTTTTTTCCCCACAATTTCACGCATTGCCGATTCTGCCGCACTTTTTACTGCGTTTTCCGGGTCTTTAACTTGGAAAAGATAAAGGTAAGGATCAGAAATACGGTATTGGACAATAAACTGGCAATCTACAATGTTTTCGTCTCCAGTGAGCATTAGTGATTCCTGGGGAAAAAGCTGATATCGGGGAGGTGGTCCAGGAGAAATGGTTCTGAAACCTATTTCGGCCCTACGCACTTCCGTTATTTTGGGTTTCTGCAGGGTTTCGAAAGGATAAGGTAGTTTGTAGTGAATGCCCGGGGGTGTTTTTCTGGTAAACTGCCCGAAGGTTTTTATCATTCCTACTTCGTCCGGGCCAACTATGTATATCCCACTCAAAAAATAAATCGCAATGATGATGAGAACGGTAAAGTATCCCAGACGCTTCAGAAAGCGCAATAACCTCGAGTCGTAGATGTTTATTACTTTGCGTTCGAAATCTTCATCAAACATCTTTTTTATACTAACCCAATTGGTTGTGAATGACAAGGGTTTTTTAATTCTTTCTTGCAGAAAGGAGATAAAGACAGTTGGTTTTGAAAGCATCGAATTCAAGGGTATAAAGTTTTGTTTTTCTGATACAATATAGGCGATGTTTGCTTGAGGGGGGCGATTTTTTTGACGCCGAGAGAAAGAGCTTTACGCGCTTTAGAGCATAAAGTTCCTGACCGTATCCCTTTAGATTTGGGAAGTACTAACTGTACTACCATGACCAGAGTTGCCTATGAAAACCTCAAGTCCTACCTGGGTATTGAGGGTGAAACCCGTTTGATGATGGAAAATTTTCAGATTGTTTTCATAGATGAGGCAGTGCTTGAATATTTCCAGATCGATACTCGTGGCGTACATCCGCAGCCAGTATTTCAGAAGACCATTATTGACGAGCGAACTTACAAGAATGAGTTTGGTATAGTCTATCGCATGCCGGAGAATGGATTATATTACGATATGGTTGAACACCCTTTAGCTGGGAAAAGCCTTGAAGAGCTTGAGGATTATCCCTGGCCAGATCCTGCAAAGAGCATGAATCTTGAAGGCTTGAGAGAAAAAACTCAAAAGATGTATGAGGAAGGCAAATACCTCCTGGTGGGAGACATGATCGATACCGGGATTTTCGAGCCCTGCTGGTATCTAAGGGGATTTGAGAATTTTCTTGTAGATCTTTTAATTAACAAAGATTTTGCCCTCAAGCTTATGGAGGGGATGTACAATTACCAGCTTAACCGCTACTCTCTCTTCCTTAAAGAAGTTGGGGAGTTTTTGGATGTGATTTTTGTCGGCGACGATCTGGCCACTGCTGAAAACGTCATTATGAGTCCTGAAACCTACCGTGAGCTTATTAAGCCTTTTCATAAGGAATACTTTCGCCAGCTAAAAAAACTTGCTCCTCGGGCGAAGCTTCTCTATCATTCTTGTGGAAGTATCTTGCAGTTTATACCCGATTTGATTGAAATCGGCGTAGATATTCTGAATCCGGTTCAGGTTTCTGCGCAGGGTATGGAACCGGCGATATTAAAAGAAAGGTTCGGTAGGGAACTATCTTTTTGGGGAGCAATTGACACTACTTTTGTACTTCCTCGGGGTACCAGGGAGGAGGTACGTCAGGAAGTACGTACCAGAATTGACCAGTTGGGTCCTGAGGGGTATGTGCTTACTTCGGTGCACGATATTCAACCTGATGTTCCCCCTGAAAACGTGATAGCCATGTTTGAAGAAGCCAGAGCATATGGCTGCTTTTCGGTAAAGGAGCTTTGACCACGGTTAATGAATTTCTTTGGGGAAGTTGCCGAGGAAAAAGAAGCAATAAGTACTTTAAGATTACTGGTACATCTTAAAAAAAAGGTTAGTTCGCTGTCTCCTTCGGAAGTTATTCTGTTGGGTTATGCAGGTGTAATCTTTTTGGGGGCACTTCTTTTGTCTTTACCTTTTATGGTTGCTCCCGGCAATCATCTTTCTTTTGTAGACGCTCTATTTACTTCTACTTCAGCCGTTTGTGTGACTGGTCTTGTTGTGGTTGACACCGCGACTTTTTTCTCTTTCTGGGGACAGCTGACCATTCTGATTTTGTTGCAGATTGGTGGTTTGGGTTACATGACCATGACGACCCTGGTTGCCGTGGCTTTGGGGAGACGTGTTGAATATCGGGACCGTCTGGCAATCAGAGATTCTCTGGCTCTGGATACCCCGGGAGGCGTGGTTCGCTTTGTCCTTTTAATCGTGAAATACACTTTGTTGATTGAAGGCTTGGGTTTTGTGTTTCTTTTGATGAGGTTTTTGAAATATTTTCCGTTTCCTCGGGCGCTGTTTGCTGCTCTGTTTCATGCGGTATCGGCATTCTGCAATGCAGGGTTTTCAGTTTTTACAAATAGCTTAGAAAGCTTTGTTGAGGACCCTTTTGTAAATCTGACGGTTGCTGGTTTAATCGTGCTGGGAGGGATTGGCTTTATGGTTCTCAAAGAGCTTTCCGAAAGAAGGCGGGTTACCTCCCTGCATGCTCGAGTGGTGGTACGTATGACAACTTTGCTCATTGCCATTGGTTTTCTGGGCTTTTTGCTCTTGGAATGGAATGGAGTTTTGAGAGATCTTTCTCTAAGTGGAAAATTGCTGGCAGCGCTTTTCCAGTCCATAACACCTCGCACGGCTGGTTTCAATACGGTTCCCATTTCAAATGTGAGTGCGGCGACCGCGCTGCTACTCATGGTGTTGATGTTTATTGGTGCTTCTCCAGGTGGCACAGGTGGTGGTATAAAAACCACCACTTTTGCAATCCTCCTGGGTACGGTAAAAAGTGTGATTCGCCAGGAAGACCGGGTAGAGCTTTTGCATCGTAAGGTAGCGCAGCTCACTGTGTACAAAGCCTTTGTCTTTTTCTTTCTTGCTATACTTCTTGTTGTCGGAGCAACTTTCGTCCTGCTTATTATTCAGCCAAATAATCCAATAGACATTGTTTTTGAGGTTTTTTCAGCTTTTGGTACAGTAGGGCTTTCTCGGGGTATTACTCCACATCTTTTGACTCTTTCCAAAATGCTGATTATTCTTATTATGTACGTGGGCAGAGTAGGGCTTTTCACGCTGCTCATGTACCGACCAGGACGCGATATTAAGGGTTTGATAAGCTATCCTGAAGAGAGAATTCCAATTTAGGAGGTTTTTGCTTTGTTTTCCAAAGTTTTGATTGCCAATCGCGGAGAAATTGCTCTGAGAGTTACCCGAGCCTGTCGAGAGTTAGGGCTTAAGACGGTGGGAATTTTTTCCGACTCCGACGCTAACCTTTTGCATTTGCGCTTTGTGGATCAAAAGGTGGCTCTTGGTGGTAATAGCCCTTTGGAAAGTTACCTCAACATAGACAAAGTAGTTGAAGCCTGTCTTTTAACCCGTGCTGATGCAGTGCATCCTGGATATGGTTTTTTATCCGAAAATGCCCTTTTTGCACAAAAACTGCAGGAGAATAACATAGTTTTCATTGGTCCTTCGGTAGATGTTTTGAGAACCATGAAGAACAAGTTGCTTACCAAAAAAATTTTGCATCAGGCTGGTATACCAGTGGTTCCCGGTTCTCTGGAACCACTACATAGCGAAGAAGAAGCTCTGAGCGTTGCTCGAGAACTGGGGTTTCCGGTTTTGCTAAAAGCTTGCTTGGGGGGTGGTGGAAGGGGTATTAGAGTGGTTGCTTCGGAGAAAGAATTGAAAGATGCTTTTCGGAGTGCTTCTCGTGAGGCCAAGATGGCCTTTGGGAGTTCTGATCTGTACCTTGAGAAGCAGATTGAACGTGCTCGCCACATTGAGGTGCAAATTCTTGCCGATAACTTTGGCAATGTGGTGCATCTTGGGGAAAGAGAATGTTCTTTGCAGAGAAAACGTCAAAAAGTGCTTGAAGAAGCGCCTGCGCATTTTCTGGATGCTGGTTTGCGAAGTGAAATTTTGAAGTGTGCAGTTAAGGCAGCACAAGCCCTTAATTATACTACTTGCGGGACTCTGGAGTTTCTGGTTACTGAAGATGGGAATTTCTATTTCATGGAGCTTAACGCCCGTATTCAGGTAGAGCATCCGGTTACCGAGATGATCACGGGTGTGGATATCGTTCGGGAACAGATTAAAGCGGCAAGTGGCGAAAAACTTCCTTTTAACCAGGAGGATATCGCCTTCCGGGGGCATGCGATCGAAATGCGGATCAACGCAGAGGATCCTTTCCGCAATTTTACCCCTTCGCCAGGTCGCATAACCAGGTTTGAAATACCTCGTGGTCCGGGTATTCGAGTGGATTCGCATTGCTACTCTGGGTATGTGGTACCACCTTACTATGATTCTTTAATCGCCAAACTCATCGTCTGGGATGAAAATCGGGATTTTGCCTTACGGCGTTCCTATGAAGCCTTGCATTCTTTCTTTGTAGAGGGTATATCTACCACTATTCCTTTCCACTTGAGAATTTTACAAAACGAGGATTTTGTCAGAGGCTGTTTTCACACCCGTTTTATAGAGGAAGATTTCGTTATGGAATGACCAAAAGCTATGGAGGAGATATGGTATGAGGGTTAAAACTTTTCCTAAAGGGGTGCATCCTCCCCGTACTTTCAAGGAACTAACGGCTTCCAGTGCAATTCGGACTATTGAACCCCCAGCAAAAGTGGTTCTTCCCTTGATACAGCATACTGGAGCTCCCCTCTCTCCACTAGTTAAAAAGGGTGATCGGGTAAAAAAGGGACAAAAGATAGCGGATGTTGAAGCTTTTGTAAGTGCGCCTTTGCATGCTTCGGTAAGTGGTGTGGTAAGCGCGATTGTTGATTGGCCACATCCCACGCGGGGAGTTTTCAAGGCGATCGTTATAGAAAGGGATGGCGAGGAAGAGGAACGTGGGAAGCTTTTATCTGTAGAAAGAATTGAAGATTTAGAGCCGGATTTTTTGCGAAGGTGGATTCGCGAAGGAGGCATAGTTGGTCTGGGGGGAGCAGCTTTTCCGACCCATGTTAAAGTTTCTCCTCCTCAGGGGAAAACGATTGAGTATTTGATCCTTAATGGTGCTGAGTGCGAACCGTATCTTACCTGTGACCATCGGGTGATGCTGGAACGACCGGAAGAAATCCTTATCGGGTTGCGCATTCTGGCTCGTGCCTGTGGGGCCAAAGCTGCCTTTATAGGGATTGAGGAGAATAAACCTGATTGTATTCAGCTCTTTGAGGAAAAAGTGAAGCAACTCACTATTCCCACCACAGTGGTTCCTCTGGCTACCAAGTATCCTCAGGGTTCTGAAAAACACCTGATTCTGGCTATTTTGGGTCGTGAAGTTCCACCGGGTGGCCTTCCTCTCGATGTGGGAGTGGTGGTGAATAATGTTCAAACTGCTTGGGCGTTGGGGAGAATGGCACTTGAAGGAATGCCACTTGTAGAGAGGGTAATTACTGTCAGTGGAGACTGTATAAAGGAACGCGGGAATTTTCTGGTTCCAATTGGAACCGTGCTTGAGGAATTGATAGAGTTTTGCGGTGGGTTTACAGAACCTCCTCGCAAGGTTATTATGGGAGGACCCATGATGGGTATCGCTCAGGTTTCTCTTGCGGTGCCGGTTATCAAGGGTACTTCGGGTTTTCTTTTCATGAGAGAATTTCGATCTTTCAGGGAATATTCCTGCATCCGCTGTGGAAGATGTGTCAATCACTGTCCTATGAACCTTGTTCCCAGCCAGTTGGCTCGGCTTTCTGAGTTTGGTGCCTTTGAGGAAGCAGAGAGGTTCAGGGTTATGGATTGCATCGAGTGCGGAGTGTGTGCCTATGTTTGTCCAGCTGGTATACCCATAACGCATCGCATTAAGGTTGCCAAGGCGGAAATAATTCGCAGGTCGAGGAAGGGAGGAAAGTGAATTGAGCGAGGCTCTTAGGCTAGTTTTTACTCCGTCTCCCCATATCAAAGACGCAACGACTGTTCCCTGGATTATGAAGCAGGTTTTTCTGGCACTTCTCCCTGCAGCGATATGGGGCATTTACTTTTTTGGTCCTGCTTATGCTTTCTGGCCTTTACTTTTGTCTATTTTAAGCTGCGTCGGGTTTGAGGCCCTGGACTGCTGGCTTTTCAAAAGGCCTCTCTCCATATTTGATGGGAGTGCTCTGGTTACTGGCATGCTTTTGGGGCTTTCTCTTCCCCCGGGCTGTCCCTTCTGGATCCCCATTGTGGGTGGAGGAGCGGCCATTTTGCTTGGAAAGCAGGTATTTGGGGGATTGGGACAGAATATATTTAATCCTGCACTGGTAGGTAGGGCGGTATTACTGGTTTCCTGGCCTCAGGCTATGACTACCTGGGTTGCCAAAACTCCTTTTGCCTTCCCCAATCTGGAACAAGGAGCAATGAACCTGGCTTCGGGAGTTGACGTGGTTACCACTCCTACACCCCTTGGTATTTCTAAAATGTTTGGTTACAGCACCTTAAAGCAACTGGATCCACATATACTGTGGCGTTTGTTTGTGGGTCTGGTTCCAGGATCTATTGGGGAAATTTCTGCCTTGCTTTTGCTGGCTGGATTTTTTTACCTTCTGTGGAGGGGTATTGTAAGCTGGGATATCCCAGTTTTCTTTTTTGTCGGTTTGACATTGGTAGCCTTCCTGGGGGGTGAAAATCCCCTTTATCACCTTCTTGCTGGTGGTGCAGTTATGGGTGCTTGTTTTAAAGCAACTGATTATGTAACTACTCCGATGACTCAGAATATGCGTTATCTTTTTGGTTTCGGGGCAGGTGCGATTACTGCTCTGATACGCATCGCAGGAGGGTATCCCGAAGGTGTAACTTTTGGTATTCTGGCCATGAATGCTCTGGTTCCCCTTATGGACCGCCATCAACCCAGAAGATTTGGGGTGAAGCCGAGATGAAAGACATTTTGAAGGTGGCATCGGTACTGGCTCTGGTTTGTGTAATAGCTGCGGTATCTTTGGCAGCGGTGAACGAGGTTACTCAAAAAGAAATTTTGCGAAGGGCTCAAGAAGAACTCAAAGAAGCTTTAGGAGCAGTTTTTCCGAGTGCTGATACTTTTCAAAAAATCGAAGTGACCCTTCCTGAAGAACCAGAAAGCAAAGACTTCTCCATTTTAGAGCTTTATCAGGCTTTTTCTGGAGATAAAGAAGTAGGTCATGTTTTCAAAGTTGAAAGCAGCGGATATGGAGGCCCCATTCTTTTGCTTATAGGCATTTCCACGGTGGATAATACAATTACTGGCATCCAGGTCCTGGAACACCAGGAAACCCCGGGTTTGGGTTCTAATATTGCGGAACCCGAATTTCTTGGACAATTTGTTGGAAAATCGATTGACGATCCTTTCAAGCTTAATCAAGATGTAAAAGCCATAACCGGGGCTACTATTTCTTCACGAGCCATGGTTCGAGCTTGCTTTGGAGTTATTGATTACTTGAAAGGGGGTAGCTCCCGTTGAGTAACAAGACAAGCCTTTTTTATGTTTTCAAAAATGGTATTGTTGGAGAAAATCCTATTCTGCGCTTGATGATCGGTTTGTGTTCAGTGCTTGCGGTTTCAGTTAAGGTGGAAAACTGTCTGGCTATGGGAGCAGCCGTGATTTTCGTTACCACCTGTTCCAGTATGGTAATTTCTTTGATTCGCCGTTTTGTGCCCAGTCAGGTTCGCATTCCCATTTTTATCGTGGTAATATCCACCTTTACCACTATAGTGGACCTGGTTATGAAAGCTTATCTCCCACCGCTTTCCAAGGCGCTGGGTATCTTTATACCTTTGATTGTTGTGAACTGCATGATTATGGGGAGAGCAGAAGCTTTTGCTTCCCGAAACTCTCTTTTGCCCTCCATTGTGGATGCACTGGGTATGGGAGTAGGTTTTACCTTGATAATTACCGCCATTGGGGTGGCCAGAGAGCTTTTCGGTTACGGACAACTCCTCTCAATTCCTGTTTTACCAGCGACTTATCAGGGTATGATGGTAATGATTTTGCCACCAGGAGCGTTTCTGGTAATTGGTATCTATATTGCTCTTTTGAACCGCTTTGCAAGGGGGAATAAGTGATGGATGCAGGACTGCTTACGTTGCTTAAGATATTTTTGAGTGCTGCGTTTGTTGACAACATAATCCTGGCCCGCTATATAGGCCTCTGCCCCTATATCGGCATGTCTTCGAGTGTGGCGAACTCGCTGGGGATGGGTATGGCTGTTACTTTTGTAATGGTACTTGCTTCTCTGGTTACCTGGGTGCTCTGGAATTTTATCCTGGTTCCCCTACATCTTGAATATTTAAGGATTATGGTGTTCATTCTGGTTATTGCTACTTTGGTGCAGCTTGTGGAAATAATTCTCAAGAAGAACCTACCCAATCTTTATCGGGCTATGGGTATTTACCTCCCCCTTATTACCACTAACTGTGCTATTTTGGCGGTTACCTTTTTTGGGGTTGACTATGGTTACGGGCCTTTACAGGTGGCTATTTACAGTATCGGTGTAGCGTTGGGATTCACGGTAGCACTACTTTTGCTGGCTGGAATCCGGGAAAAATTGCAGTTTAGCAAAGTGCCTGGGTTTTGGAAAGGGTATCCCATAGTTTTTATTTCAACCTGTCTCCTGGCACTGGTTTTTGTGGGTTTTAAAGGTCTTATTAAGTGAGGAGGCTTTGAAAATGGGCATAGCCTTGCCTGGAATTGTGGTCGGTGTGTTAGGGCTTCTTTTTGGTTTGATGCTGGGGTGGTTTGCAAAAAAGTTTGCTGTGGAAGTTAATCCTCTGGCTCAGAGAATCGAGGAAATTCTACCCGGTGCTAACTGTGGAGCTTGTGGATATCCTGGTTGCAGTGGCCTTGCTAAAGCCATTGCTCTGGGCAATGCTCCCGTTAATGCCTGCCCAGTGGGAGGAGCAAGAGTGTGGCTGGAGATTTCCAAGCTGGTAGGAGCAAGTGTTTCGGAAATTAAACCTCAGAGAGCATTGCTTCTTTGCCAGGGAGGTAGGGGCACGGCTCAGGAGTTTGCTGAGTATCATGGTATCGAGGATTGCAGAGCAGTTGCAGTTCTGGGTCTTTCTCCCAAGGCTTGCCCTTTCGGATGTCTGGGTTATGGCACTTGTGAACGGGTGTGTCCCTTTGGAGCTATTGTGATTGATAAGGAAGAAAAACTTCCAGTTATCGACTGGCAAAAATGCACCGGGTGTGGTAAGTGTGTGCGCGAGTGCCCGCGCAATGTTCTGGGGCTGGTTTCCCAGGAAGACCAGGTAGTGGTTGCCTGCACTTCTTTGCAAGGAGCAAAAGAAGTGCGAGCGGTTTGTAAAAAAGGTTGTATTAAGTGTCAGCTCTGTGTAAGGACCTGTCCGGTAGGGGCAATAAGCTTTAAAGAGGGTAGGATAGTAATTGACCACGAAAAGTGCACTCTGTGCGGTGCGTGTGTGGAAAAATGTCCTACCAAGTGCATTGTTTTCGTTTCACGCAGCAAGTGTGTCGCTTTTTCGGATTTAAAGTCGATTGGTGAGCCTACAGGAGTTAAGGGGTAGTTTCGTTTTATGGACAAAAGCGGATATTTGCTGGGTATTGATGTTGGAACCACAAACACCAAAGTTGCTATTTATGACGCCGAGGGAAAGAGGTTGGCGTTCGGTTCTTTTCGAACACCACTTGTTGCAAGTCCTTATGGTGAAAATTATCGTCCAGAGGAAATTTTTAGGTCTCTTATTGGGACCATTAAGAGTTTCGATGCGACCTTGCGAAAGGAAATTGTTGCATTGAGTGTTTCGAGTTTTGCTGAAGTAATGGTTGGCATTGATGCCCGGGGGAAAGTGGTTGGAGATTGTATTCCCTGGTACGACACTCGGACTGAGGAACAATTTGAAAAGATGCGCAACCTGCTGGATCCACAGCATGTTTACCAGATTACAGGTCTTCTCCCCCAGAACAAGTATTCTTTTTACAAGTTGTTCTGGCACAAAGAAAAAGAGCCTGAACGTTTTGAAAAAACCGCTCTTTGGACTTCGATGTCGGGGTATATCCTGTACGCTTTTTCTGGTGAGTGTTCTTTTGATTATTCTTTGGCTTCGCGCACCATGTTTTTTGATCAGAGAAAACTCGCCTGGTGGGAAGAAGGGCTTTCTATGCTGGATTTGCCCGTATCCAAATTGGCTCCTCTTTGTCCTTCGGGCAAGGCTATAGGAGTAGTGAAGAATGATGTGGCAAGAGAACTGGGTTTTTCCGATAAGGTGGTGGTGGTTACTGGTGGTCATGACCATCTCTGTGCAGCGCTGGCCTGTGGAGTTTTTGAAGAGGGCAGGGCACTCATTTCTACTGGAACCACCGAATCCCTGACTATGATTCCTTCCACTATTCCTCGGGTAGAAGTTTCTGAATTCAGCAAACCTTTTTCCTGGGGTCAGCACGTGGTTTTTCCAAGGTTGTATGCCATGAACGGCATTTACAGCGGCGGTTACGCTGTTGACTGGTTGCTTAAAATAACTGGTAAAGATTATTCTTTATTTGAGGTTCTTCCTTTACCACCACGAGATAACATTCCTCTTTTTCTACCTTATCTTTTAGGTGCCCATTATCCCGGTGCTCGGGCGGCATTCCTGGGTTTAAGTGGAGACGCAGGCCTTGAAGAACTCTTTTGTGGGCTGGTGCTGGGAATTTGTTTTGAGTATCGCAAATTGTGGGAAGGCATGGAAACAGAACTAAAGATAAAAGCAGAGGAAGCAAGCAACGTGGGTGGAGGTACTCGTAACAGTTTCTGGATGCAACTGAAGGCTGATGTTTTAAACAGAGAAATTGCCGTTCCTGAGGATACAGAGGGAAGTCTGAAAGGGGCCGCTTTGCTTGCAGGTTTGGGAAGCGGTTTTTATAAAAGTGTCGACGAGGCTTATCGGAAAACTTTTCGAGTAAAGCGGAAGTATTATCCTCGCCAGGAGTTTTTGGGTTGGTTTGACAGTTACTATAGTTTGTATGTTGAGCTGGAGCGAGATATGTTTTCCCTGAATCAGAAAATACTTCGTAAGGGTGAGTTTCGAAATGGATGAGCGAGTGGGCGTGGTTGGTATTGTAATCACCGACAGAAAACGACAGGCTGGCAATGTTAACCGAATTTTGAGTGAGTTTGGAGATATTGTGGTGGGTAGAATGGGGATTCCCTATCGGGAGCACAACATCTCGGTCATTGCTTTAATTGTTAATGGGAATACTGACCAGATTGGAGCTTTGACTGGGAAACTGGGGAACATTCCTGGGGTAAAAGTCAAATCGGCCCTGGTGCCTTTTGTGATTAATGATTGAGGTGATGCCTGAATGCCTGTCTGTCATAAGAGTCCCACTGTGTTGTTTGACAGATTGTATCTTTGCGGTTTGAGTGGTTGGGAAAGACTGGTTGAGGAAGGTGTGGAAGTCTTGGTTCCTCTGGATCACCTGCCAGGGGGTGTTTGGGAGCTGGGTTTCCGAGGAGAAATCATATATATTCCCATTCTCGATGGGTACATTCTTCCCGAAGATGTTCTGGAACGCTATGTTAGTATGCTAATTGAAAAACTTGAAGAGGGTAAAAAAGTAGGCATTTTTTGTATTGGTGGACATGGGCGCACGGGTTACCTTGCTGGAGCGCTACTTTATGCCTGGCGCGATATAAAAGATCCCATTGGTTACCTTCGCAAAAACTACTGTCAGTATGCTGTGGAAACCAACATCCAAGTTGAAGCTCTTGTGCGCTATACGGGGGAAGCTGGGTTAAGCAAATACCTGAGGTGAGTAAAGGTTTGTGTGATTATAACGCTACGCCTTTTTTCTTGAGATAATGGAAGTTATGATGAGGCCGGCACCAATTCCTCCAAGAAGAGAACCGACGAAAGCATGGCTATTTCCTCCGAGAAAGAAAAAGCCAATGCCTAATCCAAGCAAGGTACCTCCTCCGATTGCCCAGGTGCTTTTATCTTCTGTTTTGTTTTCCACGCTTTTAGTCTCCCTTTTCTGATTTATTTTTCAAAAATTATGTTTCCAAGCAGTGTTGGTGTAGCGTATAAACCGGGTACAGGCGAGAAAACACTGAATTCGTCTTTTTCCGGTTCGTTGCGGCAGAAGTTGGCTCCCCAAATTTCTCCTTTTTCCGGCCTTTTGCCGAGCTCCTGGAAAGGAAGAGCTATCTCGATATAGAGGGTATCGTTGGAATCTTTGTGGACGGCCACTTTCCAGTTGCCATTGAATCTACTTCCAGTAAGTGAAAAAGAATCATAGACAGTACCGTTATAGTTTATTGCAATCTGGTACCAGATGCCAGAATTGGCAAAGGGGTCAATAAAAATCTCTACCGAAGGCTCATAAAATACCGGGCTATCATGTTCCCTGAAACGAGACTGGGTGGGAGTAAGCAGCTCGAGCTTGAAGGCACAGTAAAGATTTTCTTTGTCGTAGAGCAAGGCGAAAGAGGTTGAATATCGGGAGGGTTCTCCAGTTATAGTGATAAAGTTGTTTTGCCAGTCGGCTCTTTTCCAGCTGGTTTCGCTCAATATACCATCGACGGTGACGGCTTCCTGAGTGAAGAATACGTGTGCCGAGCGATGGTTAACCTGGTAGAAGGAGAGGGGCAGAAAGGCTTTCGTTGGAGAACAATTGCCGGAGAGAAATTCCTGGGTAAGCGCATGCAAAGTTTCTTTGGAGAGGTAAGGGTAAGCAAAAATTACTATTCCTGTAAGAGGGTAACAGTAACATAGAGCTCGTTTGATCTCTTCAAGAATAGTTTCTGTTTTCTGGTTGAAAGCCCATACACCTGCCGCAAAAGGTGTTTCCTCAAGAAAGGTTCCTACCCAGTGGACCATGCCCTCAAATTCCCTGGGCCTTGAAGTGTAGGTCATGGCAACCAGAAAATCAAAGAGTTTTTCTTTGCCCCAGGTAGGCCAATCCTGTAAAGCTCCGGGGTACAACCCCAGGGGGAAGCCAAGGGGTTTTATGGCACAGGAAAGAAGCAATGCAGGGAAACGATTCTTTAAGTTGCTGGTTAGGTAGCGTACAAATTCCGTGAGCTGTTCGGTGCGGAATTGAATCCACTGCTTGTATGCTGTTGGGTTTTCCAGAGGGGAAAGCGTTATGGGGTCAAGGCCGTAACTTGCAAAAAAACTCTGGCGGTGCGCTTGGGCATAACAAGTGTCTGCAAGGGTGAATTCGGGAAAGCGGCAATAGTCGAAATGAATACCATCAACGGGATATTTTTCAGCTATTTCTGAAAAAAGATTGAGATAGAAATCCCATATTTCCTTCTCCATGGGACAAAGCCAGAAAAAGAAGTGGTTACCACTTTGATAACCTGGTTTTCCCTCTTTACTCACCACTGCCCAGTGGGGATAAAGATTGAGTATTTCTCCGGCTTCATCCAGACTTATATAAAAGATGTGTACCCAGGCATGAACTTGCATGGAGCGTTTATGAGCTTCGCTCAAAAAGACTTCTAAGGGGTCGTATCCAGCCTCTGCAAAAAGCTTTTGTTGTTTGGGCAGTCCCAGAGAAGCCAGGAAGGAGGAAGGGTATATGGTTTCTCCATGGTAAAAAGATTCCAGGAAAATGGCGTTGAAGCCGACATGGTACAATTGGTCAACCATAGTTGTAATTTCTTCTGGTGTGCGCGGGATGCTTTTTGTGTCTACCCAGACTCCACGCAGATTTTGCGCCGAGGCGAGAGCGCCTAACGACAAGGCAACTCCACAGATTAAAAAGAGCGTCATAACTCTTTTTAGCATGCATTTATTATGGCAGAGCATGCACCTGATGACAATAGTGTTTTGGTAGCTAACTGTTGCAGCTTCGAGGAAGCAACCAGTCTTTCCGTCAGGTGATTCTGGGATTTTGCAATCGATATCAAAAATTTTTGGGGAGCAAACGGATTGACGGTCTGAGAACAGTCACTTACAATAGGCTTTGATAGAGTGTTTGGAGAGGGAGAGGTAAAATTTTTTTGAGGGCTCATTTTGGTTTTGGGTGGTAACGAGGAGATAAAATTAAATCAATTTCGTTACTTTGAAGTGTTACACATTGCACCTTAAGGTAAGGAGGAATTTCCATGTTAAACTCGATTAAAGTGTTTCGGGGAGAAAAAAGGTTTGTGGAGGATTTCCCCAAAATAGGCATTCGTCCGGTTGTTGACGGGCGTTACGGTGGAGTCAGAGAATCGCTGGAAGGGCAGACCATGCGACTTGCCCGGCTGGTGGCAGAGTTTTTGGAACAACACCTCTTTCTGCCTAATGGGGAGCGGGTGAAGTGTATTCTACCGGATTGTTGCATTGGTGGTGTTGCTGAAGCAAGAATGGTGGATGAGTTTTTCCACAGAGAAGGGGTTGGGGTTTCGATAACGGTCACTCCCTGCTGGTGCTATGGTTCGGAGACCATGGATATGTCAAGGGAGCTACCCAAAGCAGTGTGGGGTTTTAACGGGACTGAACGCCCCGGTGCGGTGTATCTTGCCGCAGTTTCTGCAGCTCACAATCAAAAAGGGTTACCTATTTTTAAGATTTATGGTCAAGACGTGCAGGATAAGGATGACAATTTTATTCCTGAAGATGTGCAGGAAAAGCTTCTTAAATTTGCTCGAGGAGCACTCGCTGTATCCATAATGAAAAACAAGTCCTATCTTGCCATAGGAAGTGTTTCTATGGGTATTGCTGGTTCCATAGTGGATGCAGACTTTTTTGAGGACTACCTTGGTATGCGAGTTGAGTATGTGGACATGACCGAAGTTTTACGGCGAATTGAGGAAAAGATTTATGATGAGGAGGAGCTGGAGCGAGCCCTTGTCTGGGTAAGGAAGTATTGTAAAGAAGGCATGGATCCCAATCCTCCTGAAAAAAGGGTGAGTGCTGAAGTTAAAGAAAAAGTATGGCGTTTTGTGGTTTCTATGGCAATCATAGTCAGGGATTTAATGGTAGGAAATCCGAAGCTTAAGGAAAAAGGATTTCCCGAAGAAAGTCTGGGTCACAATGCCATTATTGCCGGTTTTCAGGGTCAGCGACACTGGACGGACCACTTTCCCAATGGAGATTTTATGGAAGCTATTTTAAATTCTTCTTTTGATTGGAACGGTTTGCGAGAACCCTATATTGTAGCTACTGAAAATGATTGTCTCAATGCGGTTAGCATGCTTTTTGGCCATCTTCTTACTAACACTGCTCAGATTTTTGCAGATG
This sequence comes from Thermatribacter velox, assembly GCF_038396615.1. Lineage (NCBI taxonomy): Bacteria > Pseudomonadati > Atribacterota > Atribacteria > Atribacterales > Thermatribacteraceae > Thermatribacter > Thermatribacter velox. The sequence goes on from NZ_CP121689.1 coordinate 453,897, forward strand.
TACGGACCTATTGGAGCCCCCGGGCTATTGAGCGAGTCAGTGGCTGGAAACCGGAAGGCTTGGCAAGTGAGGGCATTATTCATCTCATCAACTCTGGAGCAGCAGCTCTCGATGGGACTGGAGAAGAAGAACTTAACGGAAAACCTGCCATAAAGCCTTTCTGGGAAATTACTCCAGAAGAGGTTGAAAAGTGTCTTGAAGCCACTCGTTTTTGCTATGCCAATCTGGGTTATTTCAGAGGAGGGGGATTCTCCAGCCAGTTTACGACCAGGGGTGGTATGCCAGTAACCATTTCCCGCATTAATCTGGTTAAAGGTTTGGGACCGGTACTCCAGATAGCCGAAGGTTATACTGTGGAGCTGCCTCCTCAGGTTCACAAGATTCTTAACGAAAGAACTGACCCCACCTGGCCCACCACCTGGTTTGTGCCCAAGCTTACCGGGAAGGGCGCCTTTCGAAGTGTCTACTCGGTAATGGAAAACTGGGGAGCTAACCACTGTTCAATCTGTTATGGACATGTGGGAGACCTCTTTCTGGTTCTTGCTTCGATGCTGCGTATTCCAGTGAATATGCACAATGTGGAGGAAGAGCGTATTTTCCGGCCCAGCGTGTGGAGTGCTTTTGGTACTGAAGACCTGGAAGGTGCTGACTTTAGGGCCTGTAAGACACTGGGACCACTTTATAAAAAATAGTTTAGCTTTTGCTGGTAAAAGGGGAACCTCGTCAGGGTTCCCCTTTTGATTCTCTTTTGCCGTTTTTAGCACCACTTTTGCTGCTTTGGGGTTATAGCCTTTCCAAGGTAGACAGAGCTTGCGAAGTTATTCTAAGCTCATTCACATAAACCAGAAGCAGTGCTAACGTTGGGACACTTGGGCGCTGTGTTTTTGTAGATAATGTTATCGCGGTAAGAAATATTGCCGCTAAGGTAAATTCCTCCCCCTGCACTCCCTGCCTGATTATATTGAATGGTGTTTTGGTAAATGTCACCCCCGCTACAGGTGGATGCGTAAATTCCTCCTCCATAGTTCGTCGCCTGATTATTTTCTATGACATTAGCTGTAATGGTGCAGTTGTTCGCTTCACTACTTACATAAATGCCGCCGCCATTATCTGCCTGGTTATTCAAGATACGGTTATTCTTAATTGTACAGTTTTCGCCAGCTACATACACGGCACTTGAAGAAAAATCTTGGATGGTGAAGCCCTCAATGGTAGCTCCACTTTGAAGGATTATCCCGGGTGAGGTGTTGTTACCGTCTATGATGGTTGCATCTTGTCCGCCGGTGCTTTTGAGAATTACTTCTTCGGGCACTGTTATCCCATTTTCATAGTAAATGCCCGGACTTACCTCTAAAGTATCTTTAGCCTGGGCACTGGATGTGGCTTCACTTATTTCCCTGTGGTAGACCCCTTGAGTGACGTTTTTTACGGGAGGGGTGGTGAAGCTGGCAGTTACTTCAGCATCGCTGGCCACTTCATAGGAAATAGAGGAATTGTTGTTTCCTGTGTTCCAGTTTTGGAAATTGCCGGCAAGGTCTTGCGCTTCAATGTTGATGATTTTCCCTTCGGGATAGTACTGGATGGTTTGGGTTTCAATTTCCCCATCTAAAACTTTTACGCCATCGACAAAGATGCTTCCGACATTTGTCCCATCATTGGGGCTGATTTTAAAGGCTATTACGCGAGTGGGTGTTAAGACTGCCTGAATGGTTGTGTTATTAAAGACCGTGAAGGTTAAGAAAGGATTTGCTGAATGATCGATACCATTGACCACCCACTTTAGAAATGAATGATCAGTCCCGGGAATGGTTTGCAAGTCAAGCGTTGCCCCGACAGGGAGCAACAAATCTTGGTTAGTAACTACACGGCCAGAAGCAATAATTTCTCCGGGACCTTCTACGGTAAAATTAACGCTGCACGCTTCGAAGTAAACTTGGGAACCAACACTTCCCCCAGTGTGGTTGTTAGTGGAAAGAATATTAAAATCTGTGTAGCTGGGATTGGACCAACCAGCGGGAGGAGCGTAAAAGGTTCTATCCCAGGGAATGCCATCACTTATAATAGTGCTCTCTTTGTCTGCATATATACCACCACCTAAACCTGACTGATTATTCTGGATGATATTTTTCAAATTTGGATCGCTACTTCCAATAATCGGGAAAGCTTTAACGATACAAATACCACCACCGTAAATAGTGGATGTGTTTGCTTCTATGATATTACCAAGAAAAGAAGGAGAGCCGTCTTCAATGTATATCCCGCCACCGCAGGCGGCGCTGTTTTTCTGAATTCGGTTTTTCTTAAGCACTGGAGAAGAGCCTTTTATAAAAATACCTCCACCACAAGATAAACCGGGATTCGGGGAAGGAATGTTACCTGAGCCATTCCGGATGGTGAAACCCCAAAGCACCGCTTCACTGCTTTCGCCGCTTTGGAAAGTTACTACACTTCCCTTGTTTCCTCCATCGATGATGGTCTCAGCCACCACCTGGGGATCGTCGGGATTTGTACTTTGCAGGACAATATTTTTACCCTTAAAATTGATATTTTCTCTGTAGATTCCCGTTGAAGCTATGATAGTATCGCCACTTTGGGCTTCGTCGATTGCATCCTGGAGTTTGAAATAATATTTGTTCTGAGTAACATTCCGTATAGGAGTAAGAAAAGAGGAAGCTTCAACCGTAGTTTGCGGATTCGGGAAAAGGGCCTTTGCCAATTCTCTCACAAGCTGCAGCACTCTTCCATCGTTTACGGGGTTTCCGCCATCTACGACAATTTCCCAAATTCTTTCTAATAACTCGTCGAACCGGGCTATTTTTTTAATGGATTCGGCGTTAACGCTTTGAAAATCGTAACCTTCTCTGGCGGTTTCCAGGAGCACCAAAGTAATCGCCGTGGAGCTAATACCGGTCAGATCAAGATTGTAGATTGTGTTTTCCCGAATGGGGGGAGAAAAGTCAAGAAGCTCAAGGTTGTTCTTTGTAGCCCGGATCAGGTAGGGGCCACCAGGAGGGACGTAGAGAACATAATGCCCTTCCCGGTCGCTTTCTGTTTTTGCAATAACCCTTTCACTTTCAGGCTCCAGCGCTTGTACTATGGCACCGGAAATCGGGTATCCTTTAGTAATTTCTCTCTTGATGTCTTCAACGAATACTTTTCCCCGAAGGATGGGAACTTGAGGCGAAGTAGTAAACGAACAGCTTGAAAGAAAATTTAAAAGGACCAGGAAAAGAAAAAGCAGCGTCCAGTGCACTTTGTGCAAACAGGCTCAGCCCCTTTCTGAAAGATAAATTTTTTCAATTATAAAAGATGCTTAAAGGGGGTGTAAAGGTTAATCAGTGCGTTGTTCCCGGTTTTTGAGGTTGAAGGAACCAGTTTTTGTCCTTAACCTAGACGGCACTTTTGTGTTTATTTTCTGTGACTTTTGTCTGTGCTATAATTTACCTTGCCTGGTTTTGATTTTTTCTGACAAAGGGGAGACATTTTGGAGAGCTATTTCTGGGATAGTTTTCTGGAGAGAGTATATCAAGAAGTCGATGATTCAAGCATTAGATCGATAAGTCTTTTGTGTCGTTTGCTTGATGGCCGTTTGGAAGTTGTTTCCACTTTTTTGCAAGATAAAGGCATTGATCCTCTCTTTAGAGGCGTTAGAATCAGTCCTCCTCTTAGTAAAGAAAAAGTTAATCCTGAAAACGCGGTTCTTGTTTTGCCTATTGCTCCAGAACTGGCACACCTCACTTATTTCGCTGGCGTTTCCGAGGCTGGCAATAGGTTTTTGCTGATTGTCCTTTCCTTTGGTCCTATGGTAGTAGCCGCCGTTGCAGAAAAGGATATTTCTACAAAGTTGACCGAAGTACTTCAGAAGATAGCTTCTTCTAACGAAATGCTGAGGAAAGAACGTTTTAGGCTATATGAACAGTTGAACCACCGGTTAGTGCTTGATTCCTTTCTTTTTAGTCTGGTTACTTTGCTTCAGGCTGTTGAGCCCTACACCTACTACCACTCTCTGCGGGTAGCTGCTTTTGCTCAAAGTGTAGCTTTAGGAATGAACCTTTCGCTGGAGATTCAAGAAACCTTAAGAGTAGCCGGGCTCGTTCATGATTTGGGCAAGCTCTTCGTTCCTCGGGAAATTCTTCTGAAACCCGGAAGACTTACTAGGGAGGAACTTGAGGAAGTCAAACGGCATGTTTCCTATCTGGATAGAATTTTTTTGGGAAATACTTTTATGGAAGATTACCTCCACATAGCTCGTTTGCATCATGAGCGCCTCGACGGAAGTGGCTATCTTGGACTGAAAGAAGAAGAGATACCCTTTGAAGCGAGAATTCTTGCTGTGTGTGATGTTTTCGATGCTCTTTTGCATCATCGCCCTTACCGGAGGGCTTATTCTTTTGAAGAAGCGGTAAAAGAAATAAACGCTATGGGTAAAGCAGGGAAACTCGATGCTAAGGTGATTGAAAAAGCTTTGTTGAGTGTTCCTGAGTACTACTTGAGAAAAAGAAAAGAAGAAGGGTTGCCCCTTTTTCCAGGTATAGAAGTTTCGGTACGTCGTATCAGGGGTGGTGAAAGCTTTGAGAAAGAGATTTACCCTGGAAGAGTTGTGGAAGTGGAGCGAGACAAAATAATTCTTGCTTTTGATTCTCCACCCTCTCTTTCATCTGAAGAAAGCGTGCTTATTTCCTGGGACCTTTTTTACTCAGCTTTTGAGCTTACTGCTCGCCTTATTTTGGTAGAGGGTCGTCATTTTACTTTTTTGGTTAAAAGAACCGAAGAGCGACGTAGGGCTTTCGCTTTGCCCTGGAATTTGCAGATTCATTTCATGAAGTTTGAGCCGGGGCAGTCGGGAGAGCTTGTTCGCTTGCTTATGCAGAATTTGAAAAATCTTCATCAAGGAGAAACAGAAATTATTGGTGGGGATCGCATGACCTTTTTGACTGATAGCTCTTCTTTACAGGTGGGAGATAATCTGGTTGTACTTTTTGAGGCCTATGGAGAACGATTTATTGTTCCTGCCAGGGTCGTTAAGGTGGAAAATCTTGGTTTTGTGCAGAGGGTGCATCTTGAGGACTTTGCTCTTCCTCAGCGCGAAGTAGATCGTATTTACGGTATCCTTTTCCGCAGGGAAGCGGAAATTCGATTTAGAGTAAGTAAGACATCCTTGGTTAATACGAGTTGAGATTGTCTTGCGAAATTTTTAAAGCTGGCAATTCTTCTGTGAAAGAAATCAAATTGTTTACTGCTTGGGCGCTGTAGAACCGAGGAGGGATAAGATTTGGACGTCTCAAGAGTTGTGATTCCAGGCATTGAGAACATTAAGTTGCCTTGTGTGGCTAAGATACGGCAAAAAATTCCCAGGGGTGATATTAGCAGCGTTTCACAGGTTGTGAGGGAAGAAATTCGAAAACTTAGAGTCAAGGACAAAATCAGCAAAGGCAAAAAAATCGCGATTACTGCTGGGAGCAGGGGCATTGACAGGATTGCAGAAGTTATAAAAGCAATAGTTGACGAAGTTAAGCACCTGGGAGGAGAGCCTTTTATTGTTCCTGCCATGGGAAGCCACGGTGGTGGAGAAGCCCAGACCCAGAAAGAGATACTTGCAGGATATGGGATAACCGAGCAGAGCGTCGGTGCACCGGTAATTTCGTCTATGGAAGTGGTGAAGCTTGGAGAAACGGAGGAAGGTATTCCTGTTTATATCGATAAAAACGCTTTCTCCGCCGACGGCATTATTGTCGTCAACAGAGTTAAGGTTCACACTGACTTTGCTGGAGAAGTCGAGAGCGGTTTGATGAAAATGATGGTCATCGGATTGGGGAAACATGAAGGAGCTTCGGCAATCCATGAGCTTGGTTTTGAGAGGTTTAGAGAAGTTATTCCTAAAGTGGGGGCGGAAATACTGCGCAAAGCCCCTATCCTTTTTGGTATTGCTCTGGTTGAAAACGCTTACCACAGGCTATGCAAAATTCAGGCTGTTGAGCCTGAGGATTTTTATAAGGCAGAAAAGGAACTGCTGAAAGAATATAAGCGTAAAATGCCCCAAATACCCTTTACGAGTGTTGATATTCTGGTGGTGGATGAAATTGGCAAAGATATAAGTGGCAGCGGGATGGATACCAACGTCATTGGTCGTGCAAAAGGCATTGACAGGGATATCAAAATAATAATTGCACTGGACCTTACCGAAAAGACCCATGGCAACGCCTGTGGCATTGGTTTTGCCGATCTTACCACCAGAAAGCTATTTGATAAAATCGATTTCAATGCTACCTACACCAATATTCTGACTTCGGGTACTCTGAAAGGAGGATTTTTGCCCATAGTTTTGGAAAACGATGAGCAGGCAATTAAAGCTGCTATGAAATTGGTTAAAAAGAATGAGAAGGAGGTAAGGCTGGTTAGAATTAAAAATACGCTGGAGATAATTGAGATGGAGGTATCGGAGAAGCTCTTTTATGAAGCTTCTTGTAATCCAGATATAGAAATTGTCGGTGAGTTAAGAGCAATGAAGACAGACGGGAAAGGGAATTTACTCGACTATCCTTACCAGGCTTGAGGTTAAAAAAGAGTGAGTATTTTGCTAAATGCTAAAAGCACAAAGTTGCCAGAAGGAAGGCCCTGGCGTGGTAGTGGTGCTTGGATGAAGACGAATGGCCTTCCTTCTGGCATTTGTGTTGTTCCAACCTACATGGACATGATCGAGCCAAGCTTCTTGAGTTTATCGCTGCTGAAAGTAGGAAACATCCATAATTTCGCTATCACAGCCGGTGAACCCTCCATCTACCATTAATACTGCTCCGGTTATAAAGGAAGCCTGTTCCGAAGCCAAAAATACAACTACTGGACCTAATTCTTCAGGTTCCCCGATTCTACCCAGCGGTGTTCTTCTGGTTACCATTTCCATCCAGCGAGGGTTTTCCCACAACACTCGGGTTTGTTCTGTGCGAAACCAGCCTGGTGCCAGAACGTTTACTGTTATGCCATATTTCCCCCATTCGGCTGCAAGGCTGCGAGTGAGTTGAACGATGCCTCCACGACTTGCGCAGTAAGGGTTCATATTAGGAAAGCCGAAGACAGTGGTGGCTGAACCTATGTTTATTATTCTTCCCCATTTTTGCTTCATCATATAGGGAGCCACTTTTTGGGAACAAAAGAAAACGCTTTTGAGATTGGTATTGATAACTCTGTCCCAGTCCTCTTCAGAGAGGCTCAGTGCCGGCTTGCGAATATTCATTCCAGCGTTGTTTACCAGAATGTCAATGCGGCCGAATTCGCGGATGACTGTTTCTACCATTTGGCTGATGCTTTCTGTGGAAGTTACATCAAGCTGGCAAGGCAGAGCTTTGCTACCGTATTGTTCTATGATATTGCAGGTTTCTTCAAGACTTTTAGGGTTCCTGCTGGTAACCACTAAGTTTGCCCCTGCCTGGGCGAGGGCTATTGCCATTGCTTTTCCAAGGCCTCTGCTGCTGCCGGTTACGATTGCAACTTTTCCCGACAGGTCAAAAAAATAAGCCATTTTCTCACCTCTATGGGTTTTGTTGGTTTGCTGGGTTACTACGACTTGCCTGAGAGGGCAAGTTTGCCGTTACCGATGGCTACACATTCTTGAACGTTTTTAAATACGAAGTCAGGAAATACTCTTTTTTTGAATTCCAGAAAGGCTTCGTTTACCATTCCACCAGTAAGGGCTACTTCTTCCTTAAACTTTACCTGGTTGCGGTAGATGGAGAGAACCAAGTTGATGGGTTCAAATATACCAAAGAGAAGCGCACAGAGCATTTCCTCTCTGGTCGTATCCAGGGTGAGGTTTGAAAAACGAGCTCTGCGCTGGTTAATGCTGTGTCGGTCTCCGGCGAGATAGGGATAGAAATGCACCCTTGGTTTACTGGCTCTTTTGACTACTTCTGGGAAGTATTTTTCATAAAATTCTTCACGAGACATTTCCCGATAGAATTCTCTGCGGAACCACTCCAGAGCACCTCCGCCCACGGTAATGGCTAAGAGGAGCCATCTGTTCCGGACAGCGTGTGTCCTCAAGTATACTTTCTCATGGGGTAGGGGCTTTTCAAGTGTGACGGTTATTATTTCATTACTTCCAGAGATGTTCAATATCTGTCCTTCTTCTGTGGCACCAGCTCCAAGCGCAGCAGTAGCGGTGTCGTTAGCACCCATCAGAACAGGTATTCCTTCTCGCAGGCCCAGGAACCTGGCGGCTTCTTTTTTCAGTCCTCCGGTGATTTGATTTGAGTCAGCTATTTCAGGAAGCTTTGAGGCATCAATATCTAAGCCTTTGCATAGCTCCTTTGACCAGCCTCCCCACTTAAGAGTTTCATAAAGCCCGGTGAAGGAGGCATGAGTTGGGTCGATAAAGAACTTTCCGACCATGAATTTTTGTAAAAAAGTGTTGAAGTGGCCAAATACCTGGGTTTTTTGATAAAGCTCAGGATAGTTTTCTTTTATCCAGAGGATGCTGGTTAGTGAGATACCCCCAGGAAAAGGAAGGTTTCCATTTGTTTTCAAGAAGGTATCCTTACCAACTACCTGCAGGGCTTTTCTGGCCTGCTTGGTGCTTCGTCTATCGAGGTGCAGAATGGCTGGATAAAGAGGGTTGCCCTCTCTGTCCATCGCAATGAGTGAAGGGCAGAGAGTGTCGCAAACCACATACTCTATTTTATTCGTGTGCTCTTGGCCCAGAATTTCAACACCCTTCTTGAAAGCCTGAAGCAGTATTTCTGGAGCAATTTCTACTTCCTTGCCCTTTTTTACTTCGTAAGTATAGTTGGCCTTTACACTTTTAATCAGGTTTAGGTTGTAATCAAGAAGACTGATTTTTAGTGAAGAGGTGCCAAAATCGGCAGAAAGTATGTAGCTCACCCTATTTCTCCCTCCGATTGGTGTGGTTTTTGAAACGAAGCTGGTTTTTGCATTGCTGAAGCCTACCTTCCGAAAACCAGGTTGGGCAGGAAGGTCACAATTTGTGGGAAGACGGTTATAAGTACCAAAGCTCCAATCAGGGGTATGAAGAAAGGCAAGCAAGCTCTTGCTACCCGCAAGGTTGGCACGCCACTTATTTTGTTAAGGATAAACAGGTTGATACCAAAAGGAGGAGTCAAAAGTCCAATCATGAGGTTCAAAACCATCACCAGACCAAAGTGTACCGGGTCTATTCCCACTTTGAGAATTAAAGGGGTGAGAATGGGTACCAGAGTGCTTATTGCTGCAATAGTTTCCATAAAACAGCCAATGACCAGTAAGAAAATGTTGAGCATCATGAGTATAGCCAAGGGACTAGTGCTTACTCCAGTGAAGAATTCAAGTAGTGCGATGGGCGTCCTGCTCCTTATTAAGACCCATCCATAAAAGAGGGCACAGCTTATTATGAAAGTTATGGTTGCTGTTTCTCTGGCAGTTTCTTTCAGAATTCTCCACAAATCAGAAAGAGAAATTTCCCGATATACTATGCACCCCAGTACCAATGCATATACTACGGCTATTGCTGCGGCTTCGGTAGGAGTAAAAATACCACTTAAAATCCCCCCTATCAGGATGACCGGAGTCAAAATTGGACCGATTGCTTCCTTGAAAGCTTGGCGCAGTTCCGAAAGCGTAGCCTTTCGGCGACGAGGGCAATTTTTGCGCCTGGCGTAAAAGGCTACCATTAGCATTAGAGAAATCCCAACCACTATTCCCGGTATAATGCCTCCTATCAGGAGTCTTCCTATGGAGGTGGTGCTCAAAATGCCGTAAATAACCAGGGGGACGCTGGGTGGAATTATAGGCCCAATGGTGGAGCTCGCTCCAGTTATGGCGCAGCTGAAATCGTCGTCGTAACCTGCATCCCGCATGGCTTTTATTTCAACCAGGCCGAGTCCTGCGGTATCTGCAGCAGCAAGTCCTGACATGCCGGAAAATATCATGCTGGCTACTACATTGACCTGACCCAGTCCACCAGGTAGGTGGCCGACAAGCATTTCTGCAAATTTGAAAATCCTTCTGGTGATGCCCCCGGTGTTCATGAGCTTGCCAGCAAGCAGGAAAAAGGGTATGGCCAGGATTACAAAATTGTTGGCTCCATAGAGCAATCGCTGAGCCACAATACCAAAATTGACGGAACCACCCCAAAGGATTTGCATCAAGAATAACCCGGTAATGCCAAGAGCGAAAGCTACTGGTAGGCCGCTCATGAAAAGAGCTATGAGAATAATGACAAATAGCAAAAAGCCCATTTTAGCCACTCCTTTTTGCCCAATTAAGCGGATTTAATTTTCTTGATCAGTTCCAGAGCCCAATCTGCAAGGTAGATAAACATAAAAATGACCCCGGTAGGTAGAGCAAGGTATACCATACCCATGGTTAACCAGCCAATGGATCCTGTAGGTGTTTCCCAGGTAACCCTGATCATGGTAAGGCTCCCTAAAAAGGCAACAGCCAAAAATATGATCATAAGTGCTATGAAAATAAGTTCAATTAGACTTCGAGTTTTTTCGGATAAGCGTTCAAGGAGGGCAGGAATGCTAATATGCTCTCTGGTCCTTATGGCAATTGCTCCTCCCCAGAAAGTGATGTAAATCAAAAGGTATCTTGCTAACTCTTCTGTCCAGGGGACCGAGATACGCAAGGCGTAGCGGAAAAGAACTTGCGTTACCGCACTTAAAAGCATAAGGCTGAAACCAATGGTGGTGATAATATCGAGGACGGTGTCAAAAATGAACATTCCCGTTCTTCGTTTCCTGGTGACCATAAGGGTTCCTCCCTTGAGGTTTTTGTTGCAAAGAATGCCCGGTAATCATTTACCGGGCATTCTTTGCAAGATTTAACGGCGTTTTTATCAATAGGAGAGGATTTCTTCCCAAGTGGTTACTGTCCACTCTGTTTCAAAGAGTTTTTCCACTGCTGGTTTGGCTTTTTCACGGAATGCCTCCTGGTCCACATCTCTAATTACTGTCATTCCAGCTTCTTCAAGCTGCTTGATTATGTCTTCTTCTCCTTCAAGTATTTGCTGGGTACCCCAGTCACAAGCTTCTTTGCCGGCTTCGACGATTATATTCTTATACTCGTCAGGAAGTTTGTCGAAAAACGCTTTGTTGATGGTCAGACCTCCTGTCTGCACCAGATGACCAGTGAGAGAGAGGTATTTCTGCACTTCGTAAAGGTGGAAGGAGTAGATTTGGGTCACATCTCCCTCCGAAGCATCTGCAACGCCGGTCTGGAGAGCTGTAAAGAGCTCTGTAAGGGGCACAGGCACTGGAAGGGCACCGATTTCTTTCCAGACTGCAATCCAGGTGGGAAGCTGAGGAAGTCTCAGTTTTATGCCTTTTACATCATCGGGGGTACGAACAGGCTTGTTGCTGGTAAAATGGCGTAATCCACGGTAAACGATGCCGAGATACATGGTGTTTCCTTTTTTCTCAATTTCTTCGCGCATTTTTTGTCCTAACTCTCCGTAAAAAACTCTCTTAAAGTGTTCCCAATCTTTCATTACGTAAGGAGAGTCAAAGAAATAGTAGTCTGGAGCAAAAGTTTTAATGGGCAATCCGCCTCCTACTTGTGCTTCGACTGCTCCTATGCTGACTGATTCAGTAATTTCTTCTTCAGAACCCATCACACCACCTAAAAAGAGCTCTACTTTTATGGCTCCACCACTTTGTGATTCAACGAGTTCCTTGAACTTTTCTGCAGTTTTACACAGGATGTGTTCAGGCTCAAAAGCACTTGCCAACCTGATGGTAACTTTTTCCTGGGCGCTGATGAGGGAGCTGGAAAAGATTAAACAGAGACTTAAGACAGCTATTATTAACAGGGTTTTTCTGAAGAATTTCACTTGGTTATCCCTCCTTTTTGCTTAACTCGATTTTTAAGCTTCGTAGCGTTGAAAGAAACACAAAAACTTGTAGACCAGGGTTAAGCTGCAGAAATGGCGCTGGTGTTATCGAGGGTATTTTTTGAAAGAAACCACCTCCTCTTTGTTTAGTGAGACACAAAGGGAAACAAAGTTACCAAAGTGAGTATACCATATTGTATACCAATGTCAATTAAAAAACTGCCGTTGTTCCTTTGTGTTTCTGTTTGTGAAGTAAAAGGTAATTTTGGCTTGACATAAGGTATGCAATATGGTATACCACAGTGCATACTGATGGAAGAGGTCAAGACTATGTATCTGGAAAAAATCAAGAAGGAACTTTTTGACTATTTGGTTTCAGATGGTTATCAGAAGAAAAAAGTTTTGATGGTTATCCCCGACACTACCCGCACTGCTCCGGTGGGTAAACTGGTTAGAATTGTCAAAGAAGTGTGCAATCAAAGCGGGGCGCATCTTGATTTGATGATTGCTCTGGGTACCCATCAGCCGCTTTCCAGAGAAACAGTGTTTAGGCACCTTGGAGTGGATAATGAAAGAGAATACCTTGAAGTTTTTGGTGAAACTCGCTGTTTTAACCACACCTGGAATGACCCTTCCTCTCTGGTAGAGCTTGGTTCTTTGTCTCCAGCTCTAGTTAGCGAAGTTAGTAATGGATTGTTAGAAGAAGAAATAAAGATTACCATAAATAAGAAAATATTTGAGTATGACCACTTGATGATTCTTGGCCCGGTTTTTCCTCACGAAATTGCTGGTTTCTCGGGGGGAAGCAAATATTTCTTTCCTGGGATTTCTGGACCAGAAATGATAGATCATACCCACTGGTTGGGAGCTTTAATCACTAATTTGAACATTATTGGCAAGGCCAACAATCCTGTACGTTCCATTCTTGATATGGGGGCTTCGCTGGTTCCTATTCCGGTTACCAACATAGCCTTCGTGGTCCACCAAAATAAGATTGCAGGTATTTTTGTGGGTGAACTGCGAGAAACCTGGCGTAAGGCGGTTGCGCTTTCTGAGAAGTTACACGTCGTTTATAAGCCTCATCCTTATCGCAAAGTGATTGCCTGTGCTCCCAAAATGTATGAAGACCTTTGGACAGGCGGGAAATGCATGTATAAGTGTGAGCCGGTAGTGGAAGACGGGGGAGAACTCGTTATCTATGCACCTCATATTACTTCTCTTTCCTACACGCATGGTCATATCCTTGAAGAAATAGGGTACCATGTTCGTGACTACTACTTGCAAAATATGGAGCAATACAAAGAATATCCCAGAGCGGTCCTTGCGGTATCCACTCTTATTAAGGGACAGGGTACTTATCAGAATGGGATTGAACGACCTCGTATTAAAGTGATTCTGGCTACCGGGATACCACCTGAAGTTTGTGAGAAGGTAGGTTTAGGTTATATCAATCCTGAAAGCATCAATCTATCTGAGTATGAGAACAAAGAAGACGAAGGTATTTTGCTGGTTCCTAAAGCAGGAGAGACATTGTATCGACTGGCAGAATAAAGAATTTAACGTAATATATGACCGAAGTGCCTCAATATGCTCTGCTTGCTGGCTTCGATGTGCTCAGTGATCAGTTTGCAGGCAAGCTCTACATCTCGTTTCTCTATAGCATCTAGAATTGCAAGATGTTCCTGAAGCGCCTTTTTGGCCCTATCTTCAATTGGCGCATCCATAATTCGAAAAACGTTTACCACGTTGGCCAGGTTTTCAAGCATAGCCACTAAACGCCTATTATCGCAGTAACTGGCAATAAGCCTGTGAAATTCCCGATCCATACTTACCAGGTGTTGAATTTCATTTTCAGTAGTGTTAGAGCTATTGTGTTTTACCATATACTTTAAACGTTTGATTTCCGAGGAGGGAATCGAGGGAATTGCCAGTCTAAGCGCTAATCTCTCTAAAGAGGCGCGAATATCGTATATTTCAACGATATCCTTGGCTTTTAACCCTTTCACGTAGGCCCCTCGGTGGGGCATCACTTCTATCAGGTCGTCTTTGGCCAGCTTGTTTAGGGCTTCCCTGATTGGAGTTCTGCTTACGCCAAATTCCTCAGCAAGGTCTCTTTCAATAAGTCGTGTACCGGGTTTTATTTCCCCATTAATAATTTTATTTAAAAGAATTTCGTATATCTTGTTAGACAGAGTATTACCACTCTCAGCTTCAAAGATCATCGCCATTCTCGCTTGTACGGGTTCTTTCTTTTTATTTTCCAAAGGTCAACAAATAATGATATTCTCCAACATCCAGATAATCTTCTTTCTCAAATCCCCAAGTTTCCAGCAATTCTCCCACTTTTTCGGGAGAGAGCCTCATAGAAAGTGGGGGTCCGAAGGGACTTTCCCTGTTTTTAAATTCAATTATAACAATAATTCCTTTTTCTCTGGTAACTCGTACAAGTTCTTTCAGTAACTTCTGGGTTTTCCCTTCAGCGACTATGTCGTGAAAAACATTGGACATAAAGGCAAAGTCAACTTCACCATCACCAATTGGTAAGCCTGAGATTACATCTGTCTCTATTAGAGAAAAGTTCACATTTTTTAGTTTCGAAAGTTCTCCCTCAAGCTTTTTCAGAGCGTCTCTGGAGCGATCTATTGCGTACACTTTTCCTGTTTTCCCACTATTTGTGCGGCTGGTATTGTGAAGCGTCCTGTTCCACAGCCAATATCAAGAAACACATCTCCTTTTTTCAGTCCAATTTTTCTCAGGATCTCAATTGGTTCCATCCAGAAAAAATTTTTGTTTTGCCAGGCGTGATCATGCTTCATATAGAGCACCTCTTTTAGGTGTCATACTGAAAGTAATATAAACCATCAATAAACGCAACTGTTCCCTCGTTCGTGGATATTGACAATGGTATACAATATGGTATACTTCTAAATTGACATTGGGAAAACGGGTGACCCGCATAGATTATTAATTTTACTTCGGGTTTACTCGGGATAAAAGAAGGGGGGTGGAGGCTTCAATCTGCAGGAGTTGTTCCTTCAACCCGCTTTTAGGTCGTTAAACCTACTTCAAAGGTTGTTGATTAATTAATTTTTTTCCAAAAGGAGGGAAAAGGATGAGGCGGTTATGGAGAGCAGTAGTGGTGGTGAGTTTGTTGTGCTTTGGTTTTGTCGGAGTGAGCTGGGGTATGGATTTCGATTCTTTCCTTCAGGAAGCTCAAAAAACGGGGGTTACCATTGAAAAGATCGATGAAGTAATTGCCTGGACAGGGGAATACGGTGGTAAGATGAAACCCAATGGGCCTCTGGCGGGCAAAAAAATAGGCATTCTGGTGGGTTGTGATTTTAGCGATTGGCAAGCTTACTACTTTGCCAATTTTGTAGGCGAGTTCGGAGGAATTCCACAGTTTATACTTTCTAATAACCATCTCTGGAAGGTATCCCGTGCACTCTTTGGTTCTGGTGAACCAGTTGAGCCTACTGGTAGATGGGGCCTTACCTGTACTGCTGGTTTCAGTGGATTGGGCATAAACGGCAGTAGGGTAATAACTCCTGCGGTTCTTCAGCCAGGTAAAGGTCATGTAGCCAGTCTCCCTGTGGCTAACCCCGAAGACTACGATGCCTTGATCATAATAGGTGGTTGGTCTGGCGACATAATGTATGCTGATGATGTGGCAATTAATTTCGTGAAAGCTGTGGTTGACAGGGGAATTCCTGTAGCAGCTATTGGAGAGGGAATTTTACCTTTAATCAAGGTAGGAGCTGTAAACGGGAAAAAAGTCACCGGTAATAGGGTGGTAGACTACATGCTAAAAAGAGTAGCTGATTTCAGGAATGAACCTGTAGTGGTTGATGGAAACTTAATTACTGGTAGAGACACAGTCGATGCTCCTGCTGTTTTGAGGGCTCTGTGCAAAGTTTTTGATCCTAACTTTGTAGATATCCACAAGAATATCCTTAAAGGAAAGAAAGTTATGGTTATGGTAGCAGATGACTTCGAAGATATAGAGCTTTGCTCGCCGGCCCTTGAATTCATGTATCGTGGAGCGGAACTTGTTGTTGGCCTGTTCAAGCCCTATATCCAGTCTCGGCCACCACTGGTGGGTCTGGATGTTAGGATTGGGAACTTTGGAGTGAGCATTCCTTTCCAGGAGATACCCGATAGCTATTACAAGATTATAAAAGCAGAAGACCTCAAAATGAGCGATTTTGATCTTCTCTGGATACCTGGAGCTATGAATCCGTTGCATATTGCTGCACTGCATCGTGACTTTCTCAAGGATGCCTATAATGCAGGCAAAATCGTAGCTGTTATCTGTCACGGACCTATACCGGCAGCGGCAGCAGATCTGGTAGCAGGCAGGTCGGTCGCAGGTTGGTTAGCCTGTACCAGCTCTATTGAACTGTGTGGTGGTAAGTTCATGCCTGATTGGGCTGCAGCCATTGATGGACGGTTGGTAAGTGGTCGTACTCCTCCAGAGGTGCCGGAGTTTGTTGATGCCTGCACCGCAGCATTGCTCAGAAAATAATATTTCAGCAAAGTAGTTTATTTTGGTTTAGCAAAAAGGAGCTGCTAAATAAGCAGCTCCTTTTGTATGATTTTATCGTTTGGCGTCTGCGCGAGAATTTTTCCCACATCTTAATTGTTTTGACTGCTTGGAAACCTGCCAGAATTGTTTTCTTGAGCTTGAAGCTTTCCTGTAACGATGTTAGTATAGAAGCGTCATTTACCTGCTGAGGATGCTTTGGTATTGTCTGGAGACGGGGGGTATGAAGTGTGGATCAGAATGTGATAAAAATTCTTTGTGCACATGGCGTTCCGGAAGAAATGAAAAAACGTTTGGCCGAAATTGGCCAGGTTTTTTCCTTAAACTCCCACGATGAGGTGGAGATTAAAGAGGCCATTCGGGATAAGCACGTTTTTGTGGTGCGTTCCAAGCCCAGAGTTACCAGGGATATTATTGAGAGCGCTTCCCAGCTTAAGGTTGTGGCTCGTCCCGGTGTGGGCATTGACAACATTGATCAGGAAGCCTGCCGGGAAAAGGGCATAAGAATAATCAACACTCCAGAAGCTTCTACTTCCAGCGTGGCAGAGCTTACCATTGGTTTGGCCATTGCTCTTTTGAGGCGTATTTACTACGGGTGTAATCTTTTGAAGCGTGGCGAATGGGTTAAGGGTAAATGTACGGGGCGCACCATTGAGGGCAAGACCTGGGGAGTCATCGGATTTGGAGGTATCGGACGCCGTGTGGCGGAACTGGTAAAGGCTTTTGGTGCCGAAGTATATGCCTATGACCCTTACGTTGAAGAAGGTGTATTTGTTGAAAAGGGTGTCAGGAGAGCGCTTAGCCTTAATGAGCTTTTAGCTAAAAGTGACATTGTCTCTCTCCATGTTGTACTTAACCAGGAGACGGAGAACATGATTTCTGAGGAAGCAATTTCCAAAATGAAAAGAGGTGCTTATCTCATTAATACTTCTCGTGGCAAGGTTGTTGATCAGAAAGCTCTTTATCAGGCTCTCCTCTCTGGCCAGCTGGGTGGTGTTGCTCTGGATGTTTATGATACAGAACCACCTACGGATCAAGAGTTGTTGGGTCTTGAAAACGTGATTTGCACTCCTCATATTGGTGGTAATACTGAAGAGGTTTTCGTGCGGGCGACTGATATTTTGATCGTAAAGCTAAAAGAAGTCCTGGGTCTGAGTGGGGGACAGCCCTTGGGTTATTAGGTGAAGTGCTGTGAAGAAATTTGAAATCATAGACCATACTGCCGATATCGGCCTGATTGCCTGGGGAAGAAGTATGGAGGAGCTCTTCGCCAATGCTGCTTTGGGAATGTTCCATATTATTGCCGATTTGAGGGGTTTTGAAAGCCCGAAAAAGGATTTTGAGAGCGAGGTGAACCTGGAAGCAGGTGATTACGAAGAGCTTCTCGTCAACTGGCTGAATGAGTTGCTTTATCTTTTTGAAGTGGAAAAGGTTTTGCTGAATCATTTTACTGTTGAAAGTGTGGGTCGGTACTTTGTCAGAGCCAGAGTTGCTGGTAACCGCATCAACCCTAAGGAGCATCGTATTCTGAGAGACGTGAAAGCATGTACATATCACCAGGCAAAAGTTGAAGAGGTGCGACCAGGCCTTTTTAGAGCACAGGTTTATTTTGACCTTTAGGGGGTGTGGTCTATGGGTGAGGAATGGAAGGGGCCTTTGCGAAAAGTTGATGAATGGCGGTGGCTTATACCCCGCGATTATAAAAAGGGCATGCGCACTGACGGACTAATATATGCAAGCGAAAGAATGATACGAGATATTCGCAAAGACCAGGCACCGGAGCAGGTGGCCAATGTGGCTTGTCTACCGGGTATTGTTGGCAAGTCACTTGCCATGCCAGATATCCACTGGGGTTATGGCTTTCCGATTGGAGGCGTTGCCGCCACTCGTGTCGAGGACGGCGTTATTTCGCCCGGAGGAGTGGGATTTGATATCAATTGCGGAGTACGAATGTTGGTTACTTCTCTGGAAGAGAAAGAAGTCAGACCAGTGCTTGATAGACTCCTGCGGGTTCTTTTTAGGAATATTCCCTCTGGTGTAGGTTCGGAAGGACGTATTTCTTTTTCGGTGAGTGAACTGAGGAAAGTTATGGAGCAAGGTGCGCAATACATTGTGAAAAGAGGATGGGGTCTTCCTGAGGATACGGAGTGTACTGAAGAGCAGGGTGCTATGCCCGGTGCCAATCCCGATAAAGTGAGTCAGAAAGCGATTGAACGAGGTAAAGACCAGCTGGGGTCTCTTGGTTCGGGGAATCACTTTTTAGAAATTGAGGTAGTGGAAACAGTTTTTAGACCTGATGTGGCCGAGATGTTTGGTCTTTTTAAGAGTCAGGTTGTGGTCATGATCCACACAGGATCCAGGGGGTTTGGGCATCAGATTTGCACTGATAGCCTGAACGTGATGCAGAGTGCTATGCGCAAGTATGGCATTTCTCTTCCTGACCGACAGTTGGCCTGTGCCCCTTTTAATAGTGAGGAAGGCAAGGCTTATTTTGAGAGCATGGTATGTGCTGCAAATTTCGCCTGGGCTAACCGCCAGCTTATTACCCACTGGGTTAGAGAGTCGTTTGAGGAAGTTTTTGGAAAATCTGCTCAAGAGCTGGGCATCAGAGTTCTTTATGATGTGGCACATAACATAGCAAAACTTGAAGAACACGAAGTTGAAGGAGAAAAGGCTAAAGTGGTGGTCCACCGCAAGGGAGCTACTCGTGCTTTTGGTCCAGAGCATCCGGTGTTGCCTCAACGCTACCGGAATATTGGCCAGCCGGTTTTGATACCTGGTGATATGGGGACAGGGTCTTTTGTGCTGGTCGGTACCGAAAGAGCAATGCAGGAAACCTTTGGTTCTACCTGTCATGGAGCGGGTAGGATGATGAGCCGTTCCGAAGCAGACCGCAGGTCACGAGGTAGAGACATAGCTCAGGAGATGGAGGCCAAAGGAGTACTGGTGCTTGCTGAAAGCAAGGCGACGCTTCGTGAGGAAATACCAGAAGCCTATAAGGATGTTTCGCAAGTTGTAGAGGTGGTTGACCGGGCGGGTCTTTCCAGGAAGGTGGTTTATGCTCGTCCTTTGGGCGTCATTAAGGGGTAGGAGGTGGTAGCGTGCTGGATTGGAAATGGGCCAGGGAACATCCTGAGGTGGTCGAAGAAAGTTTGCGTAAAAGGGGCATGGAGCCAGAACTTTTTAGAGAGCTTGTTGGTATTGACGAACGCCGAAGGAGCTTGCAACAAGAAGTGGACGCACTTCGAGCAGAGCGCAACCGCCTTTCGAAGCAGATTGGGCAGTACAAAAGGGAAGGGCACGACCCCTCCCAGCTTCTTGCTGAAGTCCAGGAAATTTCTGAAAAAGTAAAAGAGTTGGAGACCCTTTTAAAAGAAGTTGAGGAAGAATGGAAGGCGAAATTGCTTTTGCTCCCCAATCTCCCCCATGAGAGCGTTCCAGTTGGCAGGGATGAGGCAGATAATCAGGAAGTAAAACGGTGGGGCGAAATACCTGCTTTCACATTTCAACCCCGCCCTCACTGGGAAATTGGTGAAGGGTTAGGCATTATTGACTTTGAACGGGCTGCTAAAATTGCTTCCTCCCGTTTTGCTGTTTTGTGGAAGGCTGGTGCCATGCTGGAGCGAGCATTGATAAATTTTATGCTTGATGTTCATACTCAAAAACACGGTTACACAGAGGTTTTTCCGCCTTTTCTGGTCAATACCCAGGCTATGATTGGCACCGGGCAGTTGCCAAAATTTTACGAGGACCTGTATCACTGTCAGGACGACCTGCACCTTATACCTACAGCAGAGGTTCCGGTAACCAATCTTCATAGCAACGAAATTCTTAGAGAGGAAGATTTACCGCTCCGTTACGTAGCATACAGTGCCTGCTTTCGAAGAGAGGCTGGCTCCTACGGCAAGGATGTGAGAGGACTGATTCGGCAACACCAGTTCAACAAAGTGGAACTGGTTAAGTTTACTCGCCCTGAAGAATCGTATCAGGAATTGGAAACCTTGCTACAGGATGCAGAGGAAATTCTACGGCTTCTTGGATTGCCTTATCGAGTGGTGGTTTTATGTACTGGTGATTTGGGTTTTGCTGCTGCTAAAACATACGATATAGAAGTGTGGATTCCCTCTCAAAACAGGTATCGTGAAATTTCTTCCTGTAGCAATTTCGAAGATTTTCAGGCTCGACGTGCCAATATTCGTTACCGTTTGAAAAATGGAAGTTTGGGCTATGTGCATACTCTGAATGGTTCTGGTCTGGCAGTTGGCAGAACCCTGGTGGCCATCCTTGAGAATTATCAGCAAGAAGATGGTGCGGTAATCATTCCTGAAGCTTTGCGACCGTACATGCACGGTATGGAAGTGATTACTCCCCAGTTTGAGGTGAAGTGAATGGATAGAGTTGGTGTGGGTATCGTGGGTTTTGGCTTTATAGGTCGAATCCATGCGCTGGCTTTTTCGTCTTTGCCGTACTATTACCATGGTTTGCCTCTTTTACCCGAGATAAGGGGTATTTGTACTTTGCGTCCTGAAACTGCACGCAAAGCCCAGGAAGAAACAGGGGTTCCCTTTGTTACTTCGACCTTTGAAGAACTTGTTGAGCGTAAGGATATAGATATCGTCGTAGTTGCTGTGCCAAACGCCTTGCATCGCCGTGTAGTGGAGAGAGCCGCTTTGTGTGGTAAAGCAGTGTACTGCGATAAGCCACTGGCTGCCAACCTTGATGAGGCTTCTTCCATGTGGCAGGTGGTCAAGAATTCTGGCATCCCTTTTGGCATGGCTTTTCAAAATCGTTTTGCTCCTGCCATTTTGAAAGCTAAATCCCTTCTTGAAGAGGGTCGTCTGGGACGCATTTTCAGAATTAGAGCCCTGTATCTCCACTCCGGGTACATAAATCCGGAACGGCCGATAAGCTGGAGAATGCAAAAAGAGCTGGCTGGTGGAGGCGCACTCGCTGACCTGGGTTCACACCTTATTGACCTCATTCATTTTCTGGTGGGCGATTTTCAGCTTCTTTCAGCCTGGGGAGAAACTTTTATAAAAGAGCGACCCAGTCTGGATGATGCCTTAAAAAAGGAAAGGGTAACGGTTGATGACTGGGCGTTAATCGATTTTCGCCTGAGCGAAGGGGGATGGGGAAGTATCGAGTGTAGCCGTTTCGCAACTGGTTCCTGCGACGAACTACGCATAGAAATAGAAGGGAGCAAAGGAGCGCTACGCTATAACTCTATGCAACCCAACTTTCTCGAATTTTACGACACTCAAGACCCTGGAGGTGCTCTGGGAGGACAGAGAGGGTTTAAGGCTCTGGAAGTTGTGCAACAGTATCCTCCACCCAGTGCTCTGCCTGGCAAATTTGCAGTAGGGTGGGTTCGCTCCCATATTGCCTGTGTTCATGACTTCATACTGCGGTTAAGCGGCAGGGAGAGTTTTGGTGCAACCATTGATGATGGCCTACGGGTTCAGGAAGTACTGCATTCAGCTTACACTTTGATGGGGCTCTAGTTGCTCTGTGGCAAAGGAATAAGTTGAAAAAAGCGCGGGTAGTTACTATAATGAAATAAGCTTGGAGAGGTGTCCGAACTGGCAAGGAGCCGGTCTTGAAAACCGGTTAAGGCCGCAAGGCTGTGCGGGTTCGAGTCCCGCCCTCTCCGCCAGTTTTCAGAAGTCAGTCATCTTTGCTTGTCCTTTTATTTGTCTTATGGGGAAAACTATTGCTATCGCCAACCAAAAAGGTGGAGTGGGAAAGACTACAACTGCTATCAACTTGGGAGCTTGTCTTGCAGAGCTTGGCAAGAGAGTTTTGCTTGTGGATATAGACCCACAGGGGAATACCACCAGTGGGCTGGGTTTTAACCGGGCAGATATCGACCACTGTGTTTACGACCTTCTTTTGGGAAATGCCAGCCCTGGAGAGGTTTTAAAGAAAACATCTCTCCAGGGCTTTTTTTTAGTGCCTGCGACAATTCGGCTGGCTGGAGCCGAAGTGGAACTGGTCTCTATGGTGGGTCGTGAAAATCGGCTCAAGGAAGCTATGAAGACCCTGAACCAGGATTTTGATTTTGTCCTCATTGATTGTCCCCCTTCCTTGGGTCTTTTAACGCTCAATGCTCTTGCCTGGGCAACAGATGTGCTGGTTCCTATTCAGTGTGAATATTACGCTCTTGAAGGACTGGGCCAGCTAACTAATACTCTGAATATGGTGCGAAACTTTCTAAATCCTTCTCTAAAGTTGTTTGGAGTTTTGCTTACCATGTTTGATGTGCGGACTGCTCTCTCTCAGCAGGTGGGAGAGGAGGTAAGGAGGGTTTTCAAGGAAAAAGTGTTCAGAACCGTTATTCCAAGAAATGTGCGGCTGAGTGAAGCCCCCAGTCATGGTTTGCCCATTATCCTTTATGATAACAGCTCAAAAGGCGCCATGGCTTATCGAGAACTTGCCCGGGAGGTCTTAGAGAGGAATGAGTAGGAAGGCTTTGGGCAAGGGGCTTGGAGCATTAATACCTGGGGTTGGCACTCTTGGAGCACGCACCATTCAAGAGGTTGAAATAGAGCGTATTCGAGAGAATCCATTGCAACCCCGGAAAGAGTTTACGGAAGAGGGACTTGCCGAACTTACGCAGTCGATTTTGAGTTATGGCATTTTACAGCCACTTCTGGTCAGAAGATTGAACGAAGAGGAATTTGAGCTTATTGCGGGGGAAAGGCGTCTGAGGGCCGCCAAAAGGGCTGGTTTAAAGACGGTTCCAGTTATCGTTGAAGAAGCGGAAGAAAGCAAAAAGCTGGAGCTTGCTCTGGTTGAGAACCTTCAGAGAGAAGACTTAAATCCTATCGAGATGGCTGAAGGCTTGCAAAGATTGATCGATGATTTCGGCCTGACCCATGAAGAGGTAGCCCAGCGAGTTGGTAAAAATCGTTCCACCATTTCCAATTTGCTTCGTTTGCTTTCTCTTCCTGAGCCGGTTAAAGAGAAAGTGCGTCAGGGTAAGATTTCGGTTGGTCATGCCAAGGCTCTCCTGAGTCTTGAGGATGAAAAAGAGCAGGTAGAATTAGCCCAGAACATCGTTGAAAAATCTCTTTCGGTCAGGGAAGTTGAGAAAAAGGTTAAAGAACTGAGCAAGAGAAAAGCTGCTTCTGCTTTAAAGTTTAGAGGTGTGATTTCTTTTGTTGAGGAAGAGAAAAGTGTGGAAGAACTTTTAACCCGTTTCCTGGGAGCCCGGGTTCAGGTGGGAGGAGGAAAAATCGTCATTCATTATCACAGCGAAGAAGAATTGCGTCGCCTTTATTCTCTGATTACTGAAAGTTATATAAAGTGAGGGGATGGGGTTTTGCTTGGTAAAAAGAAGCATTTCACTGTTTTCTGGTATTCTCCTAAGGAGGGGTATTTTAAAAAAATTCATTTACGCTGGCAACTGGTTTTCTGGGCTTTGGTAGTATTTGTTGTGGGGGTCGGGGCTGGAGTAGGTGGGGTTTTGTGGTATCAGAGCAGGATGCGCAGGGAGCTTTGTTATGCTGTTGAGCGGGCAGAAAGTTTAAAGAAAGAGATAATACTTCTTGAGAACCAGAAAAGAGAGCAGGAAGAGCGGTTACAGGCCTTAAATCAGAAAGCACAGAATATTTTGCAAGAGCTTTCTGCGTTGCGTGAGCTGGACCAGAAAGTGCGCACTTTGCTTGAGAAAGACCTGCAGTCTCGTTTCAACAAAATAGGTATTAATCTTTCTCTTGCCGGAGCTTCTCCAGAGATTTACGTACCTCTTGACCGGTTTATGGAAATGGGATTTCCGCTTTTTGTGGTTGGTGCAGGTGGTCCACTTTTCATGGAGTTTCCTTCTGCGACTTTGCCGGTTTTACCGCGAGTGGTGGATCCCACTTTTGCTCAGCGTTCTCGGATGCTTGATGATACGTTGTCCTGGATGCAGGCAGAAATTTTGGCTCGTCAGCATTCTTTTGAGGAAATTTTACAAGTGATTCAGCGTAAAGAGGAACTGCTTAATCTGGTACCTATGCGCTGGCCAACCTGGGGTCGGATTTCTTCAAACTTTGGTTGGCGTAAAGACCCCTTCACCGGTCTGCGTGCTTGGCATACGGGTGTAGATATTGCAGCTCCTCTGGGAAGGAACGTGGTGAGCACTGCAGAAGGTAAGGTGGTTTTTGCGGGCTGGAACGGCAATTATGGAAAATGTGTAATTGTAAGGCATCAGTTTGGATATGAAACGGTTTATGGACATCTTTCCCAGATTCTGGTGAGGGTTGGAGATCAGGTTAAGAAGAACCAGATTATCGGTAAGGTTGGAAGTACAGGAAGAAGTACTGGTCCGCATCTTCATTATGAGGTGCGAAGATATGGAAAAGTCATTAATCCTTGGCCATATTTGCCTTGAGTTTGGGAACTAAAATCCAGGAGTAGATATATAAAATTCACTGATAATCTTCCGCTCAGTCCTGATGCTGGAAAGGAGGTAGCTCGATGAGCAGAAGAGTTTGGTTTGTAAGTGTGGGGATTCTGGTTTTGGTTTTTACACTGCTTTTTGTCTTGGGTTCTTCGGCTTTTTCTCTGGTTTCCAAAGTTACCATTGAAAGTGTGGATTTGCAGAGAGTTGCTGGCGAAGATTTTGTTACCATTTACTTTAAGGTGCTGAGTGAGGGGCAGGGTGAGAAAGTTTATCTTCAAGCATCCACTGATTACGAAAATGATGAATATTTTACTCCTCCTCTTGAATTTACCTGTACCCAAGGAGAGCAGGTTTTCACGGTCACTCTGCGTAAGAGTGACTTTGTGCTGATTGACAAAACTAAAAATATTGAAGAAGAGTTGCCCCAGTTTGTGCCTGAGAGAGAATTGGTGGTTTATGTGTATGAGAGAAAGCTCTCTGAAGAAGACGAAAGTTTAACCGAGGACGCTAAAAAGGAAATCAAAGAAAAAGGTTACGCTTTGCGAGGCATTCTTGCCAAGGCCACAGTAAGCATAAAGTTTGAAAGCGGGCAAAAAGAAGAGGCGGGGAGTTGACCCGCCTCTTCTTTATAGCTTGTCTATGTCGGGAACACTCCCATCTTTGAGGCGGTAAAGCATTTCTCCTGCTCGGTGTACAACCAGAATTCCTTCCTCTTCACGATTCTCATATTTTGAAATATCGATGCTTCTATAATCCAGATATCCCAGATTTATCTTTTCGCAAACTTCTCGGGGAATACCGGTAGCCAGTATGACCTCTATCCGGGGGTATTCTTTCCCATCGATATACTTTCCTATGCCCTTTACGTGTGTGGAGTGAGCCAGCACACTCCATGGATAATGGTAATATTTATCCCACTGTTTTACAAAGAAGTCTCTTACGTGATAACCAATTTCCTTTAGATATCTGCCGTGAGTTACCGAGATTTCTTTGATATGAGGAGCATAGATGATTAAGGTTCCTCCATCCGCAACCACCGGCTCCAGCTTGTACATGCATTTTCCACCTACCCACAGCTCATTGTACATGGGTGGAGCTATGGATAAGACAGTGTGGAAGGCTCTTTCTTTCCATACGATATTCACCTGCGAAGAAAGATCTGCAGCTTTGCTCCAGGCTTCCTGGGGATCTCCCAGGAAAAGGCCACAGGGTTCTTCGCCACGCATTACCAGACACAATGCAGTGATGGGAATGTTTATGAAAGTAGCTGCCCTGTTGAGGATAGCCCGGGTGGGGGTTTCCTTATGTCCAATTGTTTTGGGGTTGGTAATAAGTGCTGCAAGCCAGTGGTATTTGTCTATGATTTCGGCTCCCGAAATCCCTGGGAAGAGATATTTATATCCTCCTGAGAACCCAACCACTTCGTGCGGAAACACAGGTCCTATGATGAGAAGCTCGTCATAGTTAAACACCAGGCGATTTATAGTTACTGGAATCTCTTCTTCAAGCAACCCTCCCGAGATTTCTTTTACTTCCTCTTTGGATATGGTGCCCACTTTCTCCAGCTCTTCGGGATTTTGAAAGTGGTGATTAAAAACTCTGGTGCCCAGGTTTTCTGCTTCTTTAAAAGTTACCCCCAGATGATTTCTAAGCTCCTGGTCGGTCATCGGTGGATGAGTTCCCAGAGCAATTATAAAGTCCAACTGCCTGGTTCTGGGTAAGAGGTGTTTGATGAGTGCCTCGAATATATCTTTCATGGGTAAGGTGCGAGTGGCATCAGGAATGATGGCCAGTATTTTTTTGTTGCTTGCAGGATAGGTTTGTAACGCTTCAATCAGAATTTCTCTGAACTCGTGGGGATTAAAATTGTTTTCCGGTTTTTCCCGGCTAAAGAGCAACATGGCTCATTCCTCCCATATAGTATGAAAGACCCCTTCTTTATCAACCCGCTGGTAGGTGTGGGCTCCAAAGAAATCTCGTTGGGCCTGGATAAGGTTTGCCGGCAGATTTTCACTTTTCCAGGAATCAAGATAGGCCAGAGAAGTACTCAGGACTGACGCCGGGATTTCTTTTTCGATAGATAGGGCAACTATTTCCCGGAGCTTCGGCGTTCGTCTTTGGATTTCGTTAAGGAAAGTGGGCGAGAAAAGAAGGATTTCTCCTTCTCCATTCTGGAGAGCTTGCTGTATTTGGTTGAGCATCCGTGCTCGCAGTATGCAACCTCCTTTCCAGATGCGAACCACCTCAGGGAGACTTAGTCCATACTGCATTTCTTGAGAAGCCACTTTTAAAAGGTGCAGTCCCTCACTGAAAGCAACCACCATGCTTACAAAAAGGGCATCTTTGATTTTTTCTTTGTGCTGTTCATCGAAGTTGATTGGTGCTGCCTCTTTGTTTTTCCAGAGCGATGCAAATTGAACCCTTTCCTGTTTAAAAGAAGAAATGGTACGAGCAATTACAGATTGGTTGATGACTGGGGTGGGCACTCCAAAGTCAAAAGCAGTTTGAGAGGTCCATTTTCCCGTCCCTTTCTGTTCTGCCTGATCCAGAATCAACTCTACCAGGGGTTTTCGGGTTTCCGGATCACTGACTTTAAATATTTTGGCAGTTATCTCAATGAGATAGGAGGCAATTTCTGATTGATTGAATTCTTCAAATATTTTTCCGATTGCCTCGCTGGAGAGACGATATGCTTTACGGAGCAAGTCATATGCCTCGGCAATGGCTTGCATGAAAGCATATTCAATGCCGTTGTGAACCATTTTAACGAAATGGCCTGCTGAGCGAGGCCCGAGATAAGTACAACAGGGTCCATCTTCTACCTGAGCTGCCGCTTTTTCGAAGATTTCTTTTACCAATGCATAACCTTCCTCGTGGCCTCCAGGCATGATGGATGGGCCATGCAATGCACCATATTCTCCACCGCTTATTCCTGTACCCAGGAAAAGCAATCCTTGCTTTTCCACCTTTTTTATACGCCGTTCGGTATCCTGGTAAAAAGAGTTGCCGCCGTCTATGATGAGGTCTCCAGGTTCAAGGAGTTCCAAAAGTTTGTCAATGAATTCGTCAACTGCTGCTCCTGCTTTGACCATTAACATCGCTTTACGAGGCTTTTTGAGAGAAGCGACGAATTCTTTCAGGGTGTAAGTGGGTACGATTGATTCCTTTTCAACTCTTTTCATCAGTTCGTCGGTTCGGGAAGCTGTGCGGTTGAATACTGCTACCTGAAAACCCTTGCGAGCAATATTCAGGGCTAAGTTTTGTCCCATAACCGCCATTCCAATTATGCCAATATCGCAGGAACCGTGCATGATTTACCTCCTTCCAGTTTTACAGAGGACAGCTGGAACACATTTGGACTTTTCTTTATTATATCAATCGCAATTCGGAAAGCAGATTCTTAAGGTAGGTGGAAGTTTGCCTGGCTGCTCCAAGAAAACTGGGTTTTTGGATTATTTCTGCCGAAATAAAGCCCTGATAGTTTATTTCCTGCAGGGCTTGCAGTAGAGGTTTGAAGTCCAAATGCCCAAATCCCGGTGCCCAGCGGTTGCTGTCAGCAATGTGAAAGTGCCAGAGTCGCTGGTTTGCCTTTACAATGCTCTGGTAGAGATTCACCTCCTCTATGTTCATGTGAAAGCTGTCAGCGAGGATACCAATGTTGTCTACTCCAAGTTCCTGAAGGAACTGTAAGGTCTCTTCAATGGTGTGCAGGAAATTTACTTCGTAGCGATTGAGGGGCTCAACGACTATTTTCACGCCCTTTTTCTGGGCCAACTTACCACAGTCGATGAGAGCTTTTTTAAAGCGTTCCAAAGCTTCGTTTCTCTTTTCTTTTTCTGTTTCGGTGGGAAGGTTGCCACGCAGGAGGCCAACGATCACTATGCTGTTCAAGTGGCTGGCAAAAAGAATGTGTTCTTTAAGGCGAGCAACAGCTTTTTCCCATATTTTGTTGTTGAGACTGCTCAGACTTAATCCTTCTTCAATAAAAGCTTGCCCGGTTCCTATGGCTGGGACTGCCAATTCCAGCTCTTTCACGGTGTTGATTATCTTTTCCTGGTCAATGCTTTGAGGGTCTCTTATGGCGAGTTCTATTCCTTCATAACCCAGGCTTTTAAGGGTGGAAGCGATATCCTGAAACGACTCTCCGAAGGCTATGGCTCCAAACTGCGTTTTCTGGATGGAAACTGCGAAACTGGTTTTCATGTTTTCTCACTCCTTTCTATTTTGAGGAGGAGCGCAGGTTTTGCGAATGACGAGCTTGGGTGGGAAAACAATTTGCTGACGAAGGCCTTTCTTTTGGGGGTCGAGTATTTTATCTATGAGTATTTTTCCGCTCAGGGCGCCTAACTCAGGTATTGATTGCGAAATGGTGGTTAGCTGAATGGACTTGATGGCACTAAGAGGTATGTCATCAAAGCCTATTACCGAAATTTCCTGTGGAACTTCAACTCCGTGCTCTCGACAGGCTTCAATGAGTCCTATGGCCATGTTGTCGTTGGCGCAGAAGACTGCGGTGGGACGATTTTCTCTCAGACTCAGCATTTTTATCCCTTCCTGGTATCCTCCTTCCATTCTGAATTCGCCGCAAAAGAGATATTCTTCATGTACAGGAAGTCCACTTTCCATCAATGCTTTTTTGTAACCTTCGAAGCGATCGAAATTGGAAGAGGTACTCCAGCGCCCGCCCAGGTAAGCAATTTTCTCATGCCCTAAGGATATGAGGTATTTGGTGGCTACATACCCTCCCTGAACGTTGTCCACCATGACGTAGTCATAAAGCTCTCGTTCCTGGGGAAGGCGGGATACAAACACAAATGGTATATCGGCCTCCTTCAGTTCCTGTAGGAGGTGAATGTTGTCGCTGTCCATCTGAGTAGCAGCAAGGATGATACCGTCCACCTTTTTATCGATGAGAGAGCGCACATAGAACTCTTCCTCTTCTTTTCTACCATCGGTGCTACAGAGGAAAATATAATACTGGTGAGCTCGACACACTTCTTCGATGCTTTTGACCATGACTGCATAGAAGGGGTTAGTTATATCAGAAACCACTACTCCTATGATGCCAGTTTTTCGAATGTTTAGCGCCCTGGCCATAGGGTTGGGACGATAGTTGGTGGCCCTAATCACAGAAAGCACTCTTTCTCGGGTTCTTGGAGCAACTTTTTCTGGATTGTTTAAGACCCGGGATACAGTGGCCTTAGACACTCCGGCTTTTTGAGCTATATCATTTATGGTTAAAGATTTTTTTTGTCTACCACTCATATGCATCCTCACATTCGTGAAACTACTTTCAATAAAATCTCTTTTCCCATTATATAGCTTTACGAAAATAAAGCAAGCTCTTAAAGGGTGTTTTTGTTGTGTTTGGCTTCAAAAGTGCCTTGTAGCTTATTATTTGTATTTTTAATTTTCATTTTTCTTTCCTCTTGACAGATTCCGATTTTCTCTTTATACTGAAACCAGTTTCACAAAGAGAAGGGAGATGTCATTATGAAGGCGGTAAGGCTTCATGCTAAATGGGATCCTCGATCCGATTTTAAGCTCGGTAACAAAGACATTGAAGGTAAGGTAAGCTGGTTAGGAAGCAAAGTCTGGCGATATCCCGAAGCGAAGGTAGAGGAGCTTCCAGAACCCAAGATTAAAAGACCTTCTGAAGTTCTCATTAAAGTGCGGGCTTGTGGCATATGTGGTAGCGATGTGCACATGGCACAAAGTGATGAAAATGGTTACATTCTCTATCCGGGTCTTACTGGTTTCCCAGCTGTTTTGGGGCATGAATTCTCAGGAGAAGTGGTGGAAGCAGGTCCAGAAGCTATTAACCGCAGAAATAACCAACCCTTCACCCCTGGTGAACCGGTTACAGCAGAAGAAATGCTCTGGTGTGGATACTGTCGGCACTGTGCTGATGGGTATCCCAATCATTGCGAAAACTTGCACGAGCTTGGTTTTGATGTAGATGGAGCGTTTGCAGAATACATTGTAGTGGATGCCAAGTATCTCTGGAGTTTGAGAGAGCTGGAAGGCGTTTATTCTGAGGAAAAGCTCTTTTTAGCAGGAAGCCTTGTAGAGCCGAGTTCTGTCGCTTACAACGCAGTAATTGAGAGGGGAGGAGGTATCCGACCTGGAGATAATGTGGTCGTTTTTGGGGGAGGGCCAATTGGGCTTGCTGCCTGTGCCATTCTCAAAAGAGCAGGTGGAGCCAGGGTTATTCTTTCTGAGCCTTCAGAAGTGCGACGCAAAATGGCTCAGGAACTGGGTGCTGATGTGACCATTAACCCCCTTAAAGAAGACCTGGTTGAAAAAGTTCTTGATTACACTCAGGGCATGGGAGCTAAACTCTACCTTGAAGCTACCGGCGTTCCGCAAATAATCTGGAAAGACCTTGAGGCTCTGATCTGGAAAGCAAGGGGTATTAACTCTACTGTGGCCATTGTGGCTCGTGCGGATGTCAATGTGCCTATGACGCCCGAGGTTTTCCAAGTCAAGAGAGCTCAGATTGTTGGAGCTCAGGGTCATTCCGGACACGGAACTTTTCCCCGCGTGATCTCTCTCATGGCTTCTGGCATGGACATGACCAAAATTATCTCTAAGAAAATATCCCTGGACGAAGTTCCCGAATACTTGACCCGTCTACAGACGGACAAAGAACTTGTGAAAGTTACCGCGGTGAATTCTTAAGCCGAGAAAGGAGCGTTTGAGTTATGAAGGATAAGTGGTTGACCACGGAACACCCCGCCATTGTTTTCGAAGATAACGAGGTTGGTCGCTTAAAAAAGCAAATCTGGGATGCTACTGAAGAAGAAATCGACGCTATTCTCAGGGAATACGAGATTCCTTCTCCTTCGGAATTGGGTAAGGCCGGTACCTACATCCAAAACACCCCCCGACATATAGTCATTGAGAAACGTAAAAAGAACGACATCGTTTTTGTTCCCATTGGTTGTACCGAAAACCACGGCCCTCACGCAAACAGCGGTTTGGATACTTTCATGGTAACCCAAATCCTCGAAGGTGTGCGGCGCTACACGGCCAAGCAGGGAAGAGAGGTCAGCTTGGCTTTTCCACCTCTTAACTATGGTGGTCATCCCTATCATCACCTGGGTATGCCGGGTACCATTGTTATGCCCAAGGAAGTGGTGGAAGAGACTGTTATTTACACCATGTTGGGGCTCTGGAATGACGGTTTTCGGAAGATAATTTTGGTGAATAACCATGGGCATCTCTGGATGCTGGAGTCGGCTATTCAGGAGTTCATGAAACGCTTCCAATTGCCAGGGATTTTCATGGTGCTTGACTGGCATCGTGCGGTAAGAGAGTTTTTCTATCCTGCGGGCCGTCCTGATAGCATGGAGACCAACTTTGTCCATGCTGATGAAGCGGAAACCTCCGTTGCTCTTCTTCTTTTCCCGGAAATGATTGATATGAGCGTAGTTCAGGATGCAGAAGGTGAAAGTTTCCTTCCTGAAGGTCACTTTGATAAGTCTGTTGAGCCTTTCAGAAGACCTCACCGCTGGTCAGAAGGCGAAGGCCATGCTGCCATTGAACGAGCTGCAACTCCCATAGGAGTGGTGGGCAAACCCAGCCTTGGTGATCCCCGCAAGGCTAAAAGACCCATTGCTGCTATTTTGAAGTATCTCACTTTGACTGTGGATCATATCTTGGCTGCCTTCCCGCCAGGTACCGTACCACCGGTTGAGAAGGTTACCCTGCGCACTGAAAAAGAAATGGAACCTTTCCTCAAAGAACCAGGAAGCCCTGGTTGGAAATCAGTGTATGAACTCCCCTACATCGGGGTTTTCCATAAGCTGTAAGAAGAAAAGAGCTGTTGCATTTCACTTAGTTTTTCGTAGGGGTGGAGTGTAGCAGCTCTTGATTGAATCAAAAAGGTTTTGGGGGGTGATGATGGTTTTAGCAAGTGGAGTAGAGAGGTTATTTGGCGTCATTTAAGCCTGAACAGGAAAATTTTTGAAAGGAGGTATATCGCATGCGTTTCCGTATATTGGGTATGGTCTTAACAATTGCTTTGGTAATGGTGTTTTTGTTGAGTAGCTCAGTTTTTGCTGCTGGCGAGAAGATCGTTATTGGAGTGTTAACTTCTACTTTTTCGGATAAATGGTTGAGCTATCTTCACGATGCCATGCGGCAGAAAGCGGAGGAATTGGGTGTTGAGCTGGTTATGACTGATGGTAGAGACGATGTTGCTACTCAGCTGGCAAATCTAGAAAATCTCATTGCGCGCAGAGTCGATGCGATAGTGGCTTGTATGGTTGATGTTACTGCTGCGCAACCTTTTGTTCAGCGTTGTCGAGAAGCTGGTATTCCACTGGTTGGGGTAAATAGGCCTTTTGAGGGATGCGATGTATATATAGGTGGTGATTCTTTGCAGTCTGGTGTTGTCCAAATGGAAGAAGTAGCTCGGATGCTTAATTATAGAGGCAAAATTGGTATTTTGATGGGTGTTTTAGGTCATGAAGCTCAAATTAAGAGAACCCAGGGAAACGAAATGGTTGTTGCTAAGTATCCGGATATGGAAATTGTAGTCAAAGATACCGGAAATTGGGATAGGGCTAAGGGTATGGAAATCGCAGAAAACTGGATTCAGTCTGGTATCGAACTTGATGCTATTGTTTCTAACAACGACGAAATGGCTATTGGGGCTATTCGTGCTTTGGAAGCGGCGGGTAAGCTTGATAAAGTGATTGTGGCGGGTATTGATGCTACTCCTGATGCGCTCAAATATGTTAAGGAAGGAAAGCTCAAGGTCACTGTTTTCCAGGATCCCTTTAAGCAGGGTGGAGGTGCTGTTGAAGCGGCTGTGAAGCTTGTTAGAGGAGAACCGGTAGAAAGCAAATTAATACCGTATGAATTGGTTACAGCTAAAAACGTTGACCAGTATATCAAGCTTTGGGCAGACGCAGGCTGGACCATTGAGTAAGTAGTTACCAGAGGAGCTTCCAAAAGGAAGCTCCTCTGGTTTTTGAAGGGGAGGGAATGGATTTGTCAGAATATGTTTTGGAAATGGTTAACATCTCCAAAAGTTTCCCCGGTGTTAGAGCCTTAAATAAAGTTGATTTTCGAGTAAAAAAAGGGACGATTCACGCTCTTGTAGGAGAAAATGGGGCTGGTAAGTCCACTTTGATGAAGATTCTTATTGGCATGTATCGCCCAGATGAAGGAGAAATCATATTTGATGGAAAAAAGTTTTTACACCTTGATGTTGCAGAAGCGTTAAGGTTGGGCATTTCTATGGTGCATCAGGAATTAACGCCTATACCCTACATGACTGTTGCAGAAAACATAGGCTTGGGGCGCGAACCTGGTGGGAAGATTTTTGTAAATGATAAGGAATTGAATGAGAAAGCAAAAGAGGCTTTGAAGTACCTAGGTGAAGAGATCGATCCAAAGAAAAAGATGAGAGACTTAAGCACTGCTCAAATTCAGATTGTAGAAATTGCTAAGGCGGTTTCGCGGAATGTCAGTTTGATAATAATGGATGAGCCAACTACTGCCCTCACAAAAAAAGAGGTGGAAAACCTTTTTCGGCTAATTCGGAAGTTAAAAGAGCAAGGTATCTCCTTTGTATATATTTCGCATCGTTTAGAAGAAATTTTTGAAATAGCTGATGAGGTTACCGTTTTGCGGGATGGACAACTCATAGGTACAGGGAAAATTGGTGATTTTGATAGAGAAACCCTAATTAAGATGATGGTGGGAAGAGAAATTACTCAATTTTTCCCCAAAATTCAGGTTGATATAGGAGACGCCATACTCGAAGTGAAGAATTTCTCTCTTAAGGGTAAGTTTCACGACATTAGCTTTGAGGTGCGTAGAGGAGAGATATTGGGTATTGCTGGGCTCGTTGGCTCTGGTCGGTCTGAGTTAATGCAAAGTATTTTTGGTGTTATTCCTCCAGACAGAGGAGAAGTTTACAAAAATAAACAAAGAATCAATATTCGTTCTCCAGAAGATGCTATCAGGCATGGAATCGCTTTTCTTACTGAGGATAGAAAACGCAGTGGTTTGTTTTTGCCTTTGAGTGTTCTTGATAACATGATCATGCCCAATCTTGAAAAATTTGAAAAGTGGTTTTTTGTTTCTGATCGTTTGGCTTGCGCTGTTTGCGAAAACCTTCGGAAAGAACTTGATATTAAAACACCCACTCTTTACCAAATTGTCCGGAATCTGAGTGGTGGGAACCAACAGAAGGTTGTGCTTGCTAGGTGGTTGATGCGTGATGCTGAGATTCTAATTTTGGACGAACCAACTAAAGGCATTGACGTTGGTGCTAAAGCGGAGATTCATTATCTAATGTCTCGCTTGGCGGGGCAGGGTAAAGCAATCATTATGATTTCCTCAGAAATGCCAGAAATACTGGGGATGAGCGATCGTATCTTGGTGATGCATGATGGGAGGATTACCGGCGTTCTTGACCGTAAAGAAGCAAATCAGGAAAAAGTAATGGCTCTAGCATTAAGTTAAAGGGAAAAGGAGGAATTCCAAGGTGGAAACATCAGGCAAAGAAACAATTTTGAAGAGACTTCTTCTTGGTGATTTTGGTATTATTTTAATATTTTTAGCTTTAGCAATTGTTATGTCAATTCTTACTCCAGTATTCTATACTCCCGTAAATCTTCTGAATATTTTGAGACAGGTATCAGTAATCGGTATTATTAGTTTTGGAGTTACGCTGATAATCATTGCGGGTGGAATCGATTTATCACCTGGTTCGGTAGCTGCTTTTGTTGGAGTGGTAGTGGCTGGTTTTGTTAGTAATGGCCATTCACTCCTTGTTTCTTTACTTGTTGCTTTGGCGGTAGGCGCTCTTTGTGGCCTAACTAACGGTATCTTGGTTGCTTTTACTGGTATTCCACCCTTTATTGCTACCTTGGGCATGATGAGTATTGCCAGGGCTTTAGCTTTAATCTACAGTAAAGGTAGGCCTATCACTCTTACTTCCGAGGCTGCTTCTTTTCTTGCTATTGGTTCTGGAAAATTACTGGGTATACCGATACCGGTACTTATTTTTATTTCTACTGGGGTTTTAAGCCACATAATTCTTAAAAAAACGCGATTTGGAAAGTATGTTTTTGCTGTAGGTGGAAATGAGCAGGCAGCTGTTGTATGCGGCATCAACGTGAGAAAGATAAAAATATACGTTTTTACTTTTGGTGGGATCATGACAGCTTTGGCGAGTATAGTATTGACTTCTCGGGTCAGTTCTGGCAATCCTACGGCAGCTTTAAGTTATGAGTTAGATGCTATTGCAGCTACTGTTATTGGTGGTACAAGCTTGAGTGGAGGAATAGGCAGCATTTTTGGCGCCTTTATTGGTGCGCTAATCATCGGTTCACTTAACAATGGTTTAAGCCTTTTGGGTATTTCTCCTTACTGGCAGCAGATTGCTAAAGGCGTGGCTATCATTGCTGCAGTGATTTCCGATGTTTATCGCAGTAAATCGTACCGATAGAGCTGGGTTATTTTTCGGTAAAAAACAAGAAAGGAGAGTAGACAATGACCCCGCGTGAACGAGTCGTGAAGGCTCTTTCTCATCAAGAAACTGATAAACTTCCGTTGGACATAAATCCAATTCTTAATACTGGAATTCATGTTTCAACCCTTCACAAGTTGAAGGTAGCTCTGGGCCTAATTTCAGAGAAAGAACCAGTGAAAGTTGTCGACCCCTATCAGATGTTGGGAGAAATTGATAACGAGCTAAGGAAAGCTTTGGGAATCGATACTGTTCCCCTAATGCCATATAAAAACTTTTTTGGTTTTGAAAATACTGACTGGAAACCCTGGACTTTTTTTGATGGTACACCACTTTTAGTTCCCGGCAAGTTCAACACCACTCCTGATGCCAATGGCAATATTTACCAATACCCCCTGGGCGATACCCGTTTTCCACCTTCTGCCAAAATGCCCAAAGATGGGTTTTACCATGATGCCATTATCCGTCAAAAGCCCTTTCGCGATGAAGACCTCAAAGTTGAAGATCAGATTGAGGAATATACCCTGCTTACTGATGAAGAACTAAGCTATTACGAGCAAGAATCAAAACGACTTTATGAAGAGACCGATTACGCTGTAGTTTTTGGAGGGGTTCCCGGTACTAACTTAGGGGACGTTGCTTATGTTCCTGGTCCAGCCCTTCCAGACCCCAAAGGCATCCGAGATGTAGAGGAGTGGTATGTTTCTCTTGTTATCAGAAAAGACTTTGTGCGGGAAGTGTTTGCGAGGATGACAGAAATCGGTTTGGAAAATTTAAGGCTTCTTTATCAGGCGGTGGGTGATAGAATCCAAGTCATAATGATTTCTGGTACTGATTTTGGTTCGCAAAATGGCTTGTTTATTTCAAGAGAAGCTTACCGAGAGCTCTTCAAGCCCTTCCACAAAAAGATCAACGATTGGGTTCATCAGAACACGTCCTGGAAAACCTTCATTCACACCTGTGGTGGGGTTTATGAGCTCTTACCTGATCTTCGTGAAGCAGGGTTTGACGCTTTGAACCCAGTACAAATTTCAGCTGCTGGCATGGATCCTGAAAAACTGAAAAAGGATTTTGGTGCTTATTTCACCTTTTGGGGAGGAAGCATTGATACTCAGAAAACTCTTCCTTTTGGAAGCCCCGAGGAAGTTAAAGAAGAAGTTAGGCAACTCATCAGTATTTTCCGCCCTGGTGGAGGATTTGTCTGTGCTCCGGTGCACAACATTCAGGCCAATGTGCCTGTTGAAAATGTTTTGGCTTTCTTTGAGGCTGTTAACCAATATCGTTAGGGGAGGTTTGTTAATATGACACCGAAGTTGGGTTTTAATGGCGCAACAACCATGAAAGCCAGTCTCATTGAGGATGCCGAAGTTAGTAAAAAGGCAGGTTTTGAGTACTTAGAGCTACGAGATAATAAGTTGGAGACTTTGTTGAAGGATAAAAGCTTGCCTGAAATCAGAGACATTCTTCAGCATATTGGTATTCAACCTTTAGCTATGAATTCTTTAGAGCGGGCTACTTTGCATGATCGAACCGGTTTTCAGGAAGTTAAAAACAGAGCAGAAAAGCTCTGTCAATATTCTTCTGCGCTTAACTGTCCTATTCTTATTGTTGTTCCAACGTTTTTGAATGATTTGACAGGTAAGCCAGATAGACAAACCATTAAACAAGATGCTTGTTTGGTCCTCGAAGAGCTTGAAAAGATTGCCCGTTCCCACGAAGTTAAAATTGCTTTCGAATTTTTAGGTTTTGCTAATACATCGGTGAATTCGCTTTCATTCGCTAATGAAATTGTTTCGGAACTTAATAATCCAAACATTGGACTAACTATCGATACTTTTCATTTCTTTTTGAGTGGCGAACCTCTTTCTGTTTTGGATCAAATTCCTTCTGAAAGAATTTTCTTGGTTCATATTACTGATGCTGAGAATGTTTCTAAAGAAACAATACAAGATAAGCATCGGACAGTTCCTGGAAACGGAGTTCTGCCTCTCAAGGATTTTGTTCGTAAGGTTCAGGCTATTGGTTACCAAGGAGTGTATTCTATCGAGCTTTTCAATCCTACTTACTGGGAGTGGGATCCTGAAGAGGTTGCTAAACTTTGCTATCAGAGAATGAAGATGCTTTTTGAATAAAATAATGTGAACAGGGGGAACGTGTGAATGATTAAGTTGGGACTGGTTGGTGCTGGGCGGATTGGGAGACTTCATGCGGAAAACATTGTTTATGGAATACGCGGTGCAGAACTGGTTACTGTTGCTGATACACTCCTCAATGAGGAAATGGAGCAATGGGCATACAGCCTTGGAGTACCGAAAGCAAGCAAAAGGGTGGAAGATGTTTTTTCTGACCCAGAGATTGATGCAGTCTTGATTTGTTCTCCTTCAAATACTCATGAGGACTACATTATGGAAGCAGCAAGAAATGGGAAACACATCTTTTGTGAGAAACCGATTGGCAGCAACTTGAGTAAAATTGAGAAAGCTCTGCAGGTTGTTGAGGATAACAAAGTGAAGTTGCAGATTGGTTTTGTGCGCCGTTTTGACCATAACCACAAGAAAGTCCATGATGCAGTGAAAGAAGGTAAGATAGGAGAACCCTGGTTGGTAAAAATCACTTCTCGAGATCCCCAACCTCCTTCTGTGGATTACCTCAAAACCTCTGGTGGCATATTTTTCGATATGACTATTCACGATTTTGACATGGCGAGGTATCTTTCAGGAAGTGATGTGGTGGAAGTCTCTGCTTGCGGAGCTGTCCTGGTCAATCCAGTAGTGGCTGATTTGAACGATTTTGATACTGCAATTGTTACTTTAAGATTTGAAAATGGTGCTTTGGGTGTTATTGACAACTGCCGCCAGGCGGTTTATGGCTATGACCAAAGGACCGAGGTTCATGGCTCAAAAGGTTGTGTGTGGGTGGAGAATGACCGACCCAATACTTCACTGGTCCTTACTGCTCAGGGCACTCTGGGAGAACCCTTCCTATGGTTTTTTGTGGAGCGATATAAAGAGGCTTTCATCGCAGAAATCAGAGTTTTCATCGACGCTATTGAGAAAAATTTGGACCCCCCCGTGGATGGTATGGATGGCTTTAAAGCTGTTTTAATTGCCAGAGCTGCGGATGAATCAGCTCGAGAAGGTAAACCAGTGAAAGTACCCAAAGTTTGAGCGATTATTTCTTGTAAGAACTCCTTCTGTGTCTATCTTAAGTGCCAAATTGACGAGAGCAAGCACGACCGTGTGCTTGCTATTAAGTTTAGGAGGAGATGTTCTGTGCGAGTGGCTTTATGTATCGAGACCATCTTTAGGGAATTTCCCTTTGAAGAAAGGTTTTCTTCAACAAAAGCCAGTGGATTTGATTATGTCGAATTCTGGACCTGGAGAGATAAAGATATCGAAAAGATAAAACAACTTTGTTTTGAGAATGAAGTTAAAATTGCCGCCTTCTCGGGTGATCAGGATTTTTCCTTGGTAGATGAGCACGAGCGGAAACAATACGTTGATTTTGTCAAGGAATCTATCGAGTCAGCTTTAAAGCTTGATTGCCATTGTTTGGTACTTCATTCAAACGCTTTAGATAAAAATGGTAGGGTTTTGAGATCTTACGATGAAATCGGATACGAGCAAAAAATACAGACAATGATTGACACTCTTAGGATTTTGGCGCCTTTTGCAGAGGAAGCTGGTGTTACCCTAGTTTTAGAAGCCTTAAATACTAAAGTGGATCATCCTGGCAATTTCTTGGCAACTACTGAAGACGCTATTAAGGTTATAAGATCTGTAAACTCTCCAAATGTAAAGATTTTGTACGACATTTATCATATGCAGATTATGGAGGGAAACCTTATTAACACGCTTCGAGAATACATTGATTTTATCGGTCATATTCACATTGCTGATGTTCCAGGAAGAAACGAACCAGGTACAGGAGAAATTAACTATGTTAACATCCTGCGTGCTCTTGAATCCCTGAACTATAAAGGAGCGGTTGGTTTTGAGCTTTTCCCGCTGCGTTCTTCTGAGGAAGCGGTGAGAGCCATCCAAGCACTTTTCTAAATAAAGCTGTATGTTAGAATATCAAAGAAGAGGTGTGCGTTGTGGAAAGAGAAAAGATTAAGGGGTTGTTAGAGGAAGCCTTGAGGGAAGAGCTTAGGGTGTATCCTCAGCAGTATGAGATTCCCGCTCTTTCCTGTACTGTTTTTCCCGTGAAAGGTCCTCGCAGATTTTGTTTAGGAGTTTGGCAAAGAGAAAGTACTCCTCTTTTTGAAGGACCGCTTTTCTCCTGGCAAGACCCAGAAAAAGAGCTTTTTCTGCTGGTTTACCCCTTTTCCTGGAAAAACTATCTGCTTCTTGCTCAACATCTGCCGTATTTGCGCCCTGTTCCCTTTGATAATCGTCCTTCTTTTGGCTGTGGAGATCGCTTGGGCATGGTTTCTGCAGCACATCTTAAAGCTCTGGAGAAATTCCCGGTTTTTCCGGTCGTTGCTCAACAGTCTCCCCGGGAGCTGGACAAAACCCACCGTACTTTTTCTGAGGTTCTTTTGGGGGCAGCTTGGGGTGTGCTGGAGAGCAGCTACCGGGGTCCCTTTGGTGCTGATGCTGATCACGTGAAAGATGAAAAACACCTTCTCGAAGCCAGAGACCTGGGGTATACCATGTATACCCTGGATTTGAGCGATGAAGTCGATTTTGGCGTTTTCAACCTGGATGAAAAAACGCTGCTCAAGCGCTTTGACAAATTGGGTACAAGGGCAAAGGAAATATTTAATCTGTATCGAGGAAAAGAGTGGAAGCTCTCCCCAGAAGTGATGGTAGATTTTTCCGAAGAAAAGTTGCTACCAGTTTTGTTGGCCTATCTTCCTGCAATAGACAGAGTGGAGTACTTCTATGCTCTCCTTTCAGAGAGTGTTTCGTCTTTTGATCTTGAGATCTCGCTTGACGAAGGACCCCGTGAGACTTCTCCTGAAGCTCACTTTTTTGTTGCTGAAGAACTGCACCGTCGGAAAATTGATTTCCACAGTTTGGCCCCCCGTTTCCCGGGGCGCTTTGAAAAAGGAGTGGAGTATGTTGGAGACCTTGAGGAGCTTACTCTTTCCTTCCAGACTCATGCTACCATTCAGAAAAACCTTACTGGATACCGCTTGAGCTTGCATTCAGGTAGTGATAAGTTCAGCGTTTATTCCTCCTTCTTTCGGGCAACCGGGGGTATATTTCATGTGAAGACTTCTGGTACCAGTTGGCTTTCAGCGCTGGAAACAATTATGAAAAGCGACCCCGAACTTTTTCGCTCTATTTACAGCATTGCTTACGATACGCTTGAAGAGAACCTCAAAGCGTATTCTCTCTCCCTGGACAAGGCCGATTTTCCTACTGGTCTTGAAAAGGTTGATGATAAGCATTTGCCGGCCTTTTTCTTTCAAGATAAGGTACGTCAGATGTTGCATATTGCTTATGGTCCGGTACTTGAAGCTCTCGGGGATAGGTTAAGGGAGGTACTTTTTCGGGAAGAAGAAAAACATTACCGAAAGGTTAGTGGCAACATAGAGAAACACCTGGCCGTTCTTTTTGGCGAAAGCAAATAAAAATTTTAGAGGGGGATGACAATCATGCCCAGTATTGAGGAGATGTTTTCAGTTCGGAATCGGGTTTTCCTTTTTACGGGGGGTGCAGGAATACTTGCTTCGTCACTGGCTTATGAGCTGGGAAAACTGGGGGCAAAAATCGTGCTCACTGATATTGCTCCTCTTGAAGAGAAGCTGGAAGAGTTCCGCAAGGAATCCATTGAGGTTCGGGGGTACAGGATGGATGCTCTTAACCGCGCTGAAGTAGAAGAGGTAGCAAAAAAAGTTATTGAAGAATGGGGAAGAGTTGATGCCCTCTTTAATGCAGCTGGAGGCAATATGAAAGATGCTACCACTTCTCCCGAGGTTTCCTTCTTTGACCTTCCTGTGGAGGCTTTGCAAAAGGTGGTTAATCTCAACCTTTTTGGCGGAGCTATCATCCCTTCTCAGGTTTTTGCAAAAATTATGGTTAACCAGGAAGAAGGAGGGTGCATCATCAATTTTTCTTCGATGGCAGCGCTGCGTCCGCTTACCAGAGTAGTTGGTTATTCCGCTGCCAAAGCGGCGGTGAGCAATTTCACCCAATGGTTAGCTGTTTACCTTGCCCAGAATTATACCCCTAAGGTGCGAGTTAATGCTCTGGCCCCTGGGTTTTTTGTTACCAAGCAGAACTATTACCTTCTCTACAATGAAGATGGCACCCTTACTCCCCGAGGGCAGTCAATTCTTGCCCATACACCTTGTGGAAGGTTTGGAGAACCCCAGGATCTTCTAAGTACTGTACTGTGGCTCCTTTCGCCGGCTTCGAGCTTTGTAACTGGTGTAGTGGTGCCTGTAGATGGAGGTTTCAGTGCCTTTTCGGGGGTGTAAAAAGTTGGCAGAACTTATTCTCACCGTGGACATTGGTACTTCTTCCTGTAAGGTTTGTGTGTTTAACCGTGAAGGAGAGATTCTTTTTTCTACCAAGCGTGATTATCCAACCTTTTCTCCCCAGCCCGGTTTTGCTGAGCAGAACCCGATTGAAATCTATAAAAACATCAAACAGGCCATTAGGGAGGCGGTCGATTCTTTTTCTGCTTCTTCTTTCTCTGCTCTTGGGTTTGATACCATGCTGCACAGTTCTCTTCTTGTGGATGGAGAGGGGAATCCTCTCTATCCACTTTTGAATTGGATGGATACTCGCAGCGCTCAGGAAGTGGAGGACATGCGCAATGAGTACCGCCAATATGGTTTTTACAAGCAGAGTGCTGCTCCACTGCATACCATTTTTAATCCGCCTCGGGTGAGGTGGTTCAAGAAAAACATGCCTGAGTTGTGGCGAAAGACGCAGAAGATGGTGACCATCAAAGACTGGATTCTGTGGAATATAACCGGTGTTTTAAGCTGTGATTTTTCTACTGCTTCGGCAACGGGTTTGCTGGATCTTCGAAAGGTTTCATGGTCGAAAGACATTCTCAACTGGTTACAGCTTTCTGAAGACCACCTGCCGCCCCTTTGCCCTCCAGAGAACGTTGTTCCCTTGAAGGAGGGAGATTTTTCTGCTGATACAGGTTTGATGCCAGGTCTTCCAGTTGTCTGGGGAGGAGGAGATGGTCCTTTTGCCAACCTGGGTGAGGGAGCTTTTCGAGAGAAAGAGATGGTGGTAACTGTGGGTTCTTCTGGAGCAGTTAGAATGTGCCAGCTTGCACCGGTTTTTGATCCTCAGGAGCGTGGCTGGTGCTACTATCTTGCTGACGGCGTATGGGTAGGAGGAGGGGCGATTAACAACGGTGGCATAGTTTATTCCTGGATGCGCGATCTCTTGGGTAAGGGGGCGGAGGACTTCGAACTGGATATCCACAGAGAACGACCGCTCTTTCTCCCTTTTCTAACTGGAGAGAGAAGTCCAAACTGGAAGGCTAATGCACGGGGGATTCTTTTTGGCCTCTCCTATTTTCACGATTTTGCATCCCTGATGCAGGCTGCTTTTGAGGGTGTGGCCTTCCGGGTACGCTCTATTTACGATATGCTGTGTGAAATTATGGGGAGACCTGAGCGGGTTATCTTAAGCGGTGGTTTCGCCCAGACTGAGAAGGGCAAAAGGGTTATATGCGATGTGCTGGGAAGAAAAGTGGAAGTGAGCAATCTTCCCTCGGCTTCGGCACGAGGAGCATTTTTAGTTTCTCTTAAGGCTTTGGGAGAAG
Source organism: Thermatribacter velox (assembly GCF_038396615.1). Classification (NCBI taxonomy): domain Bacteria; kingdom Pseudomonadati; phylum Atribacterota; class Atribacteria; order Atribacterales; family Thermatribacteraceae; genus Thermatribacter; species Thermatribacter velox. The sequence goes on from NZ_CP121689.1 coordinate 497,881, forward strand.
TAAAGAGGCTTATGGAGATTCCAGACGCATTCTTTCCCAGGAACCCGGTTTTAGAGCCTATTGCCGAGCACGCTCTCTTCTATGACCAGCTTTACGAGCTATATTGGGAAGTTTACAGACGTAATGTCGATCTTTTTGAGCGCTTTGTAGCGCTGAAACTGGCTTGAGCAATAATTTCTCCTTTTCGTTTTCTGCAGTTCGTTTTGGCCGCTGTTTTATTGTATACTTTTGTAAGTCCTGGTTGTTAATTTTGCTCTGGAGGGTATCTGACGTGAATCAACTTTTTAAAGAAATTGCTGAACAACCTGAAGTATTCCGAAAAATTGCTGAAACCTATGCTCAGGAAGAATGGTTTTCCCGTTTTGGTGAGGGTGCGAACAAAAAGAGAAAAGTATGCATAACTGGAATGGGCAGTTCCCTTTTTGCTGCTTACCCCGCTTATCTCCATCTTCTCAATAAAGGTTTTCAGGTAAACTGGATTGATGCTTCAGAGCTTCTCCACTATGGGCTGGAAGGCCTGGATAAGAATGATTTGCTGGTTCTGATATCCCAGTCTGGTGAGTCGTACGAGGTTTTAAGGATACTCGATAGTCTTTCCACTCGACCTCTGGTGGTGAGCTTTACGGCCAACTTAGAAAGCACTCTTGCCAAAAAGAGCGATGTGGTTATTGACATTCTTAGCGGTCCTGAGCGGGCAGTAACTTCTACTAAGACCCATACAGCAACGCTACTTGTTTTTAATCTCTGGGCACTGGCTCAGGCTGGCGAGCGGGAGCGCTTTTTGCATGCCTCTATGGATATTGAGCTTATGGCTGAGGAAGCAGAGAGGGTGATTGCAACCTCTTCGGAGTGGTCGAGGAGAATCCTTCGCAATCTCGAATTCGCACGTTCAGCGGAAAACAGGTTCATCATTGCCCGAGGCCCAGCTCTCAGTTCTGCCTGGCACGGTTGTCTGTGTTTTTATGAGTGTGCCAAAGAAAGTTTTTTTGCTTTTTCGGGAGGACAGTTTCGTCACGGGCCTCTGGAACTGATTACCAGGCCTTCTCTGGCTATCGTCCTGGCTCTTCCTGGCAAGACTCAGAGTTTAATGATTGCGTTGGCTGAGGAACTTGTCAACTACAAGGCCGGGGTGTTGTTAATTGGTCAAGAAGGTATTGAGTCGCGCTTTAACCTGGAGGTACTGCCCATGCATTTTGCTGACGAGCTTTTCTCGCCAGCTCTTTCTATAATACCTCTGGAACTGCTTGCTTACTATCTGGCTGAGGATAAGGGACTGGAACCAGGCACAGCTTATCTCATAAGTAAGACCACTACTCGGGAGTGACAGGCATGGGCCGGGTTTGGGTGGTTGGAAACATCAGTCTGGACGTGATTTTGGGCGGTATCAAGGACTTTCCGGGTTGGGGAGTTGAAGTGCTGATACCCGGTTACGTGATGCGGCCGGGCGGAGCTGCTGCCAATGCTGCTTTGGCCTTGACCAGCTTGGGGGTTCCTAATTTTTTGGTGGGTGTGGTAGGTAACGATTTTGCAGGTCAGGAGCTAACCAGGAAGCTCGAAAAAGGGGGTGTAGACCTTTCCTTTTTGGATATTACCAAAGACGTAGCCACCGGCCTTTCAGTTGCCGTTACCCATGCTCTTACTCTGGAGCGTACCTTTTTGACCGACCTTGGTGCTCAGGCTTTGCTTACTCTGGACCATCTTGAAAGGGTGTTGAGCGAGGTTAGAGATGGTGATTTCTTGTTGCTCTGCGGGTATTTTCTTTCCCCTGGTATTCGCAAAGGTGAGGATTTGGTGAAGCTTCTCGAAGCTTTCCGCAAAAAAGGAGTCAAACTTCTGCTGGATACGGGTTGGCCGACTGAAGGCTTTACTGAAGAGGTGAAAAAGGAAGTATTGCACCTTCTTTCCGTTTTTGATTATTTTCTACCCAATCAGACTGAACTACAGGCCCTGATTGGGGAGAATCTATACAGGATTTTTGAAACTTTTCCAGGTACCCTGGTTGTAAAGAGGGGGAAAGAAGGGTCTCAGGCTGTAAACGCTTCAGGGAGTATTTTTCAGGAAGCTTCTCTCTTTGAAGCCAAAGACACTATTGGTGCAGGAGATTATTTTAATGCCGGCTTTCTGTTTGCCTTGCTTTCTGGTAAAAAACTTGATGAAGCCCTGCGGGTTGGAAACCTGGTTGCCGGCTATAATATAGCGACGGATTCTGCTCGGGAAGAGCTTCTCACTCGAGAAAAGCTTGAGGAAATGCTTCACTCAAAGTAAAGGGTAAGATTGGTGGCGATGGGAGTTAGAAGCTATTTTCGTACCGAGTTTAACGAGCTTTTTTTGCTTTTTTTAAGCACCGTCAAGTGGTTGGCTTTGGCTTGTATTGCTGGTTTGGTTGCTGGATGTGGAGCTTTTTTATTTCTTAAAGCTCTTAAATTCAGTGCCGCCTGGGTAGCTGGGTTGTTTCCTGCTGCTTTTCTGCTTGCGCCCTTGGGTTTACTTTTGAGCAAGCTTTTGGTGCACTTTTTTTCTCCGGAAGCCAGAGGGCACGGTACGGAAAGAGTTATCGAAGCAATACACCAGCGCTACGGGAAAATAGACTTTAGGGTTTTCCCAGTGAAAACTCTGGCTACCCTCTGTACTTTGAGCTTTGGGGGCTCAGCAGGTAAAGAGGGGCCGATAGCTCAGATTGGTGCTTCGCTGGTTTCTATGCTGGGTCACTTATTTCGCCTTTCTTTGCAGGATTTAAGAAGATTTGTTATGTGTGGACTTTCTGCAGGTTTTGCTGCTGTTTTTGGTACGCCGGTTACTGGAGCCATCTTTGGTATTGAGGTTCTTTATGTTGGTCAAATGGAGTATGGTTCTTTAATGTCTTCAACCATAGCTTCTTTTATCTCAGTTTACGTGGTTGAGGTTTTGGGGGTCAGACAGGTTTATTTTCCCTCCCTGGGTGCACATCCATTAAGCTTTCAGGTTATGCTCTGGGCGGTGGCTTTTGGGGTGGTCGTTGCTCTGGTAGCCCGTCTCTTTATTAATCTCACTTACTGGACGGAGCGTTTTGGTGATTTGCTGGGTCGAAAGCTGGCTTTTTGGGTACCTCCCCTACTTGGTGGTGTGGCGTTGATTGGTGCCGCTTTACTGGGTTACAAAGAGGCACTGGGAGTGGGGATGGAAGTCATCGAAAAAACGGTGCAGGGTAACACCTTTCCTGGTGAGCTCTGGTTTGTTAAGATAGTACTGGTTGCTTTGACTCTGGGTATGGGAGGGTCTGGAGGGGTGGTAACTCCCATGTTTTTCATTGGCAGCATACTGGGTATGAGCTTTGCCAGGCTTTTCTCGCTAAACACCGCTTTCTGGTCGCAAATTGGTCTTGCTGCATTTCTGGGTGCCTGTGCCAACACACCAATTGCAGCGACGATTATGGCGGCAGAACTGTTTGGTTTTGACCGAGCGGTGGTTGCGCTTTTATCGGTGGTTGTAGCTTATAAGCTTCTTGGTCATCGTTCTATCTATCCTTCGCAGTTGCTGTTTATGTCCAAGTCGCTGAGTATTGATGTACCTCTTGGTCGAGCAGTTGGTGAACTTCAACAAAAAACTGTTGGTCGTGGTGGTTATTAACTGGTTTGTTTTGATGGTTGTGGTATGTAACAAGGTAAAGGAAGGAGGGACTTTCTATTATCGAGCAACCTCGTCTTTCTCGCTTGCGTGTGGTTCATTTCTTGTTTAAAGGGGAAGATTTCAGTAGTAGCAGGGAAAGTGGATTTGATGTTTTGCCCGAATTTTCTCTGTTACCTACTGAAGAGGGGTTAAAGGGTGTTTTAAGATTGCACATGAATTTCAGGGAAAGGCGAGAAAACCATTTTCCCTATGAAATTACTCTTATTGCAGAAGCTGTTTTTGCTGGCCAGGGTATGAGCTCTGAAGAATTTGCCAGCTATTGCCGCACTCAGGGCACTGCCAGGGTGCTTCCTTCTCTGCGTAAACTGGTAATGGATTTTTTGAGCAAGGTGGATATTAACTGATGTTTTTACCGGGCTATCCCTATTTTAAAAACTTTAAGCGTTTTAGAGAAATTGTGAGGGTTTTTTCCAAATACGGTTTTTCCTATCTTTTTAGCAGGATTCGTTTCCTGGAACGCATTGGAGTACGTTTTCTAAAAAAAGAAATTGTTGAGAATCCTCCCTGGGTTAACTTGAGATTGGCCTTTGAAGAGCTGGGCACCACCTTTATTAAGGCTGGCCAGATACTTAGCTCCCGGGTAGATCTTCTTCCTCCGGAATACTGTCAGGAACTTAAAAAACTTCAGGATGAGGCACCTGCTGTTTCTTTCGAAGAGGTTCGTAGGGTCGTGGAAGAGGAGCTGGGTACTTCCCTTGAGAATGTTTTTTGGGAATTTGACCCCCGTCCTCTGGCATCTGCCTCCATAGCTCAAGTGCATAGGGCGGTATTAAAGAAAAGCGGGGAGAAAGTAGCTGTGAAGGTCCAGAAGCCTGGGGTCAGGGAAATGGTGGTGGCAGACCTTGAGATTTTGAGTTACCTGGCTCGTTTTGGGGAACGCCTGCATGGTATGGCGGATTCCATCACCTTTTCTGAGTTAGTTGCTGAGTTCCGCAAAGGATTGTTGAGAGAAATTGATTTCACTTTCGAGGCCGTTAATGCTCGTAAGATGCGAGATAACTTTCTGGATTTTGAAGGTGTTTACATCCCCCGTGTTTTTTCTGAACTTACCACTTCCCGGGTGATGGTTATGGAACTTATTGAAGGAGTGCCACTTTCTAAGATGCTGAAAGAAGGGGCTCTGGACACCGAAACTGCTAAGATGCTTGCTGAAATAGGAGCCAGAGCTATTTTTAAGATGATTTTCGAGGATGGTTTTTTTCATGGTGACCCACATCCGGGAAACCTGATGTTTCGAGGAGAAACCCGGGAACTGGTTTATCTGGATTTTGGGATGGTCGGTGCCATAGATAGAGAAACTCGCAGAAATATAGTATTGCTGCTCCAGGCGGCGCTTGAAAAGAATGCTGCACGCATGATTCACTTGCTTGAAGAAGAATTTATGGAAGGTCCGATTGATTCTTCCCTCTCTTTGCGCTTTGAGTTAAATGAGATTCTGGAGCATTATGTTGCTTCGAACCTGCGAGAAATAAATCTTAAATTTCTTTTCTTTGATTTTTTTCATCTGCTTCGCAAATACCAACTTCGCTTTCCAACCAGTCTGGTTTCTTTATTGAGGGCGCTTGTGGTGGCTGAGGGGACGGGAAGGGAATTAGATCCTGAGTTTTCCCTAGCTCCTTATCTTTCGGAATATCTTAGAAAGCTTTTGGTCCGTTGGTTCAGTCCAGAACGCATCAAACAGGATTTGCTTGATTATTTGCTGGAATGGGAGGGTTTGCTCAGGAATTTCCCAGAAAACACACGGGAAATTTTTTCGCAACTTTCTTCAGGGAAGTTTACCCTACGCCTTAAAAGCAAGGAAATTGAAGAGATCAATCGCCGCTTGGAAGCAGTAAGTACACGTCTTTCTTTAAGTATTGTCCTTGGTTCTCTCTTGATAGGTTCTTCGTTAGTTTATATTAATTTTCCTGGCATACGTTTTTTAAGTGTCTTGGGTATTCTTGGTTATGCGGTAGCTGCCTTTTTGGGCATTTTTTTGATCTTTGAAATGTTACGCCATCACTAACTATTCCAATTTCACTGCTGTGCCGTAAGCGATGATTTCTGCAGCACCGCTCATGACCATGCTGGTTGAAAAGCGCACTCCCAAGACGGCATCAGCACCTAAAGCATGAGCCTCTTCAAGCATTCTTTCTATGGCTAACTGCCTGGCCTTATTCATCATTTCGGTATATTCTTTGATTTCACCGCCCACCAAGGTACGCAAGGCTGCCATAATATCTTTACCCAACCATCTGGCTCGGATGGTACTTCCCTGTACAATACCCAGTACTTCCCTTATTTTCTTATTGGGCACTTCGGAAAGGGTTGAGACAATCATTTTTGAAACGTCTCCTTTCTTGACTTTCCGTTCAGAAAGATGAATTTTGCAATATATTTGTTTGTAAGATTAGGGAAGAACGATTAGTTTGGTGATTTCTTCGATAGAAGTTTCTTCTTTTTTAAAGTCACCAACTTTTTCACCGTGGCTCAATACCACGATTCGGTCAGCTACTGGGTAAACGTGATAGAGGTTATGCGATATAAAAATGCTCGATATTCCCTGATTTTTTAGCTCTTTTATGAATTCCAGAACCCTTTGTGATTCTTTTACCGATAGATTATTGGTAGGTTCATCCAGTATAACCAGTTTGGACTTGAAGTACATGGCTCTCGCAATTGCGACACCTTGTCGTTGGCCTCCCGAGAGTTCTTCAACCAGGGCATGGGGTGAGCGCAATCGGAGGTCTACACCCTCTAAAGCTCGCATGGACTCTCGTTCCATAAAAGGAATGTCCAGTAACCTTACCGTGCCCAGTTTATATTTTATCGGTTCTCTCCCCATAAATATGTTTCTCATTACGCTCATTTTAGGCACCATTGCTGCTTCCTGATAAATGGTTTCTATGCCCAGGGCGCGGGCCTCACGAGGAGAAGTAAAATGGCATTCTTTGCCCTCAAAGAAAATTTTGCCTTCGTCTGGAGGGAAAAAACCGGAAAGGATTTTAATCAGAGTTGATTTACCAGCACCATTATCTCCAAGCAGACCGACTATTTCCCTGTAACCAACGTGGAAGTCTACTCCTTTTAAAGCACAGACTCCACCAAACCACTTATGGATGTTTATCATTTCTACCAGGTGGTTATTGCTTTGCATTTGCTAACACCTCATCTTTTTTGCTCGCTCACGCACAAAGGTATTTAGTATAACTGCCAGTATTGTGGCCAGCCCTATGAAGACCCGGAACCAGTAACTTGGAGCTCGGGCCATTATCAAGCCGTTGTCAATTATTCGAATTAAGAAAGAGCCAATGACGGTTCCGATAACTGTACCTACACCACCGCTTAGTGCTGTTCCTCCGATGACGGTGGCTGCAATTGCTTCCATTTCCAGACCATTGCCCATTGAAGGTAGTGTGGTTTCTAAGCGAAACGATTGAACTATGCCAGCAAATCCAGCCAGAAAAGAGCAAAGCATAAAGTTTGATAACTTGACCCATTCGGTATTGATACCCATGGCTCTGGCAGCGGTTCGGTTGCCACCTGTGGCAAACATCCAATTTCCAAAATCACTCCTTTCAAGCACGATCCAGAGTAATACGACTACCAACAGATACCAGAAGATTGAGGCTCTGAAAATACTCATTTTCCCAACCAGAAAGGCTGTGGAAAGCTGGCTTGGAAAAGGAGGGGGCCATCCTCCACTGATAAGCAAAACCGCCCCCCGCCAGATGAGCATTGCACCGAGAGTAGTTATGAAGGAAGGGATTCCAAAGGTTAGGGTTACTAAACCGTTGATTGCGCCAAGAGCAACAGCAACCAGCAAGGCTCCCGCGAAAGCCAGGGCAGGAGGTAATCCCCAATTAATAAATAAAACCAACATGATTGGGCAGAAAGCAAAAACTGAGCCTACTGATAGGTCGAATTCTCCAGAAATCATCAGCATGGTTACTCCGAGTGCCACAATGCCAAGCTCGGGAATGATCTCCAGGATTACACTTATGTTTTCGCGGCTTAAAAAGAGAGGTGCAAGGCTAAAAAAGACCAGAATAACTGCCGCCAACATAATCAGGCTGCTTATTTCTCTGAGAAGCAGGATGCGCTTTAGAGAGGTTAAAAAACCACTGCCCATTTTGCAGACGCTCCTTTTCTATGGCTTCTATTTTTATATGAAAAGCTCCCCAGAGAAGCGATCGCTTCTCTGGGGAGCTTGTTTTTAGCGCACTCTTTGTTTGGATAGTTCGATGACCTTGTCCACGTTGGATGCGTCAACTACTGCATTGCCAGTGTTTACGTCCCAGGCGCTCAGGGCAAACTCCTTCATGAGGTAGAGTTGAACTATGGGTAGGTAGCCCTGTAGGTAGGGTTGCTGGTCGATGGTTAGCTTGATATATCCTGACTTAATTTCTTCGAGTACTTCGGGTACCAGGTCAAAACCACCAATCAACAGCTCGCCAGGCTTATAACCCAAATTGCGGGCAGCCTTGGCGGCAGGAGCGTGGTTGTACTCTACGCATATTACCCCTTTGGTTTCAGGATGAGACTGCAGATAAGCTTGAATTCTGGATTGAGCAACATCCATCTGCATGGTGGTGTCAAGACGCTCATAAGTATAACCAACTTCGTCAAAGTACTGCGTAATGCCTTTGGCTCTTTGCTCGGCCCATACCAGACCAGGACCACCTATACTGATAAGGAAGTGAAATTTTTGGTCTTTGGGCAAGTCTTCGGTTAATTTTTGCGCCAGGAAATATCCTGCTTGTACCAGGTCCTGACCAATGTAAGATAGTCTTGCGTTTCCTTTGGCTCCTTCGGGGTCATCAGTATTAGAACAGATTACTGGTATGCCCATATCTATTGCCTGTTGGATTACTTCATCAAACATGGTTGGATGAGGAATGGTGGTGATAATGCCGTCAGGCTTTTCAGCCAGTGCAGCTTTAAACTGGCTGAGCTGAGTAGCCAAATCTCCTTCAGTTTTGGGTCTTACAAATACAAAATCTACGTTAAGGAGCTTGGCAGCATCACTTGCTCCTCTGTACACAGCCGCCCAGAAAGGATTCTCTTCTCCGGCGTGTGAAATGAAAGTAAAACGATATTTTGCTGCATAGGAAACACCACTTATCAGCAAAGTTGTTACCACAACAACCATTACCAGAAAAAACAAGGATTTTCTCATGTTCTCTCCTCCTTTTGTTCGTTAAATGAAACCTTAGAAAAGGATTTGGTTGAGGAAGCTATAGCTCAGTTTTCACCTCCTTTCCTTTCTAAGAGAAGCCTGATGCTGAAACACCCTGCCTGTATATGTTATTATAACTTTACTTTTTCGTTTGTATACATAAGATGCAGTATGAAATTTAGTTTTTTGAATTTTGTCGAAATTAAAAAACGTTTTGTACATGATTTGTGGCTTTATGCCGAGGTTTGGGGGTTGCCAGAATTTGGTTACGCTCTTGCGAGAAACCAAAAATTACAAACTTTACCGCTTACAAGCCGTTGAGGTTCCTGCTTTGCTTTTGGAGCCCAGCGCCCCACCTCCTTATCCGGCTATTTTGTTCCTTCATTATTATCGAGGAAGTAAGGATAATCTCCGTGTGCTCGCCAATGAGATTGGCAAAGCGGGGTTCCTGGCTCTGGCAATCGATATGGAATATCATGGCGATAGAGCGCGGGAAGGAAAAGATGTTTTTTCTCCTGATATCCATGATGATCGACTGGCTTTTGAGAGAACCGTACAGGATGGGCTGCGAGCTCTTTACTTTTTGGAAAACCATCCTTACGTGAAGAAGGACCAACTTTTTCTCTGGGGAGTCAGCCTGGGTAGTATAATAGGCACTTTAATAGCTGGTAGGCATCAGCAGCTCAGGGGGGTTTTCCTGGTGGTTGGTGGAGGGAACCTTTCCAGACTACTCAAAGAAAGTATGCTGGATTCTCTGGTTGAGCTTCGCTACCATCTCTTGAAGCGGGGGATAGCTGTTCCTGAAGCGCTTAAAGGCTGGGAAGCTCTGGATCCCCTTTATCACGTTGGTTCTTTAGACTGGAGTACACCTCTTTTTATGTACAATGGAACGAAGGATGACATCGTGCCACCTCTTTGTACGCTGGAACTTTTTGAGACTGTTTCTTCTTTTAAAAAAATTCGCTGGTTTCCAACCGGTCACGGTCTACTTTTTGAGCGTAGCTTTGGTGTGCCTCAATTAGTGCTTGAAGAAATGAAGTCGTTGCTTTAGCAGGAGTAGGACTTGAAAAAAGCCCATAAAAACACCTATGGGAGGGTTGCCCTGTGGGGCAGGCAACCCTCCCATAGGTGCAAGGAGGGGATTTTCGCTATTCGAATTTTTCAACTGAGCATTAAGCATTATATTTATGATTTTAAAATTGTCAAGAGCAGTTGCAAAAAATTTTTGAAAATTTTTTAGAAACTCTTCCGCGGCTTTTGTCAGGCGCTTTTGCGGGAAAAAACCATGTGCGTTCGCAGTTTCACTCCCCGATGATTTTCACCAGCACCCTTTTTCTGCGCCTGCCATCAAATTCTCCGTAGAAAACCTGTTCCCAGGGACCGAGGTCTAATTTGCCATCAGTCACTGCTATAACCACCTCTCGGCCCATTATGGTTCTTTTGAGGTGTGCGTCTGCGTTATCTTCGCCTACATTGTGTTTGTACTGGTGATAGGGCTTTTCCGGAGCTAATTTTTCGAGCCAACGTTCAAAATCTTCATGTAGGCCTTCTTCGTCGTCATTTATAAAGACGCTGGCTGTAATGTGCATAGCGTTGCACAGTAAAAGCCCATCCTGAATGCCACTTTCGCGTACACACTCTTCAAGTAAGGGAGTAATGTTTATAAACTCCCTGCGTTTCTGAGTACAAAACCACAATTCTTTCCGATAGCTCCTCACGGCTTAGCCTCCGTTTTTTGCTAAAAGTATACCAGAAGCAATTGGGTCTTGAATAAAAGACCCTCACCCTTAGGGGATTTTGGGCTAAAAATTATTACAAAAGTGAAGTGGCTGAGTTGACGGGAGCAATGGACTGGTCTTAAATTATGTTGAATATACTATAACGAAAGGAGGGGTTTTTGAATGGTCAGGGTTTTACTTATGGTCTACAGCTGGCTGCTTTTGATAATGGGAATTATGGGTGTTATTCCCGGCATTAACCTGGGTACGGAACCTGCCTGGCATGCGCTTTTGAAAATCATTTTGGGGATACTGGGCATCTGGGCAAGTATGGGCAAAAAGCAGGCAACTTGAGAAGGTTCGTGCTTGCAGGCGTATTGACCACTGAAACGGGTTAACCCGTTTCAGTGGTCACCAGATACTTTATACTGGAGTCGCCAGTTTCACTTCCAGAAAATGGTAATGTTCTTCCTGTTTGATTTCTCCAAATTCAAACTCCAGGGGTTCTCGATAGAGAGGACCATCGATTACTAAAGTATGAAATTCCCCGCTTTCAGCGCAAGGATCAACGCCTCTTTTATTGAGTTCTTCTATAAGTGCCAGAGTGTACGGTTTTCCCAGAAAATCGGGGGTCAGAAAACGGTCGTTCACTACTATTATGTGGGCTTTAAAGCCCTCTTTGACTATCATTCTGGCGATTTCCTGGTGATCCTTCTTCCAGAGTGGAAGAAAAGGCTCTATGCCTTCGCTGTAACAGACTCTTTCCACCCATTCCCGGTGTTCTTCGAGGTCTATATCACCGAACACACCGTGGGTTATTCCCTTCTGGCGCAGTTCTCTTAACACCTGGCGATAGTTCTCTTCATAGTTTTCCCAGGAGGTCCCCCTTTGGATCAATTGCAAATTCATCTTTTCCGCCTGTTTTTGAATTACCGAAGCGGGGAGATGATGGGAGCGGGAAACTTCACCGTTTTGGTGGGTCATGTTCAGGAGATATTCCACCTTGAAGCCAGCTTTCTGGGCCAGAAAGATACTCAGATGACAATCTTTTCCACCGCTGAAGGAAGCAAATGCTCGTCCTGGCAAATTAATTCCTCCTTTGCTGTAGTGGCCAAGATTTTGTGAATAAGACTGGAATTTCCTGGTTAAATTTTACGGGGAGATGATGTGTTTTGCAAATTATAGCCATACTGGGTAGTCCTCGACGAGATGGGAATAGCGAAGTGCTGCTTCAAAGGTTTCTGCGCTTTGCTCCAGAGAAGTCGCAACTGAAACTGATAGTTCCTTCAGAGCTTGATATTCGGTTTTGTAGAGGATGTCGTTTTTGTGAAAGTCTTGGTTACTGTGTGCTGAAAGATGGCATGCGAAAAGTAGTTGAATGGCTTGTTCGAGCTCAGATAGTGGTGGTTAGCACGCCTGTTTTTTTCTATGGAATTCCTGCTTCTTTCAAAGCGCTGGTTGATAGGAGCCAGGTTTTGTGGGTACGCAGGTATCTTCTTGGAGAACAGTTTTCGCCCAAAAAGGGTTTTTTAATGGGCGTTGGTGCAACCCGCGGTGAGCGGCTTTTCGACGGAGTAAGGCTTACTACTAAGTACTTTTTTGATGCTTTTGGTTGCACTCTGGACGGCGAACTTTTCTTTAGGGGTTTCGATAAAAAAGGGAGCATTGCTTCTTGCGAGCGTTGTCTGAAAGAAGTGGATGATGCGGCTCAAAGCTTTTTTGGTGCATTCAAGTCAGAAATGCAGGAAAGCTTGGGCAATCTTAAAGTAGATGAAAACTCCAATAACGTCAACCAGCGTGGTAATAACCGGGGTAGCTGATATTGCAGGGTCCATTTTGAGTTTCTTAAAAAGTACAGGGAGAAAAATGCCCACCAGATTGGACACAAAAACGATGCTAAACACAGCCGTACCCACTATGATACCTATGAGCAGGCTCTCTTTAAGAAAAATAACCCGCAATATAGCGATAAAGCTGAGCAGAATGCCCAGTATCCCACCTATCAAAATTTCAGAGAAAACTATTTTCCATATATTGCGTTTTTCGATTTCACCAACTGCTATGCCTCGCACCATGACTGTGGTTGATTGGCTACCCACGTTGCCTCCAGTGTCGATGAGCATGGGTACAAAGAAGGAAAGGGCAACGATGGCTTGAATGATTTCCGAAAAACCCTGCATTACAAAGCTGGTCATGGTGCCTCCAACGAGCAGCACGGCAAGCCATATAAAGCGATTTTTGACCTTGTTCCACAGGGGGGCATGCAAATACTCATCTTCAGTAGTCCTGATTGCTGCCAGGCGGTGAATATCTTCGGTGGCCTCTTCTTCTATGATGTCGATGGCGTCGTCAACGGTTATCACACCCACCAGGCGCTTTTCCGAATCCACTACCGGCACTGCTAAAAGGTCATATTTTTGAATAATCTGAGCAGCTTTTTCCTGATCATCATGAGTAAAAACGTAAACTATGTCCTTTTTCATAATGTCTCTGATCACCGTTTCCGGCTTTGCGAGTACCAGCTCTCTCAAAGTAACCCTTCCCAGAAGATGGCGCTCGGCATCGATTACATAAGCGGTGTAGGCCAGTTCTTCAGGAGGTGATAGTTGACGTATTCTTTCGAGTGACTGCTCCACCGTGTAGTATTCTTTGAGGTCCACCATGTGGGGATTCATGATACGGCCGGCACTGTTTTCAGGGTAACCCAGCATGGTGGCCACGATGTTGCGCTGTTCCGGATTCAAAAGTCCCAGGAATTTTTTGACTATTTTGGCGGGTAACTCATCGAAGAGTTCCATGCGGTCGTCTGGGGACATTTGGTTGAGGATTTCAGCTACCCGTTCGTCGGTAAAGCTCTGAAGAAGGTTTTCCTGCTGTTCAAAGTCCAGTTGTTCAAAAACTTCTATGGCCAGGTCTTTGCGCAGTAACCTGAATACAACGACCTGCTTCTGGCTATCCAGGAAAGACATCAGTTCAGCAATATCGGCGGGATGGAGAGTATTGATGCTATTTTTTAGTTCGTTCAGAGCATTTCTCTCGAGCAACTCTTCTATATACTCTTTGGTTATTCTGGTTTCCTGTGTAAGCTGGTTTTCCATGTTTGCCTCCCTGGGGAACTCGGAGTATAGTATAACATAAAGTTTTTGTCGTAAAATAGTCTTCTAAAGAAGAATATAGGGAGGATGGAACTTTGGTCGTTATTTTTGACGGTGTTCTTGATGAAGCTCGGAAGCAAGCAGTGCTTCGTGAGCTTGGAAAACAGGGAATGCTGGTTCACTGGGTGGATAGCCCGCAAGGCAGTATTATGGTTTCAGAGCGGGAAGTTAGCGCTCAGGTTCTGGAAGCTTTCGGAAAGATTGCCAGAGTAATCAAGCCCAGCACTCCTTTTCAACTTGCCCATCGGTCTTTCAATCCTGATGGTACGGTGATTACCATTGGCGATGTGGAAATCGGACAGGAGACCCTTACTATTATTGCTGGCCCGTGTGCTGTGGAATCTGAGGAACAGCTCTTCAGGATTGCCGAAGCAGTGAAATCTATGGGAGCTCATATTCTGAGAGGTGGTGCTTTCAAACCCCGGACCTCTCCCTACAGTTTTCAGGGTCTGGGAGAACAGGGGTTGGAAATCCTTGCCAAAGCCCGGGAGAAATTTTCCATTCCTGTGGTTACCGAAGCAACCAGTCCTGAAAATGCCGTACTGGTTGCCCAGTATGCTGATATCATCCAGATTGGCGCTCGCAATATGCAGAATTTTGAACTCCTGAAAAAGGTAGCCATCCTGGGTAAACCCGTGTTGCTGAAGCGTGGGCTTTCAGCAACAATTGAAGACTGGCTCCTGGCTGCGGAATACATTCTAAGTTTGGGTAATTTCCAGGTCATTCTTTGTGAACGGGGTATTCGGACTATTGAGCGCTTTACCCGCAATACACTCGATTTGAACGCCATACCGGTGGTGAAAGACTTAAGTCATCTGCCGGTGTTTGTTGATCCCAGTCATGGCACTGGGTTGAGAGAAAAAGTTATTCCCATGGCCCTGGCGGGTGTTTCCTGTGGTGCTGATGGTGTTATGGTGGAGGTTCACCATGCTCCGGAACAAGCACTTTCTGACGGTCCCCAGAGTTTATATCCGGAGCAGTTCAGGAGATTAGTCAATAACCTTCAGGTCATCAGCGTGATAGTCGGTAAGGAGTTGAACAAAGAAAAGAGCCCTGCTGGTGCTTCACCTGCTTTTGTTTCCAAATCCTTTCCACAGTTTAAGGTGGCCTTTTTAGGGGAAAAAGGTTCTTTCAGCTCTCAGGTGGCGCAAAAAGCTTTTCCCAGAGATTCCCAGTTTATTTCCTGTTACACCTTTCGAGAGGTGTTCGAAAAAGTAGCCAGCGGTGAAGCAACCCACGGGGTGGTCCCGATTGAAAACACCATTACTGGTAGCATTCATGCTAATTATGATTTATTGCTGGATTTTCCCGAGATTTTCGTGGTTGGAGAGCGGTTTATTAAAGTGTCTCAACATCTTGGTGTATATCCAGGTACTGGGGTAGGAGATATCCAGTTTCTCTTTGCTCATCCTCAGGCCTTTTCACAGTGTTCCAGATTTCTCGAATCCCTGAAAGGAGTAAAAATTATTGACGTTGGCAATACCGAAGAGGCGGCTCGAAAAGCTTCCGAGTTTGGCAAAGGTAGTGCATGCATATCGAGTGAAGAGGCGATTCGTAAGCATGGCCTGGAGCTCCTTGAGGAAGACGTTGAGGATACACCCTGCAATTTTACTCGTTTTCTCATCCTTTCGAGGTATTTTGAGCCCCGCAAGGAACATGATAAGGTGTCCTGTGTTTTTCGAATCCCCAATCGTTCAGGGGCGCTGTTTGAGGTGCTGGAGGTATTTTATGCCCGCTCGATAAACCTGATTAAGCTGGAATCCCGGCCCATACCAGGTGAACCCTGGGAGTATCTTTTTTACGTAGATTGGGAAGGAAATTTGATTGATACAAAGTTTGGAGAAGCCCTGGAAGAGCTCAAAAAGAAAACCACATTTCTTCGTATCTTGGGTAGCTATAACAATCGCTGGAAACTACTAAAGAAAAACTAAAAAGTGAGTTGTGGTTTTTTGATGAGCAATCTCTTGACAGCGAATAAAGGGACTGTATAATGAGATTCAGTTTCTACCGAACGGTCAGTCGATAAGTGAGCGTTGGAGGATGAGAAAACATGCAGAAACTGGCTCAGTGGGTTGTAAAATATGCCTGGCCTATTTTCATTGCCACTTTGGTGGTTACTTTCGTGTTTGGTTATTTGCTTCGGGATCTTCGTTTTGAGGATGACGTGACCAAGTATCTCCCTGAGAGTGACCCCGAAGTTTCCTTCTATGATTCCCTTAAGGACAAATTCTCAGGTTTTCAGACCAAGTCTCTGATTGTAGGTATTGAATTTGACGACCTGTTCACTGTGGAACATCTCCAGGGTCTTAACAAACTGGTAGAGGAAATAGAGAAGCTTCCTTTTGTGAGAAACGTTTCTGCTTTGACCAACATGCCCAAAATCGTCAGCACCGAGTTTGGGGTTGAAGTCAAAGAGGTTGTCGAGGTGTTGCCTGAGAGTGAAGCAGAAGCTAAAAAGCTCAGAGAAGAACTTCAAGGGGACGAACTCATCTGGGGTAAGATGGTTACCGAAGATGGCAAAGCCACTCTGGTGGTGATTTCTTTCTATGACGATGTTGATGAATATAAAGCTATTGAGGAAGTGGAAGCACTCTGTGAGAAGTATAATCCTGGTGGCAAGATAACCACTTTTGGTGTCCCGGTTATCACTCGCCTTATGGCCAGAGATTCTCGGCGTACCATGGGTACTTTAACTCCTTTTGCCGCTCTGGTTTTGATGATAGTGCTCTACTGGGGTTTTCGGACGCTGCGAGGAGTATTGCTACCAATATTTATTTCGCTTCTTTCCTCGGTATGGGTTCTGGGTTCTGCCGTAGTTATGGGTAAGTCCTTGACGGTGATTGCCTCTGCTATGCCAGTTTTGCTGCTCTCCCTGGTTACTGCATACGGCATTCATTTTATAAACCGTTATTACGAGGAAAGAGCCACCCTAAACGGTCCGGAGGCTTCAGCGGCAACCTTCCGGGATATTTTTGTTCCCATTCTGATGAGCGCTTTGACCACCATAGGTGGTTTTCTTTCCCTGCTCACTGCTGAAATAAAGCCCATTTCCGACTTTGGTCTGTATTCAGCGCTGGGTATTTTCTTTGGCATGATTTTGGCAACTTTTTCCTTAGGAGCTTTTTATGCCATTTTTGTGCCCCGCAGGGTTCCGAATCACTTCAAAGTGCTTCACCAGGAAAAAGAGCAAGGTGGCCTGATTAGCCGTTTCCTGAAATTCATTGCCAGATCAGTGGTGCACCATAAAAAAGCTGCGATTTTCTTCATTATTGCAGTAATGGCATTTTTCACTCTGGGAATTCCTCGCATCAATGTGGAAACTTCGGTGGAGGTACAGATGGGTAAAAATCACCCCATCACCTTGCTGCTCAACTACTTTAAGGAACGTTTTGGGAGCACCGATTATAACTATCTCTACGTGCGCTCTCAGAATGTCAAGGAACCCTTTGTGCTTCGGGAAATGATACGCATTGGAAAATATGCTGCTCGGTTCAAAAACTTTGAAGACGCTTCCTCTCTGGCTACCTTTCTTATGGATTTAAATAAAGCCATGGAAGGGTGGAAAGCAATTCCAGCAGAACGTGAGAAGATTGATAACCTGTGGTTTTTTGCTCAGGACAACAGCTATCTTAAGGGCAGAATAAGTGAAAATGAAGATGAAACCTTAGTGGAATTCAGTGCTGAAGAGACTTCCTCTGCGGAACTGAGAAAAGAAGTGGCAGCACTGAAAGAATTTCTTGAGAATCGCCCTCACAGGGTAAAGATGGTTTCGGCGCAAGAGCCTGGAGCACTTGATGTTTTGGTAGACACTATGGTGGAGGACCTGCAAATTTTCGGGCTCGAAATCCCTGACCCGGGTTCACTTAAAAGAGAAATAAAAGCCATTGCTGAAAAACCGATTGAGGAGTTTATTGGTCAGAGAGCGAATTTTGCTTCGCTGGTGGCTCGCGATGCCACCCTGGAGATTGAGGACTTAGGATTGAGCGTGGATGAGGTAGAATCAGTGCTTGAAGATTATTACCAGGGTGATAATTCTTCTTCCATTTCTGAGCTTCTTGAAGAAAGGCTGGATTTGAGTGAAGACGATGTGCTGTATCTCGAGGAGGTACTCAAAAACTCTGAGTTGCGTGTTGCCCAGCGGGTAAAAGTGGAAACAGTAAAAAAGGTGGTGGAAAGCGCGGTTGGTAAAGAACTGGATGAGGATTTCGACTTCGTCTTTTACCAGGTACTCGATGAATGGGTTTACCTGCCCGCTTCAGATGGGCCAGTGAGTGTTGAGTATCGGGTGACCGGTACGCCGATTATAAGCAACTATGTAAACAGCAAGCTCTTTAATCAACAGGCTCGCAGTGTGTTTCTAGCTTTTGTCATCGTTTTTGGACTTTTGTTGTTGCAGCTACGCTCCTTGCGCAAGGCTTCAATAGCTATTGTTCCTATATTGTTGACCGTTTATACTTCTTTTGGAATCATGGGACTTTTAAGAATTCCGCTCAACGTGGCCACTTTAATGGTAGCCAGCATAGCCATTGGAGCGGGTATTGACTATACTATTCATTTTGTTTCGCGCTGGTATCGTGAGGTGAGCTTGCAGAACCCCAGGGCGCTTGTGACCACTATGGTGAGCTCGGGTAGAGGGATTGTTTTGAATTCACTGGCAATTGCTGCTGGTAGTTACGTTCTGGCTACAGGCAAAATAAGTATGCTTCGCATGTTCGGAAGTTTAATTGGTACGGTGCTTCTGGTAAGTGTTCTCTATGCTTTGGTGCTTTTGCCTTTGCTTTTACATGCAGAGAGTTATTTGGGCAATAATTCTAATAGAGGTGCTCAAAAACAGTCAGGAGGTGGCAGCATATGAGAAAGTTCTGGTTTCTAATGGGAATTTTTGTGCTGGTTGTGTTTTTGTTGGGTGGAATTGTTTGGGCTCTTACCGCTGACGAGATTTTGGACGAAGTTGAAAAGCGACGTACCGATTTTGTGACTCAGCGTAGCGAAGCGAAGATGATCTTAATAGATGAAAACGGCAAAGAAGAGGTACGAGAAGTCGTTATGTATTCCAAAGATGAAGGCGATGACACCATATCGCTTATAGTGAGGTTTTTGAGCCCTGCCGATGTTGAAGGGGTTACTCTTTTGAGCATTAAGGGCGGAGAGAAGATATACCTTTACATGCCTGCTTATCGCAAGGTACGCAGAATTGCTGGTTCCAGCAAAAAGGAAAAGTTCATGGGCACTGATTTCAGCTATGATGACCTTTCCCAAAGCTATGGAAGAGAAGATTATGAAGCTACTCTCGTGGACGAGGATGAGGAAAATTATTATCTGGAGCTCAAACCCCTTGAGGAAGATAGTGATTATTCCAAGCTGGTCATGACTGTAGACAAAGAGAAGTTTTATTTCAAAAAAATAGAGTTTTACGATTTAGAGGGTAACCTGTGGAAGACACTCGAAGTCCTGGAAATCGAAGAAAGCGAAGAAGGGAAAATAACTATTTTGAAAATGGCTTTTAAAGACTTGAAGGAAAACCATGAGACTCGCATGGAAACCGTCAAGCACGAAGAAAATATATCCTTACCCGACAATTTCTTCAGCGTGCGCACCATACAGAGGCCCGAGCTTTGAGGTGGTTGACGATGGAGAAAAGGTTGTGTTTTCTACTGGTAGTAGCTTTACTGGCCCTTTACGCTCTTCCGGTTCGCGCTTCTGAATTGAGTGGAGAGGCAGAGATGTTTTCCAGCTACGATTTTTCCACGGGAGACCTTGATTACGGAACGCGAGTGGACCTTGACTATACTACTTCCCTGGGTGATAGCAATTATTTCTTTCAGGCTGGGTTACTCTTGAAGTATCAGGATGAAAACAATTTTAGGCCTCTCCGGGTTAAGGAAGCTTATTTACAGGGAATTCAGGCTCCCTGGGAAGAAGTGGACTTCAAGTTAGGTTTTTTGCAGTTGACCTGGGGTGCGAGCGACGTTATGAGTCCTGTGGATTCAATCAATCCTCGTCCTTTTTCGGCTTCGCTGAGTGAAGAAGCACTTGAAGATAAAATTCCCATTCCAGCACTGGATGCAGAGTGGTATTTTAGTGACTTCTGGTCGCTGGAGTTTCTGTATCAGGTAGATTTCATTCCCAATTTTGTTCCTGCCTCCGTGGAGGAACAGCTTTTCGCCGGAGGACTCTTGTCACAGTTTTCGGGTCTTAATCCTGAAGCACTCACACTTTCCATCGAGAAAGAGTACCCAGAAGTAGGCTTTACATCGCCTATTTGGGCCATTCGAGCTCGAGGTATGGTAAGTGATATTGATGTAGCGTTTAGCTTCTACCATGGCTATTTTCTTTCTGGATATCCCCGTTCTACTGACATTGTTATTAGTGCCGATTCCTCATCCACGGTTCAGTCTGTATGGGGTTTTCCTGAGCGCTCTATACTGGGTCTCGAGTTTCAGGGTGAGCTTTTCGCTCTGGAAGGTTCCACTTTTAGAGGCGACTTGGCCTTAGTTTTTCCGGAAAAGTGGGAGCATCAGATTGCGGTACACTATCCAGATGGGAGTGTAGAAACCTTCACTGATACTACCTTTACTTCTCCTTATTTGAAGGCAAGCTTGGGAGTGGATTATACTACAGAAAGCGACTGGTATTTCAGTATAAATTATCTACTTGGTAATCCCTTTGAAGAGGGTAAAGATGTTTCGTCATACCTTTACTTCCATACTGACTACACCACAGAAGATGGCAAGTGGAAGCCCATGTTAACTTCAGTTTTGAGCCTTCAAGATGGAAGCATGGTTAACATGCTTGGGGCTACTTATAAGCCTCGGGACAACTGGGAAGTGAGTTTCAGCTTTTCACTCTCCAGTGGCGCTTCAAATAGCAAGCTTGGTTCTTTGAGCGACGGCGTTTTTCTGAGTGTGGATTACAGTTTCTGAGGGTGAGGGATGAGTAGGAAACAGCAGATTATTGAGGCAGCAAAGAAAGTTTTCGCCCAGAAGAGTTTTTTTGAGGCTACTGTCGAAGGCATTGCTCGTGAGTCGGGAGTGAAGAAAGCAACGCTCTATTACTATTTTGAAAGCAAGCTGGATA
Organism: Thermatribacter velox; assembly: GCF_038396615.1. Classification (NCBI taxonomy): domain Bacteria; kingdom Pseudomonadati; phylum Atribacterota; class Atribacteria; order Atribacterales; family Thermatribacteraceae; genus Thermatribacter; species Thermatribacter velox. Next base: position 518,655 of record NZ_CP121689.1, read on the forward strand.
TCTTTGTGGCCCTCATTGAGGAAGCATTACGCAGCATATCTGAGCGCATGATGAAACTTGATTTTTCCGAACCCAGGGGAAAAGTGGTGGCTGACATAATTGATTGTTACTTTACGCTTTTTGAGGAAAAAAGAGACCTTCTGGTGATTATTCAACGGGCAGGCCATGATTTTCTCCACCATCCAGAGGCTAAATCCAAGTTAAGCGCGCTGAGGGAACGTTTTGAGGAATACCTTCATGAGATAGGTTGGAAGCTGCACCCCGTGGTTACCAGGCGTGGAAAAACCTTTTCAGGCGAGGATTTTTTTAAGGCCATCACTTTTTCCCTTATTGGTTTTTTCAGTTTCAGCGTTCATACTGACATGGAAGAGAGCGATGTTTTTCGAGAGCTTTTTAGAGAAGTCTTTGCGGTTTCTTTAAGTGAATAGAGGAGGAAAACGGTGCTGGTAGATTTGAGACGGGACACCATAACTCTTCCCACCGAGAAGATGCGGGAGCGAGCTTTTGCAGCTCCTCTTGGAGATTCAGTTTACGGTGAAGACCCTCTGCAAAACCAGCTTGAGGAGTACGCTGCTCACCTTCTGGGTAAGGAAGCTTCTATATTTTTGCCCAGCGGAACCATGGGTAACCTGGTTGCCCTTCTTACGCATACCCAGAGGGGTGAGGAGGTTATACTCGAAGAAAATGCCCACATCAGGACATCCGAAACTGGTGGTATTGCCTGCGTGGCTGGTCTTATGGTGCGAACGCTGAGAGGGGAAGATGGTCTTCCTGAACCTCAAGCGATAGAAAATGCTATTCGGCCTGATAACATCCACTATCCCCGAACTTCTCTTATCTGCATGGAAAGCTCCCATTACCGTTATGGAGGGATTGTACCACCTCTTGAGAAAATGAGAGCCGTAAAGGTTCTCGCTGAACGGCGTAATCTTTCGGTGCATCTTGACGGGGCACGACTTTTCAACTCGGCTCTATATCTGGGCGTTGAAGTGCGCGAACTTGCTGCCTGTGCAGACTCGGTTATGATATCCCTTTCCAAAGGACTTGCTGCACCAATTGGTTCTGTTCTTGCTGGCTCTCGGGAGTTTATCGCAAGAGCAAAGCGCTTTCGCAAAATGCTCGGTGGTGGTATGCGTCAAACTGGGTGGTTGTGTGCTTGTGGTCTTGAAGCGCTTTCTCCAGAAAACATCGCTCGTCTTGCAAAGGATCATCGCAACGCAAAGGAACTGGCTATAGGTATTTCTCGAGTTCCAGGGATAAAGGTTGACCTTGCTAAGGTGCATACCAACTTTGTGGTTGCTGAGCTGGAGGGAGACGTGTCTTCGGAGACCTTCCTTGCAAGGTTAAAGGAAAAGGGTGTTCTTGCTACCAGAGTTGATGCAAAAAGAGTAAGGTTTGTTACCTCGCGCCAGGTGGATGAAAATGGGATTCGTTATGCCATTTGTGCCGTGGAAGAGGTGATGAAAGAAACCGCTGATTAGGTTTTATTTTTTTCAGGGAAGATGTATAATAAAACAGAAGTTTGAAGAAGGTTTTTGGTGATGGCCAGGAATTCTAAAGAACCGGAGCTTTTTGCTCCTCCAGAGAAAGTTCGGCAACCTCTTGCTGCTCGAATGCGGCCCAGAACACTTGATGAGCTGGTTGGACAGGCGCATCTTACTGGACCTGAGGGTGCTTTGCGCCGGATAGTAGAGACTGGTTATTTGCCTTCTTTAATCTTTTGGGGACCTCCTGGCAGTGGCAAAACGTCGGCAGCTTTCATTCTGGCTGATCTCTTGCATTATGCATTTCTTGCTATAAGTGCGGTGTCTTCTGGGATTAAGGAGATTAAAGAAGCCATAAAGGAAGCGGAGAACAATTTTTCTCTTTATGGCAAAAAGACCGTTTTTTTTATCGATGAAATTCACCGCTTTCACAAGGGTCAGCAAAGTGTCCTTTTGCCCTATGTGGAGGAGGGAGTAGTAACCTTAATTGGTTCAACTACCGAAAATCCTTCTTTTGAAGTGATTGCCCCACTTCTTTCCCGGGTTCAGGTGTTGATTTTCAATAAAATATCCCCTGAAGAACTGCTTGCCCTGCTTAAAAGAGCACTGTCAGATCCGCGGGGGCTTGATGGCAAAGCTTTAGAAGTAACCAATGAAGCTTTACAATTCATTTGCGAACTTTCCGATGGTGATGCTCGACGGGCGTTGAATTTTTTGGAATTTGCATATGTAACTGCCCGGAAAGAGAAGAAAAAGCTGGACCTTGCCTTTGCGCAAAAACTCTTTGGACGCCATACTTTCCTTTACGATAAATCTGGTGAAGCCCATTACGACCTGCTTTCTGCATACCACAAGAGTTTAAGAGGGAGCGACCCTGATGCGGCACTTTACTGGATGTGTCGCATGCTTGAGGCTGGAGAAGCACCCAGTGCTATTGCACGCCGGTTGATAGCCTGTGCCTCAGAAGATGTTGGCAACGCCGACCCTTATGCCTTGCTTTTGGCCACTGCTGCCTGGGAAGCGTATAATTTTCTGGGAGAACCGGAGGGAAGGTTAGCGCTGGCACAGGCAACCATTTATGTAGCCTGTGCTCCTAAGAGCAATGCCTCTTACCGTGCACTCCAGGAGGCTACTGCTGACGTGCGCCGCAAAGGGTCTTTGCCTGTACCTTTACACCTTCGTAATCCGGTTACTTCGCTAATGAAGGACCTGGACTATGGCAAAGGCTACCTCTATGCTCATGATTTCCCTAATGGGTTTGTAAAACAGGATTATCTTCCCCCAGAGCTTAAAGGTAGAGTTTACTATCGGCCTACCGACCGGGGATACGAGAAAAAACTACAGCAAAACCTCAAAAACTTCTGGGGTAAAGAGAGAAGCTGATTTTCTGGCGTTTTGCTTCTATTGACTTACTCTTCAAAGTATGATATGAAAACATATTGTTATAACAATTCACCGAAAGAGAGGAGGCTTTGTTATGGAGTACACCTGTGAAGAGATTGCCAAGATGATAGACCACTCTCTGCTTCGCCCAGAGCTCACTGACCAGGATATTGTTGAGGGTTGTGAAATTGCCAAAAAATACAATGTTGCTTCCGTTTGCTGTCGGCCCTCTGATGTAGCGCTTGCCAAAAAACTTCTTGCAGGAAGTGAGGTTAAGGTGGGAGCAGTGGTGGGGTTTCCCCATGGTTCACACAAAACGGAGACCAAAGTTTTTGAAGCGGAACAAGCGATAAAGGACGGAGCCGAAGAGCTGGACATGGTTATTCACATTGGTAAGCTGAGAAGCAGAGATTTTGACTATGTTCGGGAAGACATTAAGGCAGTTTGCGATGTTGCGCACCGCCATGGAGTTATTGTGAAGGTCATACTTGAAAACTGTTACCTTGATGATGAGTTGAAAAGGATAGGTTGCAAGCTTGCTGAAGAAGCTGGTGCCGACTTTGTAAAGACTTCGACTGGCTTCGCTCCGGGTGGTGCAACTATTGAGGACCTCAAGCTGATGCGGGAGAGCGTTTCTCCAAGGGTGCAGGTTAAGGCTGCTGGTGGTGTGCGCACACTTGATGCTGCTTTGAAGGTTAGGGAGGTGGGAGTTACTCGTTTTGGTGCCACAAAGACAGCCGAGATAATGGAAGAATGTTATCGAAGAAAAAAGCAAGGTTGTTGTTGAAGGGAGGTAGTTTCTTTTGGCTAATCAAAATTTTCCTCATCTTTTTTCTCCAATTGAAATCGGTAATTTTGTGGTTCCCAACCGTATTGTGCATGTTCCCACCGATATAAGCTCTGCCAATGCGGATGGTTCGGTGAATGAGCGGGTTATAACCTACCATGAAGAAATTGCCAAGGGTGGTACCGGCTTTATAATCGTGGGTGCAACAACTCCTGATAAGGCTACGGGCCGGCCTACGGTGACCTGTCTGGCTGCAGATGAAGACCCGATGATACCCGGGCTTGCTCGCCTGGCTGAAGCGATGCATCGCCACGGTGCAAAATGTGCAGTACAGATTCAGCACCCTGGCCGTCAAGCTGCCTGGCCCCGCAAAGACCTCTTTTCAGCTACCGACATGGTAGTTTCCCTTCCCGGTTCTGCAGGCCATGAAATAGTTTACGCAGAGGACCTTGGAAAATCTGGTAAATCCATTCGTGCCATGACCATTGAAGAAATTTACGATTTAATCGAAAAATTCGCTGAGGCAGCCTGGCGGATTCAACAAGCTGGGTTTGACGCCGTCGAACTCCACGGTGCACATGGCTACCTTATTGCCCAGTTTATGAGTCCTTATGTCAACAAGCGTAATGACCGTTTTGGCGGGAGCTTTATCAATCGCATGCGTTTCGTGCTGGAAATAGTTGACCGCATAAAGCTTAAGTGTGGCAAGAAATTCCCCATCGGCATTCGTTATTCTGGCGAAGAGTGGATTGAAGGCGGTAGAACCCTTGATGAAAGCATTAAGATTGCCAAGCTTATGGAAGAAGCTGGTGTAGCTTTCCTGGACATCAGCGCAGGCATATTTGAAGTTCCGGGTCCGACCATGGATCCCATGTACTATCCTCAGGGTTGGAACACTTACACTGCTGAAGAAATCAAGAAACACGTTAAAATTCCAGTCATCACCAGTCATACCTTGCGTGACCCAGCATATTGTGAGCGTATTCTGGCTGAGGGTAAGACTGATATGGTAGGCCTTTCCAGGCAGCTCATTGCTGACCCCTACTGGGCCAACAAGGCAAAGTACGGAAAGGTAGACGAAATTCGCAAGTGCATTTCCTGTCTGGTTGGCTGCTGGCAGGAATCTTTAATGATTAAGCGAGAGATGCGTTGTGCTATTAACCCGGCTATCGGCGATGAGCGGTTCATAAACCTTCCCAGGGCCAAGAAGAGTCTGAAAGTGGCTGTGGTTGGTGGTGGACCGGGTGGAATGGAAACTGCTCGCATTGCTACCTTGCGAGGACACCAGGTAACCATTTTTGAAAAGACAGGAGAACTTGGTGGAGCCATTCTTTACTGCTGCACGGTGGCTGGCAAAAACAAGATGCGCTGGTATGCTGACTGGCAGAGACGGCAGATGAAGAAGCTGGGAGTTGAAGTGCGCTATCGAACAGTTCCTACTATTGAGGACCTCAAGGCTTTTGATGCAGTTGTTGTGGCCACGGGGAGCAAAGTACAGAAACCGGATATTCCCGGCATCGACCTTCCGCTGGTTGTAAACTTCCAGGATATCCTCCGTTGCAAAACCAAAGGTTGCGAGTACTATCCTGGTGATAAGCCAGAGCCGGTAGAAGTTGGAGAAGTGGTACTGGTCTGGGGAGATCATTTCGGTGCAGCTGATGCAGTTGAAAAGCTCGGTGTGGAAGGCAAAAAGGTTTACATAGTTACCGAAAAAAAAGAGTTTGCTTCCTGGATGGAACCCTGCCACCGGGACGTGATGATGAAGAGATTTGCCGGCAGCAATGGCGAAGGGCTTAAGGGACGCACTTTTGCTCACCCGGTGACCATCCTGGCTTCTTCCACGGTGCTTGAAATTCGAGAAGATGGTAGTGTGGTAGTTCAGGATAACGAATTTAACCGCAAGACGATAAAAGTGGATAATGTAGTGCTCGCCAACGTGGTGCCGGATGACAGCCTGTACCAGGAACTACTTGCAGCAGGTTTGAACGTGACCAAAATTGGTGATGCCAAAACAGTACGTAACCTGCGTGGTGCAGTCACTGATGGAGCAAATATAGCCCTGACGCTTGACGAGGGCATTTTGCTCAATGCTAACTTGGAAATTATTTCTAACCTGCCCACCGAAATCGAGCTTTAATCTGGTGTGATTTTGCAGCTTCCCAAACGGAAACGTTTGGGAAGCTGCAAAATTGGGGTATAATAAGCTGCAAAAACACTTCGGGCAGGCTGGTGAAACAGAGGGGTTATGGAAGAAATTTACTCCAATCGAGATGTTCCACTCTATGTTCAGCTTAAAAACATATTGAAAAACCAGATACTTAGTGGCGCACTTAAACCAGGGGACCGTCTTCCTTCTGAAAACGAACTGGGGCAGGTTTACAAAGTGAGCAGGATCACAGTGCGCCAGGCCATCAATGCTTTAGTTCAGGAGGGTTTGGTTTACCGCCAGCAAGGCAGGGGTACCTTTGTTGCCTCGCTCAAGCTCCGAAGAAGGTTGCCCAGGCTCTACAGTTTCAGTGAAGACATGCTGGAGTTGGGATTAAGACCCAGCTCTCGAGTAATCACCCAGAGGGTGGTCGAGGCTGAAGAAGACGTTGCGGAGCTCCTGCACCTTTCAGGTGAAAACAAAAAGGTAAACGAAATTGTGAGGGTGCGCCTTGCCAATGGAGACCCCATCCTGGTTGAGCATACCTACATTCCCTATTTTCTCTGTCCGGACCTGGTCCAGGAGGACCTGGGTCAGGGGTCTCTCTATGCCGTTTTGAGGGATAAATACGGCCTGGTTCTGGTGCATGCTTTTGAAACTTATGAAGTGGGCAGCATAAGGAAAAGGGAAGCAGAAATTCTGGGCTGTCGTCGAGGGTTGCCGGCCTTCCTGATAGAGAGGGTTGCTTTTCTGAAAAACGATGTCCCAGTCGAACTTACGCGCTCCGTGGCCCGGGGAGATCGCCTGCGTTTTACTGTACACCTGGTTGCTGATCAGGCACAAATCCGTCGAAGAATAGATTTTGAGGGGGATCGAAAATGAGTGAAAGGGCGTTTCTGGGAGTGGACCTTGGAGGGACCAATACCAAAATTGCCGTAGTCGACGAAGATGGAAAGGTATTGCAACGCTCGACCATACCTACCAGAGCAATGCGCAAGGCTGAAGAAGTTATAGAGGATATCGCTCAAGAAGCGGTACGTCTTAAAGAAAGCGTTACTGCTGGGGTGAGTGTGGAGGCTCTGGGTATAGGCATTCCCGGCCTTATTGACTGGAAGGAAGGGGTTGGAATTCTTCTCCCCAACTTTCCCAACAAGTGGAAAGGGGTACCCATTAAAAGGCTCCTGGAAGAGAGAACTTCCTTGCCGGTAGCGGTTATCAACGACGTTAGAGCGATTACGCTTGCTGAGAAGCGCTTTGGCGCGGGGCGAGAAGTTACCAGTATGGCCATGGTGGCTATTGGTACTGGTATCGGTGGTGGTGTGGTTATCAATGGGGAGCTTTACATAGGAAAAGATGGGAGTGCTGGAGAGTTTGGCCATATCACCGTTGAGCCGCAGGGTGTAAGATGTGGGTGTGGCAACAGGGGTTGTCTTGAAGCCTATGCTTCGGGTCCTGCCATGGTGGCTTCCGCCCTGAGGGCTTTAGTCCAGCAAAATGACACTTTAATTCGGGATATGGTGGAAGGAGACCTCAACAGAGTAACACCCCGAGTTATTGCTGAAGCTGCAGGCAAAGGAGATGAAATAGCAAAAGAAATAATCACCAGGGCAGGCTTTTACATTGGTCAGGCTCTTTCCAATATCTGCGTGGTTGTTAATCCGGAGATGATCGTGATAGGGGGCGGAGTTGCTCAAGCTGGAGACCTGCTTTTTGAAAGCATCTGGCGAGGTTTAAAAGAGCGGCTCTTTATGGCTCCGGTTGATACCATTAAATTTTCTCCTGCTTTGCTGGGAATGGATGCTGGTGTAGTTGGTACAGCGACCTGGGCAAAAGAACAATGGACAAAGGGGGTTATAGGATGAGCAGAACTCTTAAAATGGGAGTTATTGGTACTGGTTTTATAGGACCAGCACATGTTGAGGCTGCAAGACGCACTGCCCTGGCTGAAGTGGTAGCAGTAGCTGATGTGAACGACGAAGTGGCTCAAAAGAAAGCTCAGGAACTGGCCATTCCAAAGTGGTATGGTGACTATCGAGAACTGCTTAAAAATGACGAGGTGGAAGTGGTTCACATTTGTACTCCCAACTTTTTGCACTACAAAATGAGCAAAGAGGCACTGCTTGCTGGAAAGCACGTGGTTTGTGAAAAACCACTGGCCATGAACCGCAGAGAAGCAGAAGAGCTGGTGGAACTCGCCGAAAAGAAAAATCTGGTCAATGCCGTTCACTTTAACATCCGATATTACCCCCTGGCACGTGAAGCTCACTTCATGGTGAAAAATGGCAAAGTAGGCAAAATCTTCGCTATACACGGCTCTTATCTTCAGGACTGGCTTTTCTACGATACTGACTATAACTGGCGCTTGGAGCCTGAGTTGAGTGGAGATTCCCGGGCTGTTGCCGATATTGGTTCTCACTGGTTGGACCTTATCGAGTACATAAGTGGGGACCGGGTAGTAGAAGTTTTTGCTGATTTTGCTACCTTCCACAAGATTCGCAAAAAGCCCTTAAAGCCTGTGGAAACCTATGCAGGAAAAATTCTGCGTCCTGAAGACTACCAGGATATTCCCATAAATACCGAAGACTATGCCAGTGTGCTTTTGCACTTCAAAAATGGTGCCCACGGTGTTATGACTGTTAATCAAGTGGCAGCAGGAAGGAAGAATCGCCTGTTCTTTGAAATTCATGGTTCTGAATGCGCTTTAAGCTGGGATTCTGAGCGGCCCAATGAGTTGTGGATTGGAAGGAGAGACAAGGCTAACGAAGTGTTGATGAAAGATCCTTCGCTGCTTTCTGAAGAGACCCGGGGGATTGTTTCCTTCCCTGGAGGACATAACGAAGGCTTTCCTGATACTTCCAAGCAGATGTTTAAAGAAGTGTATCGCTTCATTCTGGATGCTGAGAACAAGCGGGGAACCGCTCCTTCTTTCCCAACTTTCCGGGATGGGCTGCGTGAGGTGATTTTGTGTGAGGCCATTCTGGAAAGTGCCCGTAGCGGGCGCTGGGTGAAGGTTGAATGAAGAAGGAGGAGAGACTGATGAAGATAGGTTTTATGACTGCTTGTCTTCCGGAGCTCACTCTGGAAGAAATAGCGAGTTGGGCTTCCCAAAACGGTTTTGAAATGCTGGAGGTTGCCTGCTGGCCCAAAACTTACGAAAAGAGGCGCTATGCGGGAACGCAGCATATAGATGTTGAAAACTTGAATTCAGAAAGTGCTGCCCAGATACGGGAAATGCTCAAGAAATATAAGCTGGAAATTTCTTCTCTCGGTTATTATCCCAACAATCTGGATCCAGACCTTGAACGACGCAAATTTTATCATGAGCATCTAAAAAAAGTTATCAAGGCGGCTTCGCTTCTTGGTGTGGGTGTAGTGGGCACTTTTGTCGGAAGAGACCCTCGCATGAACGTTGAAGAAGCTTTAGAAGAATATGGTAAAGTCTTTCCAGAGCTTGTGAAGTTTGCCGAAGATCATGGAGTTAAGTTGGCTATAGAAAATTGTCCCATGCTCTACACTATTGACCGCTGGCCAGGAGGGACCAATCTGGCTACCACACCAGAAATTTGGGAACGTATGTTTGAAATTATTCCTTCCGATTATTTGGGCTTGAATCTTGACCCTTCACACCTTATCTGGCAACAGATAGATTACGTTAAAGCTGTCTATGACTTTCGGGAAAAAATCTTCCATACCCATGCCAAAGATACCAAAATTCTCAAAGACCGCTTGAACCAGGTAGGCATCTTTGGTTTCGGATGGTATGTGGATAAAGTTGCTGGCACTGGGGACATTGATTGGAAATCCTTTATCCGTGCCCTGTATGACGTGGGTTATGATTATGTGGTGAGTGTAGAACACGAAGATCGCAGCTTTGAGAAAGATGCTGAGAGCAAGCTGAAAGGCATCCTCCTTGCTAAACAGCTTTTGAAGCCCTATCTGGTCTGAATGCATTGGTTTTCTTGGAAAGCACCCGGCTTACACAGTCCGGGTGCTTTTTTTATCTCCCCGTCCTTTCAACTGGTGGTTTTCGGTTATAATATAAAAAACTGGAGTACTAATGGAAGAAGGTTGCACCATGGAGACCTGGACGTTGCTTTCCATTTTTGCAAGTGCTTTCCTGATAGGGTTTTCGGGGGCTCTAATGCCTGGTCCTTTGCTTGCGGTGGTGCTTTCAGGGAGCTCAAAAGAGGGTTTCCGGGCTGGTCCTCTGGTGGTTTTGGGACATGCCCTGCTTGAGACGGGCATGGTTGTTGCCCTGGTCTCAGGCTTGGGAGTGTTTTTTAAAAATGGCTGGGTAATAAAGGTCATTGGTCTTGCCGGTGGGGGTGTACTGGCCTATCTGGGGTTGGATATGCTCTTATCTTTACGTCGCCTTCAAGGTGACATTTTGCATGGCTCTTCAAAGCCTTTTTCTTCAGGTAGCCTGATATGGAAAGGAATTGTGGCCAGTCTTTCCAACCCTTATTGGGTGATGTGGTGGGCCACGGTGGGAATGGCGCTGGTGATTTCGGCCAGCCGTTTTCCAATCTGGGGTCCGGTGGTTTTCTTTCTGGGGCATATTCTTTCTGATTTGGTGTGGTACAGTTTGGTGTCTTTTACCATAGACCGGGGTCGTAATTTCTTTTCTCCCCGTTTTTACAGGGGGATGGTGGGCGTGTGTGGTGCTTTGCTGGTTTTTTTTGGTGGGTATTTTGCAATAGGAGTTGTTTGAGATGCTTCGTTTAAAGCTGGAGCCAGTTCCTCATCGACATGGTGAAATAGTTTTTGTGTACTGGGAGTACGAGCTGGATAGTCCATATCAGCTCTGCTTCATTCCCTTTGGTGCTTTGAACTCCTTTTTGCTTGAAGCGGTGGAAAACGAAGTTGAAGAACTTCCCTCGGAGTTAGGTCTGGTTTTTGAAGACGGCCGCATTAAAATCTGGTTGCCAGACCACTTTTTCTCTGATGACCTTTTCAGGCGCATTGAGAAAGCGCTCTTTGAGAGACTGCGAATGTTTTTTGAAGAGGCTATGTTCTGAACGCCAACCAGAGAAGGAAAAAAATTCCCATCGCAATTCGATAGAACCCGAAGGGTCGCAATCCACGGTTTTTGACTATCTTGAAAAGGAAAAAGCAAGCCAAAAACCCGGATAGAAGCGCAGCCAAAAATCCTGCGAGAATTGGAGTGCTTGCGAAAAAACTGCCCGGGGATAGTTGAAGAATTCCCCTTGCAAAGGCTCCTCCTATGGTGGTCAGCGACAGAAAGAAAGAGAAAAGAACCGCTTCTTCTCGTTTGAGGCCAACCAGGAGACCGGCAAGGATGGTGGCTCCAGAGCGGGAAACACCGGGAAAAAGTGCAAAGACTTGAAAAAGGCCGATGAAGAGCGCTTCTTTAAATCCCGGACTTTCCAGGGGTTGCCCCTTTTTTTCTTTAATAAAAAGAAAAATAACTCCTACTGCAATCAAAAGCAGTATTATCAGCAGGTATTTTTGGCGGAGAGAGTCCTCGATGGTTTTTTCAAAAAGCAAGCCAAACACTCCTGCGGGTATGGTGGCCAGGAGGACTTTAAGAATGTATAAGGGGTCTTTGATGAGTTTTCTGTATCGAGGGAGAAGGTATATTAAAACTGCGAACAGGGTTCCGCCATGCAAAAGCACATCAAACAATAAGCTTTCTTCTCCCAGAGATAACACCGGGCGGAGAAGAATCAAATGGGCGCTCGAGGAAATTGGAAAAAACTCGGTTAATCCCTGTATAATACCTAAGGTACTTGCTTGCCAGATATTCATAGTGAACTATTCTATACACTGAACGTGGAAAGGTCAATTGAGAAATGGGAAAAGTGATTCCTGCAACAGAGGAAAACATCAAGCTGGGAGCGAAGTTGCTTGCAGAGGGCAAGCTGGTGGCTTTCCCCACCGAGACTGTGTACGGCTTAGGGGCAGTTTTTTGCTTAGAGCGAGCAGTGGCGAGAATTTTTGAAGCCAAAAAAAGACCCTTTTTCGACCCCCTTATTGTGCACGTGGCCTCAAAAGAAAAGGTTTCCCTTCTCTGGCGAGAAGTGCCTCATGAAGTGGAGGTACTTCTTTCGCACTTCTGGCCTGGTCCGCTTACCCTGGTTTTACCCAGAAAAGAAACCGTACCTGATATTGTTACCGCTGGGCTGGATACGGTGGCGGTGAGAATGCCTGCCCATCCAGTGGCCTTAAAGTTGATTAAGTACTGTGGCTTTCCTGTAGCGGCTCCCAGTGCCAATCTCTTTGGTCATGTGAGTCCTACCCGAGCAGAAGATGTTAAAGAAGACCTTGGTGACGAGGTGGACCTGATTCTGGATGGTGGAGTCACTTCGGTTGGAGTGGAATCAACTATTCTCCTTTTTAAAGAGGGGGATTTTTATCTTTTGCGTCCGGGAGGAGTGGCGGTGGAGCTGATTGAAGAGCTCCTGGGTAGGAAAATAATACTGCGCAAGGGGTTCGCTGGCCCAGCGCTGGCTCCAGGAATGCTTAAGACGCACTATGCTCCCCGGGTTCCGCTTTACATCTTTGAGGGGGCTGTGGAAGAGCTTGGCAAGGTGAACCTCGAGGGCGTTTTCGTTTTGAGCCCTTTTCCTCTTTCTTTTTTCGGGGATAAGGTTTTTGTTTTGAGCGAGAAAGAGGACCTGAGGGAGGTTGCCTTTCGACTTTTTGCGGCATTGCGGGAGCTTGAACGAAGGAGAGCCAAAAAAGCTTTGGCAATCCCTGTTCCGGAAGCTGGATTGGGAAGGGCCATAATGGACCGCCTGAGGAAAGCTTCTCGAGGAGTGGCGAGAGTGGTGGATGGAAAACTTGTGTTTGTTGAGAAAGTTCGTTGACAGATGCTTTGAACTAAATTAGACTAAAATTGTGGTTTAACGAATTCTTAGAAAGAGGAGGAGAGCCGGATGAGAAAAAATGTTTTGGTTTTGCTTTTGTTTGCTTTAGTAGGGTTATCGCTACTTGTGGTGTCTGGTTGTGGGGTAACTGTCACGCCCGGTGGGGGTCCAGTAATAACCACAGGTCAGGTTAAAATTTGTACCTATAATGGAAATTATTATGGGGAAGTGTGGATTGATAATGTGTACCAGGGTTATTACATTGATGGTTCGGGCTGGTGGGGTCCGTATTGTACAGGTTGGATTACTTTAACCTTAAACCAAAATCACACTATAGAACTTTGGGATTCTACCTCGGGAACAACCTACTTTGGAGTTTTCACTCCTACCTTTAGTGGTCAAACCATTACTTTGCAATAAAAAATTTTTGGAAAGGTTTGGTTAGTTTTAAATTCTGGGTTTCTAAATGAGAACTTTACTTTTCAGAATTTTGACAATATGGGTTCTCTTAACTCTTGTTGTTTTGCTTTCCGGATGCCGGGTGGGTCTTGGCGTGGTGGCTGAGGTCCGCCTGGGAGTGATTTATTTTGCTTCTTCTGATGCTACTACTTATGGGGAACTCTACCTCGACGGAAGCCGTGCAGGATGGCTTGAGCCCTTTGGAGTTATCTCTGAGGTTACCACCCTGGATTTCCCACACCAGGTGGACTTACACTGTGGGTTCTGTGGAGAAGTGCACACCTGGGTTTTTGAGCCTCCCTTTCACGCAGGAGAAACTCTTGAGCTGAGCGTTACTCACTGAGGACCTCGGTAAGCACCAGCCGGTATCCCCTTTGGGGAGCTTCTATTTCTTCGGGATAAAACTGATTGTTCTTGTAACTGAGATACAGTTTTTCTCCGGCAACCTGCAACAAAAACAGGCTCCCGTTAGGGCTTTTCTGGAGTTTTTTCACTCTGGCTTTCCATATCATGCCGGAGATGGGAATGAGCACTAAAAGCGACTGGACGCTTTCTGGTTGCTCTTTGCCGATTAAAAAGGGTAACTGTTCCAGGTCGAAGGCCAGCTCCTTTAAAGGTAGAAAAGCCCTTTTCTTTCCTGCCTCTCCGGAGAGAAAAACTTCGATGTGGTCATCGCAGTAGTTACTTTCAATAAAAAGTGTTCCCCGAGGTGTGTACACCCATTTTCGAGAGCGAATGGGGAGGTTGTTTTGCTTGGTGAGCCATAGCTCAGCTTCTTTGCGATTTTCTGTTTCCTGACTCAGGGTAACCAGAATATGCAGGGTGTTTCCTTCTTCCTGAAAGGTGTAAGTGAAAGTACCCAGTTCCTGCTGGCCTTTGAGGGTCTGAACTGTGTAGCGAAGCGAACTTGGATAGGGTGGTTGCTGGGAAAAGGCACTGTTAGCTGTAAAGAAAGCCAGAATGACAAAAAATGCAGTTACCCTTTTTGCAAGATGCTGCAGGTTAATTGGTGCTCGCCCCCTTTGCTTTGCGATAACTTACAAAGAGCGTTGCGTATCCCAGGACAGAAAGAAGCGGCAGAATACTTGAAGTATAAAGGATAGAAACCAGAACTCCCTGGGGTGTGCTCTGGGCAAGGCTCAAAATCAGGGCGTGAAGAGTTTTTATGCAGAGTGCTGCAATCAGAGAAAGTGAAGACCGTGTTCGGCCCTTCTGTTTTTTAGAGTGAAGCCACAAGGCCAGAAGACCAAAAGCTGCCATTTCGACCTGCGCTTCCAGGATACCCCTGATTACAAAAAGAGGGGTCAGAAAGCTTGCAAACTGGCTATAACCGTAGAAGCGATGAAGGGGATGGAAGAGTACCAGCAGAATGTCTCGAACCAGCTTGCCCATTCCGAAGGCCCATCCTGAGAGAAGCGCTGGGAGGAGAAGCGGTTGGTCTTCGGAAGAGCCAGATATCCTGAGCACAAAAACGATGACTACAAGCTCTGCATAGCTTCTGGCAAGGAGGGAAACAAAGGTCCCCTCAAAACCGGCAAGAAGGGAAAGGAGTAACCGCTCTATCTGGGGCAGGGGTATAATCAGAGAAGCAAGTAAGCCAGAAAGATAAAGCCGATAAAAGCCTGCCGGGATTTTCTTTAGAAAAAAGAGCAGGAAAACGGGGAAAAAGAAGGCGGAAACCAGAAAAACTGCATAGCCCATTACTTTGACACTCCTATCTTTTCACAGTACTTTTCAACTGGGCATATCCTGCAACGGGGTCGGCGGGGAAGACAGATGTTTTGCCCAAACAAAACCAGAGTGTGGTTAAGCTCTCTCCACCATTTTTTAGGTACTATTCTATGCAGTTCTTTTTCGGTTTCTTCGGGAGTTTTTGTAGCCACCATGCCCATACGGTTAGCAATGCGATGGACATGGGTATCCACAGCGATGGCTCCTTTCTGAAAGGAAACGCTGAGTACCAGGTTGGCCGTTTTTCTTCCCACTCCGGGAAGCTGTAATAGTTCTTCCAGCGAAGAAGGAACTTTGCCTCCGTGTTTTTCGAGAAGAATTTTTGAAACTTCTCTCAGGGTTTTGGCTTTCCTGCGGTAAAAGCCCACTGGATAGATTATCCGACTCAACTCCTCTTCAGAAAGCTTGGCAATGGCTTCTGCTGAAGGAGCAACCCGGAAGAGTCTTTCGGCCACTTTCTGGGTGACTACGTCTTTGGTGCGCTGACTCAGGATACATCCCAAAAGTACACGCAGGGGGTCTTTTTCCTGAGAAGAAAGGGTGTAATCTTGCCATTCCCGTTTTTTATCCTGTAAAATGACTAAAACTTTTTCTATCGTGGTGGCATCAAGCATATGTCTATAATAACGAGGAGGGAGGCCAAAAGCAAGTGAAAGCGTTGATTCTGGTTCTGTATGTAGCCTGTATGCTGCTTATCGGATATTACAGCATGCGTAAAACGAAATCTCTCAGTGATTTTTTTCTTGCCAATCGAAGCTTGGGTCCCTGGGTTTCCGCTTTTGCTTACGGCACAACCTATTTCAGCGCCGTGCTTTTTATAGGGTATGCAGGTCGCATAGGCTGGAACTTTGGTCTTTCCAGTTTATGGATTGTGGTGGGCAATACCCTGGTTGGTTCCCTGCTTGCCTGGCTGCTGCTTGCTAAGAAAACCCGCCAGGTTACTGAAAAGCTCAACGTGATGACCATGCCGGAGTTTTTGGGTGCTCGCTATAGTGACCCTTACCTGAAAGCATTTTCAGCGATTTTGGTTTTCGTCTTTTTGATTCCTTATTCGGCCTCGGTTTACATGGGCTTGAGTTACCTTTTTGATGTGGTGATGGGTATTCCCTATGTTCTGGCTCTGCTTTTGATAGCGGTATTAACCGGTTTGTATTTGGTGATGGGGGGTTATTTTGCGGTTGCATTAACTGACTTTGTGCAGGGAAGCATTATGTTCTTTGGAGCCATCTTCATGGTTTTTTATCTTTTGGCTCACCCTCAGGTCGGCGGATTAAGTGGTGCAATAAGTAATTTACGGGCTATAAACCCTTCTCTGGTAGGTGTGGTTGGGCCTCCAGGCTTCTGGCCCCTTTTTGGGCTGGTGGTATTAACCAGTCTTGGTCCCTGGGGACTTCCCCAGATGGTTCAGAAGTTTTACTCTTTGAAGAGTGAGAGAATTGTTGTTGCGGCTACCATAGTCAGCACAGTATTTTCTCTGGTTTGTGTTTTCAGCGCTTACTTTTCTGGCTCACTTACTCGACTTTTTTTCACCGAGCTTCCCCAAATGGGCGGTGTGCCCAATGCCGATTTGCTGATGCCCAACCTTATTGTGAAAGTCATGCCTCAGGCTTTCACCCTAATTTTCTTGTTACTCGTTTTTTCTGCTTCCATGTCCACTCTTTCTTCTCTGGTGCTGGTTTCTTCTTCAGCTATTGTAGTGGACCTTTTTCCTCAGTCCTGGAAGAAAAAGTCTCTTCTCTGGATGCGCTTTCTCTGTGGTCTGTTCGTTTTTCTATCTCTGCTCATTGCCTTCAAAAGGAGCACTTTCATCGTTAACCTGATGTCCATTTCCTGGGGCGCAACAGCAGGAAGTTTTCTGGCGCCCTATGTTTATGGTCTTTACTGGAAAAGAGGCACTCGCCAGGCGGCCTGGGCATCGATGCTTTCTGGGTTGGTAATTGCGGTTGGGTTTTCCTGGTATTTTGGCTTTCGTTCTCAACTGGTGCCTCTGGTAGGTTCTCTGGCTATGCTGATACCTCTGGGGGTTTTCCCAGTGGTATCTTTATTTACAGGAGGTGAGCGGTAAAATGTTAGCCTGTGTTTTCAAAGCTAAGAACCAGTGGGCTGTTGAGGAAGTGGCAGAACCTGAATGTGGACCTGATGAAGTGATAGTCAGGGTAAAAGCCTGTGGCATTTGCGGCACAGACCTACACATTTTGCAAGCAGAGTACTTTTCGGATTTCCCCATTATTGCAGGACACGAATTTTCAGGGGTTGTGGAGCGGGTTGGAGAAAAGGTTACCCAGTTTAAGCCGGGTGATCGGGTGACAGCAGATCCCAACATATTTTGTGATCGTTGCTATTATTGCAAAATTAACAAAAACAATCACTGCCTTAACCTTGAGGCAGTGGGGGTTACCAGAAGTGGTGCTTTTGCTGAGTTGGTTGCAGTTCCGGAAAAGTGTCTTTTCCCTATACCGGAGGGGTTAAGCTTTCAAGAAGCGGCCATGGCTGAACCTCTGGCTTGCGTTATTTATGGGATTCAGAGAAGTAATCTACGCCCTGGAGAAAGGGTGCTCATTTTTGGTGCAGGACCCATAGGGCTTTTGTTGCTCTGCGCTTTTCAGAAAAGTGGCGCCTCTCTGGTTACTATGGTCGATGTTAGCGAGAAGAAGCTCAATCTGGCTCAGGAACTGGGAGCACATGCAGTGGTGGTTGCAGATGGGCGCGAGGGTTCCAGATTGCGTGAGATGGCTCCTCTGGGCTTTGAGGTGGTGGTCGATGCCACTGGTATCCCTGCAGTGCAAGAAAAAGCCTTGCAATTTGTTCAGCCAGATGGTACCTATCTGCTTTTCGGAGTAGCCCCCCGAGGTGCATTAATGAAAGTGGAGCCTTACTCCATTTTTAAGAACGACCTGCGCATTGTAGGTTCTTTTGCAGTCAAAAAGACCATGCAATATTCGCTCAATTTGCTGGCCAGCGGTGCTATCCCTGTTAATAGGTTGATTTCAGCTTCTTTTACGCTGAACGACTTTGGCCTGGCCCTTTCTGAGGTTTTGGATAATCCTGATCACCTCAAGGTACAAATTGTCTTTCCTTAGTCGTTTTCAACATGCCAGAGGCACTAAATTTCCAGTGGCACTTTACCAATCGCTGCAATCTCCGCTGCAGGCATTGTTATCAGGATTTTTTTCGGGATGTCCCTTCCTGGACTGACCCGGTTTTGGTTGGGAAGAGGTTACTTGCAAGCCTTGCTAAGCATGGTCTAAAGGCTACTTTTGCGCTTACTGGGGGAGAACCGCTACTGGTACGGGACACGCTCTTTGCCATCCTCGAGCTTCTGGAAACTCATCCTTCGGCAGAAGAAATCAGCATTATCACCAATGCTACTCTTTTCAATCAAGGACTGCTTGATATGCTTTCCCGTTTCAGGAAGCTGGTTTCCTTTAAGATTTCCTTAGAAGGAGCGGACCCCAAAAGCAATGACTTCATTCGCGGCAGAGGTAACCTCGAGAAAGTGGTTGAGAGCTTGAAGATGATTTGTCGCCAGAAGCGGTTTGATGTGTACGTCATGTATACTCTGCATCGAGGTAATTTCTTGGAGTGGCAGTCTCTTCTCCCCTTACTGTTTGAGCTGGGTGTTAAAGGTTTAATTCTGGAGCGCTTTGTCCCGGAGGGAAAGGGTAAGCTAATGAGAGAACTGGTTCTTGATAGGTCGATGTGGAAGACGTTAATTCAGGCACTCATTGCTTTCTGTCGACTGGAAGAAGTGGAACCTTTACAACTTTTACCCTACAAGGCTTTTATGGTTTCGATGGCCGAGCGTTCACTTTTGGGAGCGCTCTGTGAGCTGGGACGTTCTTTCTGTATTATGCCAGATGCCGCCCTTTTTCCGTGCCGTCGTTTACCTCTGGTGCTTGGTTATCTGGACAGAGACGACTTCATGGATATTCTGAGTGGTAGCACCTTGCTTTCTAACCTCAAGGACAAATCTAAAATGAGCGGTCAGTGTGGAAGTTGTGCTTTCAAATCTTGTGTGGGTTGTCGTGCTCTTGCTTATGCACTCTCGGGAGATGCCTTTGCAGAGGATGTCCAGTGTTTTCTAAGTGAGTCCTGAAGTGTTCAATGGGTGTGGATTTCCACCACATCCCCGTCTTCAAGCTGGTAATCAACGGGAACGAACTGACCTTCGAACTTGACCGAACCCCACACCCTTGCTCCTCGAGTAGAGCTGGCAACTTCTTTGTGAATGAGTTCCGCAAGGTCCATTACCGTTTGTCCCTTGAAGAGCACAAAGGGGCGAGACATGTCTGGTGGTCGGTTGGGAGGTTTACTATACACCCTAATAATTCCAGCTATTTCAAAGATGCGTTTTTTGAGTTCTGCTTTTCCTTTCTCGTCAATGTTTTTCAGGGATATTGCCCAAACCGGAAACTCTTCTTTCCATAGTTCTTCAACCAGGGAAAAGATTTCCTGGTCTTCCGGACGCTCTACCTTGTTACAGAGAAGCAGGGTTCGCAGAGTGTGCCACTCTGGTATTTCTTTATTCAAGGAAATACGGTACTTTTCCAGTTTATTCCGAATGTTCTCTATTTCCTCAAGCAAGGTGGCGCTTTTCGCGTCTACGACCAGCAAGCAGGCACGCACCCGTTGCAGGGCAGAAGCAAAGTTGCCTTCCAACTCCTTTTCAGCGATGGGTGGAAAATCGATGAGTTGAATCTGGATGTTTTCGTATTCCATCATTCCTGGTAAGGGTCGATAAGTGGTGAAAGGATAATCTGCAATTTGGGGTGAGGCGTTGGTGAGAGTTGCAAGAAGTGTCGATTTTCCACTGTTCGGTGGGCCAATTATGGCTATCTGGGTAGCCCCTGCTTTCTCAATGTAGAAAGGGTTAAAAGTGCTTCCTTTCCTGGATTTTTCTTTCTGAAGACTTTTTCGCATGCGGGAGATCTTTTGCTTGATTTCTGCTTGCAATTTTTCAGTGCCTTTATGTTTAGGTATGGTGCGTAACATTTCTTCGAGAGCCTGGAGTTTTTCGGCTTCGCTTTTAGCTTCTCGGTATCTTCTTTCCACTTCGAAATACTGGGGAGGTAAGTTAGCAGGCATTCTCAAACCTCTTTTTAACTTCCTATTTCTTCAGATTCTAAATGTTTAGTAAAACGTAAACAAAAAATTACTGCCCACTTGACGCTTCAGAAATATACGGCTAACATTAACATAAGCGGGCGGTTTTTATTCTACCACGCCTTTTCTTATTTTTGAAGAAAGGGTTATTCGGATAGTGGGGGATGCGATGCGCATTATTGCTGTGGCTAACCAGAAGGGAGGGGTGGCAAAGACCACAACCACCATCAACCTTGGTGCTTCCTTAGCATACCATGCTCGTAAGGTTTTAATTATCGATATGGATCCTCAGGCTCACTCTACACTGGGTTTGGGTTTTGAACCCAACGAATTTGAGAAAACTATCCTGAATGTTCTGGAACCCCCGCGCAGCCCCTACAAGCTTCCCCTGCGTGAGGTTATTGTGCCCACCAGAACTGCCAATCTTTATCTTGTTCCTGCCAATATTGACCTTGCAGGTGCTGAGTATCGGTTAATTGACAAGCTGGGGAGAGAAGATTTTCTCAACTCCAGCATCCAGAAGAGTAATCTCGACTTTGACTACATCCTTATTGATTGTCCCCCCTCGCTGGGTATACTGACCATTAATGCTTTAAAAGCAGCCCGTGAGGTCATTGTTACCATACAACCTCACTATTTTGCCCTGCGAGGCATTGAAGAGTTTATGGAAACTATTGAGTTAATGCGTGAAAATCTGAGGCATGAACCAGAAGTGTTTGTATTGATAACCATTGCCGATGTGAGAACCAATCTTTACAAGGAAGTAATTGGAGAGATCAAAAGGTATTTTGGCGATCGAATGTTTAAAACCATCATTCATAAGAATATTGCTCTTGCGGAAGCGACCAGTCACGGAATGCCGGTTATTGAGTATGAACCCACCTCAAGTGGTGCTCAAAACTACTTATCTTTGGCAAAGGAGGTGATTCGTTTTGAAAAAGAAAAGCCTAAAGCGCGGCTTCTCAGAAAGAATTGACTTTAAACGAGAGCTTATTCGAGATACGACACGTGGTCTTGATTCGGAAGAAACAGTGCGAGAAGAAACTTTGTCAACCCCTAAAAAGTCGACGGCCAAGAAAACGGTTCCTCGCGCTAAAAAGAAAGAGGCCGCAGAGAAAGTAGCTACCATTAAGGTTATTGGTGTCGGAGGAGGGGGCACTAACGCTGTAAACCAGATGATAGAGGCGGGGATAGAAAGCGTTGACCTGATAGTGGTTAACACGGACATTCAGTCTTTGCAATGTTCTCTGGCACCTCAAAAAATCCAGATTGGAGCTTCGCTCACCAGAGGCTTGGGAACCGGTGGCAATCCCAAATTGGGAGAAGATGCCGCTCGGATGGACAAGGAAAAAATTGCCCAGCTTGTTGAAGGAGCAGACCTGGTTTTTGTGACTGCCTGCATGGGAGGTGGTACTGGTACTGGTGCTTCTCCGGTAATAGCAGAGTTAGCCCGTGAGGCGGGAGCTTTGACCATAGGAGTAGTAACCAAACCTTTCAGTTTTGAAGGAGCGCGTCGAGCAAGGCAAGCCTCAGAAGGTATTGAAAACTTGCGCAAAGTGGTCGATGCACTTATCGTGATTCCCAATGACCGCTTGATGGAGATAGCGGACCGGGACACTTCATTGAGAGAAGCGTTTAAAAAGGCAGATTTTGTTCTCTACCAGGCAGTGAGAGGCATTGCTGACCTCATTACTTCGCCTCAGGATATCAACCTGGACCTTGCCGATTTGCGAACAGTACTTACTGGAGCGGGAACGGTTCTTATCGGTATCGGTCATGGTCGGGGTAAAGACAAAGCCAAGCAAGCTGCAGAGATGGCTATTTCCAGTCCTTTGCTGGAAGTTTCCATTAGAGGCGCCCGGTCTATCCTTTTAAGCATTACTGGTGGTCCAGATACAGGGATTCACGAAGTCAAGCAAATTGTTGACATTATTAATAAGGCTGCAGGTACAGAAACTGACCTTCTTTTTGGCAATAAGATAGATCCTGAGTTCAGCAACGAAATACTGGTGACGCTGGTAGCAACCCGTTTTGAATCTGCACTTGAGGAAAAAACAGAAGAAGTTCCTCCCCTGGTTGAGAATATTGCCGTTGATGCGCTTGAGCAAGATATTGATGACAAGCTCATCATTGAAGACGACCTTGATGTTCCTGCTTTTTTGAGGGAAGAACAAAAGAAAGGTTCAGAAGGAAAAGCACGTCTTGATGAAGTGCTGGGGATTTTTAAGCGATCAAGGAGGGAATAAGCAGCTATGGCTTTTCTTTTTGGTAAAGAGTTAACCAGAGAAGAAATACTGAAAAGAGTAGGTGATATTTCTCAGATAGGTGGAGTGAGATTAGCCTGCCTTGCTGATGGTGTGGAGCGGGGAGTTCGTATAGCGGAGGTAAATACCGGAGGTGGACTCTACTATACCGTCTTGCTGGACCGAGGTATGGACATTGCCTGGACTTCTTATAAAGGAATAAGCATAGCCTGGCGCTCAGCAACCGGCAATCTTTCACCCTTTTTCTTCGAACCGGAAGGTTTGGGTTGGTTGCGTGGTTTCCACGGGGGATTGATGAATACTTGTGGTCTTACCTATCACGGAGCTCCCTGCAAAGATGAAAGTACTCACCCCTTTCTCGAGGAAGAGGAACTGGGCCTTCACGGAAGAGCTTCCTTTACTCCTGCAAGCTGTGTTTGGGCTGATGGAGAATGGCAGGGGGACCAGTATATTTTCTGGGTTCAAGGCAAAGTTCGCGAAGCCATTGTATTCGGCGACAAGCTGGTCTTGCACCGCAAAATCTGGGGCCGCTTGGGAGAAAACGTTATTTACATTGAGGATAGAGTACGCAACGAGGGTTCCCAGGATAGTCCCTTTATGATTCTGTATCACGTTAATGTTGGTTATCCGGTTCTTGACGAAGGTAGTCGTTTGCTTTTGCCAGTGACCAAAACTGTCCCCCGGGATAAACATGCTGAAGCAGGCAAGGATGAATGGGACCGATTCACGGTTCCTCAGAAAGGGTACTTTGAAAAGGTGTATCTTCATTATCCGAAAACTCTTGAGGACGGCAAATCGGCCTCTCTCCTTTTGAACGAAAAAATACAACTTGGAATTTATCTTAAGTTTGATGTTCAGGCTTTACCTTACTTTACAGAGTGGAAGATGCTGGGCGAGGGAGAATATGTGCTGGGTATGGAACCTGGAAATGCCTTTCCACTGGGAAGGAGTAAAGAGCGCAGTGAAGGAAGACTCCAATTCCTAAAACCTGGTGAGGAAAAGCGCATTACTCTTGAGATAGGTGTGCTTGATACTGCAGACCAGATAAAGAGATTTTGTGAGTATCTGGGGGTTTAACCTAAAAAAGCTTTTCAATTGAAAAAGAGCCTTTCCATATCAGAGAGTAATAGAGGTAGTTGACAAGCACTTTTTCAAGGTATCCTTTGGTTTCGGGAAAGGGGATACTCTCGAAAAAGAGGTCGGGATTTTCTGAATAACTTTGCAGCCATTGTTTTACCCTGCCTGGTCCGGCATTGTAAGAGCAGATGGTAGGAATTAGTTTTCCTTCAAACTGCTTTAAAAGGTAATCGAGATAGGCAACACCGATGTGGATGTTAATTTCGGGTTGCAATAGGGTTTCTTCATCAATGGTTTCGAGCTTAAGTTTTATCTTGCCGGTTTCCAGCATCCACTGTGCTGTTTGGGGCATGAGCTGTGCAAGCCCCAGAGCTCCTGCCCGGGATTGACTGGCAACCTCGAAAAGGCTTTCAGCACGAATCACTGAAAACACTAAGTAAGGGTCTACTTCCGGAAAGAGACGGGTAGCCTTTTCAACTTCTTGCTTAAAAAAGAGGGGATAAAGGTTTCGGAGTAGAAATAAATTATGGTTGGTTTGGGAGAAGTTTTGTTGTAAGTAGAGGGTATGGAGAATAGCCTTGCGATATTCACCCATACTGATGTAAAGCCTTACGAACTCAAGGTGTAATAACTTTGCAGAGGGGTTTTTGTGGTAAAGAAAGAGTAGCTCTATCTCTGCGTTTTGGTAAAACCCCTTTTCTTTCAAAAAAAGATAGCTCTTCCAGTGTTCTCTGGCTTTTTCAAGCTGGGTTGATAAGTTTTGCGGATAGTTTTCTATCACCGGAAGTGGTCGGTCCTCGATGTGAAAGTGTTCCTGCGGATTATAGCCTTTTTGGATTAGCTCCTGCCAGCTACGCACGAAATAGTAGTCGATGTTTTCGTCTTTGAGAATTTCCCATAAGAGTTCTGGTTCGCTGTTTTTACCCAGTTTATAAGACCAGAAAAGAGCCCGGTTTTTGTGCTGAGGGAACTTTTGCAAACCTTCCAGAGCTGCTTGGATTTGTTCGGGGTTGTTCTCTCTCAATGCTTTTTGGAACCATACAAGATAGAAGGTATCTCTCTGGGGGAAAAGCTCCAGCGCCTTATGGAGAACGAGTGAATAGTTTGTATCATCTCCCAGACTCTGGTAACAGGTAAGAAGATTGAGGTAAACACTGAAAAGATATGGAGAATGGGGATAGGCCTGGAGCAATTTCTGATAGTGATTTATGGCTTCGGGGTAATTTGCGGAGCGCTGGCTTAGGACCCCCTGGTAAAAGAGTAACGTTTCCTGGAGATAAGTTTCTTTACTGTACTTTTCAAGGAGTTTTTGTAGTTGGGGTAGGTCGTTAACAGTAAGCAGGTATCGTATTTGCAAGCTGAGAAGATTTTCTTTTTGTAAGGGGTTGAGAGAACGTTTTTCCACTTCTTGGAGTATGCTTTTGGTTTCCTCAAAAAGATTCAGAGAAAGTGCAAACGAAGCCAGGTCCAGAAGTGAACCTACAGAAAAGCTTTCCAACTTTAGCTCGGGAAAGATTTGTGAAAACAATTCCCTGGTTGGAAGATATTTCTGGGTGGAGTATTGCTTGAAGACCGTTTTTAAAAGCAGCCCTGCTTCGTTATATTTGCCCTTTTGAGCAAGCGTTTTCACCATCAAGGCCAGGGATTGCTGGCGCTGCTCAGCCAGAAAGGCATGTTGCAGGGCTTTTATGGTATAGGTCAAGGCTTGTTGAGAATAACCGTTTTTGAGGTAGCGTTCTGCGCTCTGGTGGTAAATTGAAAAGAGAAGAGGGGAGTCTGGGAAAAGCTTTTCAGCAAGCGATAACCAAAGAGGAGCTTTTTGTAGGAACGAGGCGTCGGAAAGAGCAGAAAGCCAAAGGTATAAGGCGTGGTCGATGCAAAATAATTCGCTTTCTCCAAGGCTTTGCAGGATTCGTATTTCGGCCTCGTCCATTTTTCCCCTTTCGACTAAAGCAGCGATTTGCAAGAAGTTTTCCTGGTTCTCTGCTTCACAGGATGGTTTCCAGAAAGAGAAAAGAACCATTAAAATTAAGAGTGAGAAGGCAATACTGGCGGTTTTTCGCGGAGATAAATACAGCGAGAGCGTTTTCGTTCTCTTTTTGCTTTCCATTTGTGGGTTATGATACCATTGTTAGGTAAAGGTTGCAAAGGGGATGGAGGGTCATGAGGAACCAGGAAGTGGCCAAGATACTTCGGGACATCGCTACTTTGCTCGAGATTAAAGGCGAAAATCGCTTCAGGGTGGTTGCTCATGAAGAAGCTGCGCGACGTATAGAATCCTGGCCGGAGCCAATTGAGGAAGTGTGGCAAAGAGGCGAACTTACCAAAATACCGGGTATTGGAGCGAGTATTGCTGCAAAGATTTCAGAATACCTGCAGACAGGAAAGATGCAATACCTTGAGGAATTAACCCGGGAAGTTCCTCCTGAACTCATCGAGCTTACCAGAGTTCCAGGAGTTGGCCCCAAGCTTGCCAAGTTACTGTATGAGGAACTGGGTATAAAGAGCTTGGAAGAGCTTGAGAAAGCAATCGCTGAAAAAAAGCTTCGCAATCTTCCTCGCTTGGGTGTCAAGAGTGAAGAAAAGATTAAAAAAGGCCTTGAGATGTTGAAGCGCCAGAAAGGGAGAATGCTCCTTGGGCAGGTATTACCAGTAGTTGAAGAAATTGTGGCCCTACTTCAAGAAAAGACCGGTGTTGAACAAATAAGTCCTGCAGGAAGCGTGCGCCGCATGAAAGAAACCATAGGAGACATAGACATTCTGGTGGCCAGTTCTCAAGCAGAGAAAATAATGGATGTGTTCGTTACTTTACCTATGGTGAGAGAGGTTCTTGCCAAAGGGGCTACCAAATCAAGCGTTGTGCTTCATGATGGTTTGCAAGTTGACTTGAGGGTGGTAGAACCAGTTTCTTTTGGGGCGGCGCTCCAGTATTTTACTGGTTCGAAGGCCCATAATATTAGACTGCGAGAGATTGCAATCAGGAAAGGGTTGAAAGTCAATGAATACGGAATTTTCAGGATAGATAGTGGCCAGCGGGTGGGTGGCGAAAGAGAAGAGGAAATTTACGAGGTTCTGGGTATGGAGTGGATTCCTCCTGAGTTGCGTGAAGATCAGGGGGAAATCGAGGCTGCGCTTGAAAAGAGACTTCCTGTTTTGATAGAGCTTGCAGACATCAAGGGAGACTTGCATGTGCATTCCCGCTGGAGTGATGGGTTGAGTTCTATCGAAGAAATGGCTGAAGCAGCTCTGAAGAGAGGGTATCAGTATCTGGCTATCTGTGATCACACTCAATCCCTTGCAGTGGCTTCTGGGCTTGGTCCCGAAGACCTGAAAGAGCGAGATAAAGAGATTCGAGAGTGGAACAGTAGAAGAAAAGGGTTGTTGCTGCTTTCAGGTGTGGAAGTAAACATATTGAGCGACGGCTCTCTGGACCTTGCAGATGAAGATCTGGCAAAACTCGATGTAGTGATAGGAGGCTTGCATTCAGGTTTGAACCAATCGAGAGAAAAAATTATGATGCGTCTTGAAAAAGCTATGCACAATCCTTATGTCCAGGCAATCAGCCATCCTACGGGGAGACTTATCAACAAGAGGGAAGCCTACAGCGTGGAGCTGGACAGCTTGCTGGAACTGGCATCTCGGACAGGCACCTTTCTGGAAATCAACGCCCAACCGGAGCGTCTGGATTTGCGCGACATTGATGCTCGCAAGGCCAAAGAAAGTTTTGGTTTGAAGGTGATTATCTCTACTGATGCTCATGAGCCTAAATCTCTTGATTACATGCGTCTTGGAGTAGCGCAAGCCAGGAGAGCCTGGCTTACCGCTTGCGATGTTTTAAACACCTATGACCTGGAGAAACTCTTGGACTATCTATCTCGAAAGAGGAAAACCAGGGCAGGAAGCATTCCTGATTAATCAGGGTTCTCTGAAGCGGTTGGTTATAGGCATTCTCCAATCTTTACCGAAAGCGCGAGTCGATATTTTTATGCCCACTGGGGCTTGTTTTCTTTTGTATTCGTTTTTTCTAAGCATGTCGATGGTTTGTAATATGGTTTCCATTGCAAAGCCTTTGTCTGCTATTTCTCCGGGGTCGAGATTCTCTTCGATATAGTATCTCAAAATTTCATCGAGGACTTCGTAAGGAGGAAGTTTTTCCTGGTCAGTCTGGTTTGGCCTTAGTTCGGCTGAGGGCGCTTTTTCAAATACTCTTTGAGGGATAATTGGGGCTCCTTTTTTCTGGTTGTACCATCTGCCTATACGGTAAACATCTGTTTTGTAAACATCTTTGATAACAGCGAGTCCTCCTGCCATATCGCCGTAGAGGGTTGCATACCCGGTTGCCATTTCGCTTTTGTTGCCAGTGGTCAGCACCAGCCACCCAAACTTGTTGGATAGGGCCATCAGATAATTACCCCTGATTCTGGCTTGCAGGTTTTCTTCTGTGATATCGGGATTTGTCTGCCGGAAAACTTCTTCCAGAGCCTTCAGGTAGGATTCGAAAACTTTGTTTATGGAAATAGTTAGCGCCTCTATGTTCAGGTTTTGTGCTAACTGGTAAGCATCTTCAAGGCTTTCTCGCGACGTATAAGGGGAAGGCATAAGGACTCCCTTAACGTTTTCGCTGCCCAGGGCCTCCGTGGCTATAGTGGCTACTAAAGAGGAATCCATTCCTCCGCTCAATCCCACCACCACTTTTTTAAAGCCGTTTTTCTTCACGTAATCCCGAACTCCAGTAACCAGAGCCTTAAAGATTTCTTCTTCTCTTTCCATATGGGAACCAGGCTTTTCCGGATATCTCTCTTTTTTGGGTTTTGGTGGTGGCAATTCCAGAAACTTGAAGGGCAGATTCTGAGTCGACATGTACCTTCGTCGGGGGTCCAGAAGATTTATTCTGAGGTTTTCATCGAGGTCAATGTCAATAGTGGTTATCTCTTCCTCAAAAGTGCCCCCCTTAAGCACCACTTTGCCATTAGGGTTGCTCACCAGGCTGGTTCCGTCAAAGAGTAGTTCGTCCTGCCCCCCTACCATGTTACAATAAGCAATGGCTACATGATAGTCGTAAGCTTTCATGGAAAGGTATTTTTCCCTGAGCAAGGGTTTACCAACGTAGTAAGGTGAAGCCGAAATGTTGGCTACAAGGTGTACACCACAACCCAGAGTCAATGAAGCCAGTGGCTCCACAGGATTCCATATGTCTTCACAGATGGTGACACCTATTTTAATTTCTCCCATCTTCAGGACCAGCATTTCCTGGCCGGGTTTAAAATATCGATGTTCGTCAAAAACGCCGTAATTGGGAAGGGAAATCTTATGGTAAATACCCAGAACTTTGCCATTTTGGATTACGGCTGCCGAATTATGGGCGTCTTCCCGACAATCTATAAAACCGACTACCATAGCTACTTGCTTGCCCTCGCTATAAGAAACAAGCTTTTCCAGTGTAGCCTGATTTTCCTTGAGGAAAGAGAGCTTGAGCATGAGGTCTTCGGGCGGATATCCTGATAGGAAAAGTTCGGGAAAAAGCAAAAGGTCGCTCTCCCTTTGTTCTGCTATTTCCAAAGCCTCCCTGGCTTTTTCAAGGTTACCCCTAAAGTCCCCCAGAGTTGGGTTTAGCTGTGCGAGAGTTACTCGTAGTTTTTTCAAGCTTCATAACCCCTTTGTTGCTTTACTTCAAGAAATTATACACCATTTTGTGTTTCTGGCAATTTGAGGTTAGCAATTTTCGGAGTTGATAGAGGTTGCTGTTTTGAAATTGACTTTCTTCTCAGGCTTGGGGTATTATTTGGGAAACGTTGAGTGGAGGATTGGAAGCAAGGAGCGATGAAAATGGGCAAAACGATGGCTGAAAAAATTTTTGAATTAAAGAGTGGCAAAGCGGTGCAGGCTGGAGACCTGGTCATTGCGTCAATTGATTTTGCAATGGGGCAGGATGGCACTACTCCGCTGGCAATTCGTTCCTTTCAGGAAATGGAGGGCAAAAAAGTTTTTGATCCGCAAAGAATCGCTTTCGTTATAGACCACAATGCTCCCAGCCCTCTGGAGTCTGTATCACGTCTTCATGATTTGATGCGTGAATTTGCCCGTACTTTTGGTATTCGAGTTTTTGACGTGGGTTGGGGGGTTTGTCACGAACTTATGGTTGCACAGGGACTGGTAGTACCTGGCGACCTGGTGGTGGGTGCCGATTCTCACACTTGCACCTATGGTGCCATAGGGGCCTTTTCCACTGGAATTGGCAGTACAGAACTGGCTGCGGTAATGATTTCAGGAAAGCTCTGGTTTAAGGTTCCCGAGACCATTAAGGTGACTTTCACCGGTCACTTACCGAAAGGTGTTTATTCCAAGGACCTGATTCTTTGTCTGGCTGGAAAGATGGGAGCTGATGGTGCAACCTATAAGGCTCTTGAATTCCATGGTCCAGTAATTGAGCAGCTCGAGGTGGAAGAACGCTTTACCATATCCAACATGGCAGTGGAAGTGGGCGCCAAAGCCGGTCTTATGCCACCCGATGAAAAAGCTTTGGCCTGGGTTAAGCAACGAGCACAGAGGCCCTTTGAGCCTGTGTACCCGGATGATTCAGCTAAGTACGCTGAAACTATTGAAATTGATTGCTCACAGCTCGTTCCCCAAGTGGCATTGCCACACAGAGTAGACAACGTGAAACCAGTGAATGAGGTGGAAGGTTTACCTGTTCAAGAAGTATTTATTGGTACCTGCACCAATGGGCGAGCGGTGGATATTCAGGTTGCTGCTTCCATTTTAAAAGGACGAAAGGTGCATCCTGAGGTTCGGCTTATTGTGGCACCTGCTTCAAGGGAAATCCTGATGCAGGCGATTCGTGAAGGATGGGCCGAAACTATAGTTGAGGCTGGAGGCACCCTGGTTACTCCAGGTTGCGGGCCTTGTGTAGGAACGCATCAGGGAGTACCTGGTGATGGCTGGAATGTTATCTCCACGGCAAACAGGAACTTTAAGGGCAGGATGGGTAATAACAAGGCGTTTATTTACCTGGCTTCTCCTGCTACTTGTGCGGCTTCGGCAATTGAAGGTAAAATTACTGACCCCAGAAAGTATTTGAGGTGATTGCAATGAAGTTAAGAGGTAAGGCTCATAAATTTGGAGACGATATCAATACTGACTATATTATTTCTGGGAAATACAAGTTTAAAACCCTGGATATGCAGGAACTGGCCAAGCATGTTATGGAGGACATCGACCCGGATTTTTACAAGAAAGTTTCTCCCGGGGATTTTATCGTTGCGGGCAAGAATTTTGGTTGTGGTTCTTCCCGAGAGCAGGCGCCCCGAGCTCTTCTGGCCAGTGGCATAAAAGGGGTGCTGGCTAAATCGTTTGCTCGTATATTTTTCCGTAACGCTATTAACTGCGGTTTGCTGGTCTTAGAGTGCGATACTTCTCCTATCGAAAGCGGGGATGAATTAGAGGTAGATTTAAAACAAGGTCTGGTGGTGGACCTCAGTCGCAATCTGGAGGTAAGAGCACAACCCCTTCCGGAAGTTATGATTCAAATTCTGGAGGAAGGCGGATTGGTGCCCTATTTTAAGAAGTACGGCTCTTTTCAGGGGGTTTAAGAACGACTTATGTGGACAAAGCTCAAGACTACAGATCCCGAGGTGTACGGGTGGGTCGTTAAGGAACTGGAGAGGCAACGCAACAAACTGGAGCTCATAGCTTCTGAGAACTTTACCAGCATTGCAGTCCTGGAGGCTCAAGGAAGTGTGTTAACCAACAAGTATGCCGAAGGCTATCCAGCGAGACGTTACTATGGAGGTTGTGAGTTTGTAGACCAGATTGAGCAATTGGCTATAGACCGGGCTAAGGCTCTCTTTAAAGCCGAGCATGTCAACGTCCAACCTCACTCCGGATCGCAGGCCAATATGGCGGTTTACTTGGCTACTCTCAAGTATGGCGATGTGGTTATGGGCATGGATCTCGCTCATGGAGGACATCTCACTCATGGTAGCCCGGTTAACTTTTCTGGAAAGTGGTATCGCTTTGTTCCTTACGGGGTTTCTCCTGACACCGAGACCATAGATTATGACCAGCTGGAAGAGCAAGCAAGAGAAGTAAAACCTCGAATGATAGTAGCTGGGGCAAGTGCTTATCCACGCTTTATAGACTTTGAGCGTTTGCGTTCCATTTGTGATGAGGTGGGCGCTCTTTTGATGGTAGACATGGCCCATATCGCGGGCCTGGTAGCTGCTTCTTTCCACCCTAATCCCTGTCCGCATGCTCATCTGGTTACCACCACTACTCACAAGACGCTTCGTGGTCCCCGAGGAGGTATGATACTCTGCAAAGAAGAATTTGCGAGAGCAGTTGACAAGGCTGTGTTTCCCGGGACTCAGGGTGGACCTTTAATGCATGTTATTGCTGCCAAGGCGGTGGCGCTTAAAGAAGCAGCAACGCCTGAATTTGTGGCCTATCAGGCTCAGGTTGTTAAAAATGCAAAATCACTTGCTCAAGCTCTTCAAGAGAAGGGTTATCGTTTGGTTTCTGGAGGCACCGATAATCATCTTTTGCTGGTGGACTTGAGAAATATTGGTCTTACCGGTAGAGAGGCGGAAATTATCCTGGACCAGGTGGGCATTACAGTAAATAAAAATGCTATTCCCTTTGATCCCCAGAAACCTACGGTGACCAGCGGCATCAGGTTGGGCACTCCTGCTTGTACTTCTCGGGGTATGAAAGAGGAGGAGATGCAGCTTATTGCTGAGCTTATAGACCGGGCGCTACGAGGAAGGAGTTCCGAGACAACCCTGCAGAAAGTGAGGAAAGAAGTGCTTAACTTGTGTAGTCGTTTTCCACTTTATCCGGAGCTAAGTGTTGAGGAATAGAAATTGAGGCTTCTGGTTTTACTTGACAGAATGTAAAAGGGGGTTCGTTTCATGAAAGAACGTGTTGAGAAAGCACTGGAAAAGGTGAGGCAGTATCTTCGCTTTGAAGGTGGAGACGTGGAATTGGTGGATATTGAAGATGGCGTAGTAAAGGTGCGCCTTAAGGGAATGTGCAGCTCCTGCCCCATGTCCTATATAACCTTGAAGGATGGTATTGAACGGATTGTGAAAGAAGAAGTTCCCGAAGTAAAATCGGTTGAAGCGGTTTAAAGTCTTTAAAGAAAGGGGCTGAAATGGTCAGCCCCTTTCTTTAAGCCAATACAAAAGGCCTACCATTACCACTCCGCCCACTATGTTGCCCAGGGTTACTGGTACCAAATTATGTGCGATACCTGAAAGAGTAACTGGTACACTGCTTTTGTGCAAATAGTTCTGGGCAAACGCACCTGCTGAGAGAAAATACATGTTGGCCACGCTGTGTTCATAGCCGAGCGCTACGAAGGTGGCAATGGGTCCAGGAATAACCAGTAAACGGGTAAGATTGTTTTCTGCATAAATGCATAACAATACTGCAAGACATACCAGCCAGTTACAGAGTATACCTCTTGCGAAA
Organism: Thermatribacter velox; assembly: GCF_038396615.1. NCBI lineage: Bacteria > Pseudomonadati > Atribacterota > Atribacteria > Atribacterales > Thermatribacteraceae > Thermatribacter > Thermatribacter velox. The sequence goes on from NZ_CP121689.1 coordinate 551,387, forward strand.
GCCTGGGTGAAGGGAATCTGGGTTTTAGTGAGTGCTATTTGGTATGCACGCTGCGCTATCACTCCTCCACCTGTGTTGAAGAGGCCGGTTGAAGCATAAAGACTAGCCAGAAAGATGGATCCCACAAAATTGCCCAGATATACCAGTCCCCAGATTTTAAGGGTTTGTATGACGTAATTCTTGAAGGTAAAGCAAGAATAGCTCAGCAAGCAATGTCCGGTAAACAGCTCTGCTCTTCCCAGTACAACCAAAATCAGTCCTATCGAAAAAACTATCCCTCCTAAAAGCTGTTTGACCCCGTTTGCAAGTTCAGCGGTAGTAACCAGGGTGAATAGTTGGGAGGCAAAACCTATGTAGGCGCCTGCCAGAATAGCTCCAACGAGAAGAGACAGGTAGTTTTTCTGAAGTTTGTTTTCACACCAACTGTGGAGAACATCCATTACTCAAACCTCCTTACTGTTGATTCTGGTTATAATTTATTAAAATGATAATATAATTTTTTTATAAAATCCAAAAAATTATGGTTTTTTAATCGGTAATTTGTTACAATTAAACCCAGAGGGCTAACATTTTAGAGAGGGAGGGCAAAAGAGGATGAGTGACATTCTTGACCAAATTGCCAAGGAATTGTTTGCAGGTAATGCGAAGGCAGTGAGCGAACTAACTCAGAAAGCGCTTGATGAAGGTTTTTCTCCTCAAGAGGTTCTCAATGGTGGTTTAATAAAGGGTATGAACCAGGTAGGAGAAAAGTTCAAAGCCAACGAGATTTATGTTCCAGAAGTGTTAATTGCTGCTCGAGCCATGAAAGCAGGCATGGAAGTTTTGAAGCCCAAACTTGCAGAGACCGGCGTAGAACCAGTAGCCAGATTTGTGATTGGCACCGTCAAAGGAGACTTACATGATATCGGTAAGAACCTGGTAGCTATGATGATGGAAGGTGCAGGATTTGAGGTTATCGATCTGGGCATCGATGTTCCCGCTGAAAAGTTCATCCAGGCTATCAAAGAGCACCAACCTCAACTGGTTGGTATGTCAGCTCTACTCACCACCACTATGATTCAAATTCGAGAAAATCTGAAAGCCTTTCAGGAAGCCGGAGTAAGGGACCAGGTTAAGGTTATGGTTGGTGGTGCACCGGTTACCCAGAAATTTGCTGACGAAGTTGGTGCTGATGGGTATGCACCGGATGCTGCATCAGCAGTTGACAAAGCGAAGGAACTTTTAGGTTTAAACTGAATTGCCAACAAAGAGGGAGAGCATGTTCTCTCCCTTTCCTTTTGTCACGCAATAATTAAGTGATTTATTAAAGGCTATCTTTAATAATTTATGTAAGGGAGGGTAAAAGATGTTAAGTGATCTGGAAATTGCCCAGCAGGCTTCGATGAAACCCATCGTTGAAATTGCCAGGGAAGCGGGGATTGAGGAGGATGACATTGAGCTTTATGGCAAATACAAAGCAAAGGTATCTCTGGAAGTGCTTAAAAAACTTAAGGATAGGCCGCTTGGCAAATATATTGATGTAACTGCCATAACACCCACACCTCTCGGTGAGGGAAAAACCGTTACCACCATAGGCCTTTCCATGGCCCTGAATAAAATTGGCAAAAAAAGCATCGTCTGCATCCGGCAACCTTCACTGGGTCCAGTCTTTGGCATCAAGGGAGGCGCTGCTGGCGGTGGTTATTCCCAGGTTGTACCTATGGAGGATTTCAACCTTCATCTAACTGGAGATACCCACGCCGTTGCCGCGGCACACAATTTGCTGGCTGCTTTTATCGACAATCATTTGCTTCACGGGAATGAGCTGAACATTGATCCTTTCACTATAAGCTGGCCCCGGGTAGTGGATATAAGCGATCGGGCGCTTCGTAAAATTATTGTAGGTTTGGGTGGCAAAACGAATGGGATACCGCGAGAAAGTAGCTTTGATATTGCAGTGGCTTCTGAGGTAATGGCCGTTCTGGCCCTGACTACTGATATTTTTGATTTGCGCAAGCGCCTGGGAAGGATTGTAGTAGCCTATAACGAACGCAAGGAGCCAGTTACTGCTGAAGATCTCAGATGTGCTGGTGCTATGACGGTCTTGATGAGAGACGCTATCAAGCCAAATCTTTTGCAAACTCTGGAAAATACTCCCTGTTTTGTCCATGCAGGGCCTTTTGCCAACATAGCCCATGGCAACAGCTCTATCGTTGCTGATCAGATTGCTCTGCGTCTTGCTGATTACGTAGTTACCGAGAGTGGCTTTGGTGCGGATTGTGGAATGGAAAAGTTCATGAATATCAAGTGTCGCTACAGTGGTCTGCGCCCTGATTGCGTAGTTATGGTGTGTTCCATTCGTGCCCTCAAGATGCACAGCGGCAAATACAAAGTGATTCCTGGAAAACCTCTGGATCCAGGAATTCTGGAAGAAGATATCGATGCTCTGGTGAAAGGATCGGAGAACCTTATCAAACAAATTGAAAATGCAAGGCTATTTGGTGTCCCGGTTGTAGTGGCCATCAACGTCTTTTCAACAGATACTGAACGCGAGATAGAGACGGTTAAGAAGATAGCCCTTGATAACGGAGCTTTCAGAGCCTGTGTTTCCGAGGTTTGGGCCAAGGGTGGAGAAGGGGGCAAGGAACTTGCTGAGGCAGTAGTAGAAGCCTGTGATGTACCGAATAACTTCAATTTTCTTTATCCTCTGGATATACCAATCAAAGATAAAATTGAAATCATAGCTACCAAGATATACGGCGCAGATGGTGTGGTTTACGAACCGGAAGCCGAGAAAAAGATAGCTCGGTATACGGAGTTGGGTTGGGATAAACTGCCTATCTGCATGGCCAAGACCCATCTTTCTCTCTCGCATGATCCAAAGCTTAAAGGTCGTCCGCGTGGTTTTAAACTTCCCATCAAGGATATCCGGCCTTCCATTGGAGCAGGTTTTCTTTATCCTCTTTGTGGTGAGATGCGTACCATGCCCGGACTGCCTTCTCGACCAGCAGGCATGAATGTAGACATTGATTCTGAAGGCAGAGTTGTCGGTTTATTTTAGCGATGTTATATTTTGTGAAGCAACCAAATTTCACTATTTGGGGATGGGTGGTAGGAGAACTTGGAGTGTGATTTTTTAATAGTTGGCGCTGGACCAGCAGGTCTTGCTATAGGAAAAAAACTCAGTGCTTATGGCAGGGTGCTGCTTCTTGAAAAAAACGACACGGTGGGAGGCCTGGCTGCTACTCTGGGATGCAAAGCGCACCAGCAATGTCTTTACTGTGGTATTTGCAGGAATGTAGATTTGAGCAGACAGATTGGAGATTTGCGGTCTCTGGTGTTCTACCCCAGGGATATCTTAAAAGTGACCCGTTTTGATGCAGGGTTTCAGGTCGCCACCAATTGCGAAGAGATAAGGGCTAAATATGTCGTTATCGCTTCGGGGGCGGAACCTTTTGATGCCCGAAAGGTACCCAACCTGGGTTATGGTAGGTTGGAAGGTGTTCTTTCCGGTCTGGATGTTGAACGCAGTATGAATGATGGCAGGGTATTTGAACTCTTTCCACCACAGGGTAGAGTGGCCTTTATACAGTGTGTTGGTTCGCGCAGTTTTAAAGAAAAACGAGGTTACTGTTCGCAGATTTGTTGCCGTTATGCTCTGAGGGCCCTTGATTTTTTGCGTTACTTTTTGCCAGGCCTTGAGTTCACAATGTTTTATATGGACCTCCAGATTTTTGGCGCCAAAAGTGATTATCTCTGGGAAGTAGCACGTAATAAGGTGTCGTTGATACGCTCCATACCTTTCAGGGTGGAAGGTGAAAATGGGAGTTTGGAGGTTTTCTATGAAAACGAGCATGCTCAGGTAATTAAGGAAGAATTTGACCGGGTGGTCCTTTCCATAGGTCTATCTCCGGGGAGTTCAACCAAAAATTTGGCGCGGATTTTTGGTCTTGAACTCGATGAATGGGGATTTATTAGAAATTTTGGAGGAGGTAGAACCAGCAACCCGGGTGTTTTTGTATGTGGCACTGCGGGAGGCCCCAAAGATGTGGAAACTACCATTTTTGAAGCTTGTCAGGTGGCGGAAAATATACTTGAGATAGCGGGATGATGGGAATTGAAAAAGATACTTGTATTATTTCGTCCTGAATACGAGCGCGTGAAGCCTTTGCTGGACGCTATCGGTGTTTTCTCAGAGGAGTTAGATTTACGGATTTCTTCCTGGACGGAGTGGTCAACCGGGAGGAAGATTGATGTTAAAAACTTTGAAAAAGTGTTTTTGCTGGTTGACGACATTGAATCCAACCTTGAGCTATTGTCTGAATTTTGTGAGATAACGGAGGACCTTAGCCAGTTTAGGATTTTTGGAATTCCGAAAGATGCGGCTTCACCTCAGTTGGTTGCCCGGTGGAAAGATTATTTTCAGGAGGAACTGGTTTTGAAATACCCCTTCCCAGTTAAGGCTGTTCTTTTGAAGCCAGAGAAAAAAGTTTTAATTGTTGCTGAAGGGAATAAGAACACAGAAGGAGTGGAAAAAGCCCTTCGCGAAAAAGGGATACCCTTTTTTGTGAGCAGAGAAAAGGTAACTCTTTATCGGGAGGGAATTAATTTTAAGCTTCTTCACTCTCCGTATGGCGAGACGTGCTTCGGAGCGGTAATTTTTTTGCCGGAAAGGAAAACGCTTTCCTTTGCATTTCCCCAAGAGGTAGAGGATACGGGAAGAGCGTTCTTCTTGGAAGAGTTATCGAAAAAGTATAGCCATCGTAACTTTTGGAAAAAGAGCGTTGCCTTTTTGGTGCACAAACTTGCTTCTCCGCGGCAGTGGAGGGAGGCTTTTTCCTGGGCTACTCGCATTCGCCGGGATTTTTGTTCGGAAGTGCTCTTTCTGTGCGAACAGGTTGGTGTTGCACTGGAGAATTCAGAGCTTGCTTATCGGGAAGCGAGGCAAAGTGGAATCCGCTTTGAAAAAGCTCGATTTGAGAACCTTTCCTGTCGGGCTACCGAGAGCATGCAACAAATTATTCTGAACTTTATTGCAGAAAAGGACCGACGTGAAGTTTCTTACCTGGTGGACTGGCTTATTGTTGTGCCTTCTTTTGAGGTTCAGCCTGTGGCATTAGATGAATATTTTATCACTGACTATGCGAGCTTAAGGGTTGTTTCGCCTCCTAACCCGGTAGTCGACAAGTATTCCACTTACTGGAGGGGGGTTTTTTGTGCTCCTCTGGAAGAGACTGGCAAAGAATGGAGATATCTGGCGCATTCGGTGGCTCAATATCTGGAGAAAGCACAACTGAAACTCAAAGAACGTGGTTCTGTTGATGAAGAGAAATGTGTGCTTTGTTTAACCTGTTTGCGTTCCTGCCCGTTTGGAGCTGTGAAAATAGAAGGGAGAAGTAAGCGCAAAAAAGCCATGATAGATTGGACTCTCTGTCAGGGATGCGGTGTTTGTGCTTCTCTGTGTCCTGCTGGTGCTATAGAAATCCTGGATTGCAAAAACGGCCAGTATATTTTTGGTCCTCGCTGGCGAGGTTGATTGATATGAGGCTGGTAGCTCTTGGTTGCGAAAGGAACGGGTATCCAGCGCTTTTGCGTTATTTTGAGAACGCTTCCTTACCATCAGGCTGGGAGTTGAAAAGGCTTTCCGCAATTCCCTGTCTGGGTTTTATTAAGGAGGAGATGCTTTTTACTGTCTTGGGAGAGGACGTCGATGCTTTGTTGCTCGCTGGTTGTCCACTGGATGCTTGTAAGAACATACGAGGCAGTGATATAGGCTTGCGTAGGACATTAAGAGCCAATGCCCTGCTTGAAGAAGCGCAGATTCACAAAAAGGTGGTTTTGGCCTTAGTCACTCCTGATAAAACTGGTGAAGTGGAGCGAGCGCTTACCGAGATGTTTACCTTTTTTGGAGGTTCAGACAAACAATGATTGTTGGTGAAAGAAAACCCCTTCCTGAGATATTGAAGCTTTTAGATGGCTTTAAGAAAGTCCTGATTCTGGGCTGTGGGACCTGTGTCGCTGTTTGTATGTCGGGTGGCGAAAAAGAGGCTAAAGAACTTGCTGCCCTGCTGAGACTTAAAGGCTTTGAGGCCTGGAGTGCTACGGTGGAGAGACAGTGCGAGGTAGAGTTCAACAGACTGGTTGGAGAGGAAGTCGAAAAGGCAGAAGCAGTTCTTTCTCTGGCCTGTGGAGTGGGAGTACAAGCTCTGGCAGAGCTTTATTTTCGAAAACCGGTTTATCCTGCTTTGAACACCACATTCATGGGTTTGCCCGTCGAACAAGGTTTGTGGGAGGAACGTTGTGCCGGTTGTGGTGATTGTCTGCTCCACCTTTTTGGAGGTATCTGTCCGGTGACGCGCTGTGCAAAAAGCCTTTTAAATGGTCCCTGTGGTGGTTCCAAGGGTGGAAAGTGCGAAGTAAGACCGGAACGCGATTGTGCCTGGCAGCTTATTTTTGAGAAATTTAAGTCTTTGGGCAGGGTGGAAGAGCTTTTGCGGATTGAGCTCCCCAAGGATTGGTCATATTCGAGGTATGGTGGACATCGCAAAATGGTAAGAGAGGATGTCAGACTGTGAGCTGGTTACAGAGAGTGCTTCAGGAGGGTCATTTTGCGGTTACCTGTGAAATTGGACCGCCCAAAAGCAATGATTCCTCGGTAATTACCAGGAAATGTGAACAGGTAAGGGACTTTGTTGACGCGGTGAATGTAACTGATAATCAAACTGCCATTGTGCGGATGTCAAGCTTTGCCAGTTGCCTGATTGTTTCCCGCCAGAAAGTGGAGCCGGTCATGCAGATGGTGTGTCGAGACAGGAACCGGATTGCTTTACAAAGTGATTTCCTGGGGGCTTGTGCGCTGGGGATAGAGAATTTTCTCTGTTTAAGCGGAGACCATCAGAGCATGGGAAATCACCCTCAAGCGAAAAACGTTTTTGATGTGGATTCAATACAGCTTTTGCAAATTTTGAAAAACATGCGTGACCAGAAAGTTTTTCAAAATGGTGAACCTATCAAAGGAGAAATCAGAGCTTTTCTGGGAGCAGGGGCAAACCCCTTCGCTGACCCTCTTGAGTTGAGGGTGTTGCGTTTGGCCAAAAAGATTCAGGCTGGAGCTCAGTTTATCCAAACACAAGCGATTTTTGACCTGGAAAGGTTTGCAAAATGGATGGAGGAAGTGAGGGAGTGGGGCTTACATGAGAAGGCTTTTATTATGGCTGGGGTGATTCCCGTTAAGTCTGTTCGGGCTCTGGAATACATGAAAAAGGAAGTACCTGGGCTTGAAATACCCGATTATTACCTGGAAAGAATGCGCCAGGCCAGAGACCCCAAGGAGGAAGGCATAAAGATTTGTGTGGAAATCATCAACGAAGTACGAAAGATAGAGGGAGTAAGTGGTGTGCATATTATGGCTATTGCCTGGGAAAGCATTGTTCCTGAAATTGTAAAAAGGTGTGGTCTCTATCCAAGACCCCCAAGAGAGGTAAGAGAAAATGAGTGAGGCAAAAGTTTTTGATTATCAGTTCAAGTATCGGGTTGCTTCTCGCCCTGGGGGCGAAGGTTTGCTTTCCTGTTTTGCCTGTGGAGTTTGTACAGCGGGTTGTCCGGTGAGCGAGGTTGAGGGGGATTTCAATCCGCGCCGCATCATTCATCAGATTTTGCTTGGTGAACAGGAAGAGCTTTTGCAGTCGGAATACATATGGCTGTGTGTAGGCTGTTATCGTTGCACTGCCCACTGCCCGCAGGATGTTGAATTTACCAATCTTTTGAAGGTTCTGCGGGAGCTTGCTGTAGAGGAGGGCACCGTTTCTGCAGAATGGAAAAAAGTGGTTGACGAGGTCGACCGCAGGACTCAAGAGCTGCGACGAGCGCTTATCAAATATCTGTGGAACAAAGGCATCAATTCTCTGGAAGAGTTCGAGAGGTTTTATCGAGAAGAAATTGCCAAGCTGGGTTGGGTTGAAGGAGAGGGTAGCAATGCACGGTAAAAGCCGAGGCAGTGTGATGGTGGTTGGAGGAGGCATAGCAGGCATTCAGAGTGCACTGGACCTGGCTAATGCAGGCTTTAAGGTTTATCTGGTCGAGGATTCAACCGCTATTGGAGGCCTTATGGCAAGGTTAGATAAAACCTTTCCAACCAATGACTGTGCAATGTGCATTCTCTCCCCAAAGCTCGTTGACTGCGGTAGGCACCTGAACATAGAGGTTATTTCCTGTGCCAACCTTGAGTCCGTTGAAGGGGTACCCGGTGATTTTCGGGTCAAGGTCAGGCGCAAGCCTCGCTATATTGACCCTTTAAAGTGCACTGGATGTGGTGATTGTGCAAGAGTTTGTCCGGTGAATTTGCCGAACGAATTTGAGGGTGGTTTGAGTGAGAAAAAAGCCATTTACCGTCTTTTCCCTCAGGCTTTTCCCAGTGCTTTTGCAATTGAAAAACGAGGTTTGCCCAACTGTCAGGCAGCTTGTCCTCTGGAACAGAAAGCCCAGGGTTATGTAGCACTGATTCGAGAAGGAAGGTTTGAAGATGCCTTGCAAACAGTGCGAATGGATAATCCTTTTCCTGGAATTTGCGGACGAGCTTGCCATCACCCCTGTATGGAGGACTGCCAGCGTAGCGTGCTTGATGAAGCAATTGGCATTCCTTACTTAAAGAGATTTTTAGCAGATTATGAGGTTAAAAATGGTTTAAAGCCTGTTTCGAACCAAAAAGAGAACAAAGGTAAAAAGGTAGCGATTGTTGGAGCTGGTCCCAGCGGGCTCAGCTGTGCTTACTTTTTGGCCAGAGAGGGCTATCAAGTCTGTGTTTACGAAGCTAAAGAGCAGCCTGGGGGGATGATGCATTACGGTATACCTCCCTATCGCTTACCACGCGAAGTTGTGCAATATGAAATTGAAATCTTAAAAGACTTGGGAGTCCAGTTTATTTTTGGCAAGGCCTGGGGTAGAGATTTTACGATTGAAGACCTTTTCAAAGAGGATTATGCTGCCCTGTACATTGCCTGCGGAGCCTGGCAAACTATGAAGCTGGGTATCGATGGAGAAGACTATCCTGAGGTCATGGATGGTCTTGATTATCTGGTTAGAGTCAACAGCACTCAAAAAGTGCCTTTGGTTGAGGAGGTCGTGGTTATTGGTGGGGGTAACGTGGCTATCGATTGCGCACGTTCTGCTTTGCGTAAGGGTGCTAAGAAAGTTTCCATTTATTACCGACGTTCCCGAGAAGAAATGCCAGCGAGGGCGGAGGAAATAGAGGAAGCGATAGAAGAGGGAATAGAGTTTTACTTCTGCGCAGCACCCAAGAGATTTGTGAAACGAAACGGGAAAGTGGTGCTGGAGTTCAATGCAGTTCGTTTGTGTGCTCCCGACGCTTCAGGAAGAAGAAAACCAGAAATCATGCCCGATGTAGTATATGAGGTGACAGCAGACCTTTTCCTGGTAGCCATTGGCCAGCGAGTAGATATACCCGAGAAGAGCTTAGAGCGCACCAATTGGGGGACTATCAAAGTTGATGAAACTATGCAAACCTCCGTTGAAGGTGTTTTTGCCGGAGGTGATGCAGTGCTTGGTCCAGCTACGCTGGTTGAAGCCATTGCTCATGGAAAAAGAGCTGCTCAGGCCATTGATGCTTATCTTCAGGGAAGGGGACTTCAAAGTTTTGAAAAACGCAAAGCTCCCATTACCATACCCTGGCGGGAGCCGAAGAAGCCTCGAGTCAGGATGAGAAAGCTGAGTCCCCAGGAGAGAATCCGGGGATTTTATGAAGTGGTCAAGGGTTACACCGAAGAAGAGGCCAAAGAAGAAGCTCGACGCTGTCTTTCCTGCGGTGGTTGTTCAGAGTGTATGCAATGTGTCGCTGCCTGCCAGCGGGAAGCAATTATACATGAAGACTCTGAAGAGCTTTTAGAGATTCCGGTTGGTGCAGTTGTTTTCGCAAGCGGTGCTTCGGTTTTTGATCCTGTAAAGCGCTATAGAGAGCTTGGATATCGAAAATTCGCTAACGTCATCACCAGTTTAGACTTTGAGCGGATATTGAGTGCTTCTGGTCCCACTCAGGGCAAGGTGGTTCGTCCTTCAGACGGTAAGGTACCTCGCAAGATTGCTTTTGTGCAGTGCGTGGGTTCGAGAGACGTGGAGCGTGGTAAACCTTATTGCTCTGCTGTTTGCTGTATGTATGCCATTAAGGAAGCTTTGGTGGCCAGAGAACACCTGCTTATTGAAGCAAGAGAAGAAGCAGCAGTGTGTGGGTGTGGAGTAAACACCGTTGTCCATGGCTCCGAAAAGAGACCTGATGCTGAGGGTTCACAGCTGGATGTAACCATTTTTATGATTGATATGCGTTCGCCGGGAAAAGATTTTGAACGTTACTTTGAACGTGCCAAAGAGGAAGGCATCCGTTTTGTAAGGAGCAAAGTGGGCAAGGTAGAGGAGCTCGACAACGGGGATTTGAGGGTTTACTTTGTTGACGAAAGTGGTCATCTTCAGGAGGAAATCTTTAACTTGGTAATTCTTTCGGTGGGTTTTGAGGCCTCACCTTTAAATCAGGAAATGTTTCGTAGAGCAGGGATAGCGTTGCAAGAGAACGGGTTTCCATATACTGACCCACTTGATAAAACGCTAACTGCGCGAGATGGCATTTTCGTTTGTGGTACAGCAGGAGGCCCTAAGGATATACCTGAAACTGTGGTTGAGGCAAGTGCGGCAAGTTGTAATGTTTCTTCTTTGTTAAGTGAAGCACGTTTTTCGGAAATTACTTACAAGCAATATCCCCCGGAGCGCAACGTAGAGATTGAGCCGCTGAGAATAGGAGTTTTCGTTTGCCATTGTGGCATTAATATTGGAGGTGTAGTGAACGTAAAAGAAGTGGTTGACTGGGCTAAAGATTTACCCGGAGTGGTTTATGCTGAAGAGAACCTATACACATGCTCGCAGGATACCCAGGAACGAATGAAGCAAAAAATTATGGAACTGGGTATCAATCGAGTAGTGGTAGCTTCCTGCTCTCCGAGAACACACGAATCTCTTTTCAGGGAAACCTTACGAGAAGCAGGTCTTAACCCCTATCTTTTTGAAATGGCTAACATTCGGGACCAGTGTTCCTGGGTGCATCAGAGGACACCTCAAATGGCTACTGAGAAAGCCAAGGAACTGGTTTCTATGGCAGTGGCCAAAGTTTCTCTGAAACGGCCCCTACAACCAGCTCTGCTTCCGGTTGAAAAAGCGGTTTTGATTATAGGTGGTGGCTTGAGCGGGATGACTGCGGCTTTAGAGGCTCGTAAGCAGGGAATAAAAGTTTTTCTGGTGGAAAAAGAGCCGGAACTGGGTGGTTATGTTGCCCGGTTTGAACGCTGGTTGACGCCCTTTGGTGAAGAAATTACTGAGAGGATTCATGAGCTCAAAAATAAGGTTTTGGAAGATCCAGAGATAGAAGTGCTGCTAAACACCCGGGTTGTAGAAGTGAATGGTTTTGTGGGTAATTTTGAATCTCTGGTTATGGTCAAGGATACCGAGAGAAGGATCAAGCATGGTGCCGTGATAGTTGCCACAGGGGGTCTTGAGTATCTTCCTCAAGAAGGTGAATTTGGCTATGGCTTGAGCCCGCGGGTTATACTTCAATCCGAACTTGAGCAGAGTCTTGAAAAGGGTTCTTTCTCTCCTGCAAGGGTAGTGATGATCCAGTGCGTGGGTTCCAGAAACGCAGATCACCCCTGGTGTAGCCGAACCTGCTGTTCGAGGGCTATTCGCAATGCTTTGCGATTGAAAGAAATGAACCCCGAGATAGAGATTTTCATTCTTTACCGGGACATCCGGACTTTTGGTTTTCTGGAAGAGCTTTACCGCAGAGCCCGTGAAATGGGCATTGTTTTTGCTCGTTTTGAGGACGATAAGCCTCCTCAGGTTTTGGTAGATGGAGAAAAAATTGTTGTTAAGGCTTTTCTTCCGCTTTTGGGTGAGGAGGTACTTTTCGCTCCGGACCTGGTGGTGCTCTCCAATGGTGTTGTTCCCCAGGTTGGAAACCAGGAACTTGCCAAAAAACTGAAAGTGCCTTTAAACCAAGATGGGTTTTTCCTGGAAGCCCATGTGAAATTGCGACCGGTTGATTTCGCTACTGATGGTATCTTTGTTTGTGGCCTGGCTCATAGCCCGAAGTTTGCTCATGAATGTGTTCTGCAAGCTAAAGCAGCCGTTTCTCGCATGATGACTGTGTTGAGCAAAGAACAAATTACTTCTGAAGCTGAGGTGGCTTTTGTAGAGGAGCGGAAATGTACTGGTTGTGGTGACTGTGAGAAGCTGTGCCAGTTTGGTGCTGTAAAAGTAAATCCTGAGAAAAAAGTTGCCGAAGTTAACCTGGCTCTTTGTAAAGGTTGTGGTTTGTGCAGTGCTTCCTGCAAAAGCAGTGCGATTAAAGTTCAGGGCTTTGCTCCTGAGCAGGTCATGGCGGAGGTGGAATATCTTTATGAGTGAAGGATGGGAACCCAAAATAGTGGCCTTTCTCTGCCACTGGTGTAGCTATGCAGGTGCTGATTTAGCGGGAGTGAGTCGTTTTCAGTATCCTCCCAATATTAGAGTTATCAGAGTTCCCTGTTCGGGGGCAGTTAATCCACTTTATATTCTTAAGGCTTTACGAGAAGGAGCAGATGGGGTGCTGGTTTCTGGTTGTCATCCAGGAGATTGTCACTATATTGGGGGCAATTATTTTGCACGCAGGAAATTTCTGGTTCTTAAGGAGATGCTCAAATGGTTTGGCATCGAGGAGGAAAGAGTGCAATTTTCCTGGGTTTCAGCCTCTGAAGGTCAGAAATTCTCTAAGGTGGTAGAGGAAGTGGTGGAAAGCGTTAAGAAGGTTGGTCCTGCATCCCGATTGGTAAAGGAGTCAACTATAAATAATGTGTAACTGGAACAAATTTTTCACCTTTCCTGAGCATAGCAAAGATAACCCTCAACAGCTTGTTACAGAGGGCAATCATTGCTTTTCTGTGGGGCATTCCCTCACCTCTCTTTTTCAAGTAATAAGCTCTAAAGTACTCATTGCAGCGCATAACTCCACTTGCCATGAGGTAGAGACATCTCCGCAAAGACTTAGAGCCCCTCTTGCTGATTCCACCTCGAGCATACCGGGAACCAGACTGTTTGATAGAAGGGTCAATACCTGCATAGGCAGCCAGTTTCCTTCGGTTTTCAAACCTGTGTATATCCTTGACTGCAGCCAGAAAATGAGCCGAGGTGATATCACTGACTCCTTTGATGGATTTGAGGAGTTCCAAGTTGTCTTTCTGGTTCTTTTGGATTTCCTCGATGAACTGTTTGGTAATCTCCTGGAGCTTCTGGTTGAGGAACCGGAGCATCTCCACTTCATGTTTGATGATCAGGGCATAGTTGGTGGTGGAGATACCGATGGAATCTCTGGCAAGTTCCAAGAACTGTTCAGCACTGAGAGATGGTTTTCTTCCTCTTGCTTTGAGCTTTCTGAAGACAGCCTTCACTCTGCCTGGGGAGGCTTTGAGAACCGAATGGGGAGTGGGAAATTCTTCAAGTACCGAGAGCAGGAAATCGGTGAAGATGTTGCGGTGAGCCACCAGTTCCGGGAAGACCACCACCAGGTGTTGTTTGAGCTGGGTCTTGGTTCTGGCAATCTGTTGAGTGAGGCTTTCCCTCACCCTGGCCAGGGCAGCCAGGTCATCCAGCTTGTCAGGGATGAAGTGAGGAATCACTTCCAGGTTTTTGAGCAGAAACCTGGCGATGGTGAGGGCATCAATGCGGTCAGTTTTGGTATTGCGCAGGGTGATGCTCTGAGAGAACTTTTTGATGAGGGCGGGGTTGATGAGTGCCACCGGGTACTGGTTGGTAATCAGGAAGGCCAGGAGGTTGAGGTGGTAACTCCCAGTAGACTCCACACCAATCAGGGAGTTGGGATAGGAGCTAATAAGCTGGCTGAGGGCAGTGAATCCCTCCAAGTTCATATGCAGTTGACCTTCACTGAGCACCTGCAAAGAAGCATCGATGATTGCATAGGTGAACCTGTCCCTGGAAACATCAATGCCTATGAAATACTGCCAGGAGTTTTTGTTCATGGCCAGACCTCGCAAAAGTTATTTTTGGTTTTTCGTCCCAAGTCCTATCTCCCGCTTGACAGTGGCTTGGTAGCCAAATCAACCAATAGGGACTTTAGGGACGGGGGACAGACTCCTTTTGAAGCTCTAAGGCTTAGGGGAACATGGTCCTCTGTCCCTTTTAAGTTTATACCATAATTATTCGTAGGAGTTTTGAGCAATGTTTTCTGAAGAGGTAAGGGAAATTGCCCGCAGGTTGCTTGCGGAGAAAGAAGTGGATATGATTATCGGTTACCAGTGGGGTTCTCTTCCTTTCCGAACTTCGCCTTTGTTTGCTGAAGAGCTGCAGGATGTTGAAAAAATGATTTTTAATCCGTTGTGTTCGGTCAACCTTTCCAGGTATCTTCAGCGTTATAAAAAAAGTGATAAAAGACTGGGCATCGTTGCTAAGGGCTGTGATGCACGGTCGCTAATAGTTCTTCTTCAGGAAGAGCAATTTGAGCGTGAGCGCTTGAAAATCATTGGCGTCCCATGCAGAGGTATTTTGGACTGGAGAAAGATGTGGGATTCTCTGGGAAACTTTTCCCATGATGCAGTTTTTTGGAAGGAAGAGGGTTTTGTTATCGAGGGAAAGGAATATCACTATCAGGATTTTATGGAAAACACCTGTCTTCGTTGCCGATATCCCAACCCTCCTCTTTATGATTTCTTGGTCGGCGAGCCTCTTGACAAGAGTAATTGGGAGAAATTTGGTTTGGATTATGTGCAAGAAATGGATTCAAAAAGTCCTGAAAAGCGTTTTGACGAGCTTTACAGAGAGCTTAGCTCCTGTATTCGCTGCTATGCTTGTCGTGAAGCCTGCCCTCTTTGCTACTGCAACGAATGTTTTGTGGAAAGCACCCACCCTCGCTGGACAACTCCCTGTCCAACTTTCTCTGACAATTTTGTTTTCCACATGGGCCGTGCCATGCACCTTGCTGGTCGTTGCGTAGAGTGTGGAGCTTGCGAGCGAGCCTGTCCGGTAGGAATCCCCATTGCGCTTCTCACTATTAAGGTGGAGAGCATTGTTAAGGAGTATTTTGGTTTTGAAGCAGGGTTAAGCCTTGAAGAAAAAGCACCCTTGCTTACTTACAAAGAAAATGACCCTAACGAATTTATAAAGTGAGGGGTTAGGGATAATGAGAAAGGGTTACTGGAACCAGGAAAAGTTTCGAGAATGGATTGTGAATGAAAGGGACAGGGTATGGGTTACCCAGCGGCTGAAAAACAAATATCCGGATCTCTTTAAAAGCCTGGACAGAGAAATACGTACTGTGAAGGAAGCCTTTTATCCTCAATGGCGCAAAGTTTGTCGCTTCTTATGGAATAGAAAAGGATGGTCTGTGGAGGATTTGCCGGTTGAGGAGGAATCGCTACCCTCTTTGGTTTTTGCCTTGCCTTGCGAGGCAAAAGCGGTTTTGGATGTTCTGGACAGAATTTTTATTGGAAAAGAACCTCCAGATGGTCTCTATTTTTCACATCGTCGTTCTCTTCGTTTGGTGATTGTGGCCTGTCTTGCTCCCGAGGTAACCTGTTTCTGTAACTGGGTGGGTGGTGGACCCTTTTGGCATACTGATGATTCTCCCTTTCTGGTGCCTCTGGAGGAAGGGTTATATTTGGAGGATCCTGCTGATGTTTTCCCACTCACTTATGAAGGGATAAGTGCTGGGTTATCGAAAGAGGTTGAGAAGTTAAGAAAAAGAAGTGAATCTTTTTTAGAGCCTTTTGTTATAAATGAGGACTTTCCAGAGAGACTTTACGATAATTTTTACAGCGAAAAATGGGAAAAACTGGCTCGGAAGTGCTTTAACTGCGGAGCTTGTACTTTTCTATGCCCTACCTGTTATTGTTTTGATCTTGTGATGGATGGGGCGCTGAAGGGTTATCAGCTTTGTAGCTGGGACAGCTGTATGTTTCCTAAATTTACCTTGCATGCTTCGGGTCATAATCCACGTCCCGGTTATACCGAGAGAGTGCGCCAGAGGGTTCTCCATAAGTTTTCCTATTTTCCAATGCGTGAGGGTAGTTTTGGGTGTGTTGGTTGTGGGGTTTGTGTGACCGCTTGTCCGGTTAACTGGGACATCAGAGAAGTGGTTAGGGGAATGTTGCAAGAGGTGGGTGACAAAAAGCGTGAGTAAACTTCAAAATATTTATCTTCCTCGGCTCTGTGTTATACGGGAGGTTATTCCAGAAACTCCTGATATTAAAACCTTTCGAGTGGAGATTCCAGATGATTTTCACTTTGAATACCTCCCGGGTCAGTTTGCAGAGGTTTTTCTTCCTGGCAAAGGTGAGGCACCCTTTTCGATAACTTCTTCCCCCACTCAAAAGGGGGTCATCGAGTTTAGTATTAAGAGAATCGGGTTGGTTACCGAGGCTCTTCACCAGCAGGTTCCGGGGAGTCAGATAGGTATCCGGGGTCCTTATGGGAATGGTTTCCCCGTGAATGAGTTGGAAGGGAAAAATCTGCTTTTTATTGGAGGCGGCATTGGTTTGGCCCCTTTGAGGTCACTTATAAACTATGTTCTTGACCCTGAATATCGCTCTCGTTTTGGCGTGATTACCATTCTCTATGGAGCCAGAACCCCTCAAGACCTGGTTTTTAAGTGGGAGCTTAAGAGGTGGTCGGAGAGAGAGGATGTGGAACTCATCGTCACGGTGGATAAAGGAGACGAATCCTGGGGAGGAAGAGTAGGTTTGGTGCCTCAGATATTGCAGGCATCTGTCCCGCTGGATAGGAATAGACCACCTACTGCTATTGTTTGTGGTCCTCCGATAATGATTAAATTTACCATTAAGACGTTGCTTGAGATGGGATGTCGTCCTCAAGATATCATAACTACTTTGGAGATGAAGATGAAATGTGGTCTGGGGAAATGTGGTCGCTGTAACATTGGTCCTTATTATGTATGTAAAGAAGGACCGGTTTTCAGATATGACTTTTTGCGTAACCTTCCGGAGGAATATTGAGGTCGAGTCATGTTGTATCAAGAAGCCTTGCGCTACCTTTACGGTTTGATTAACTACGAGAAGATTGGTTTTTCGTATTCGGATTTAAAACTGGAGCGTATGCAGGAGTTGATGGACCGCTTGGGTAATCCCCAGTTCAGAGTACCCACTATCTTGATTGCTGGCACCAAAGGCAAGGGTTCCACTTCTTACCTTTTGCATAGGTTTTTGATGGCTTACGGTTTCAGTTGCGGCCTTTATTCCAAGCCCCATCTTGTAACTTATCGAGAGCGGATACGGATTAACGATACTTTCATCGGTGGAGATGAGCTGGGATTGCTGGTACGGCGTATTCGGCCCGTTGTTGAGGAAATGGGTCGCAGTTCTCCTTTGGGCAAGCCTACTTATTTTGAGGTTTCGGTGGCTCTTGCTTTTCTTTATTTTCTCGAAAGAAAGGTTGATCTGGCTGTTTTTGAGGTTGGTTTGGGTGGGCGCCTTGATGCGACCAATGTTTCCTGTCCGGATTTGACAGCGATAACTCCTGTTGGAATGGACCACATGGATGTTTTGGGGAATTCTGTAGGGGAGATCGCCAAAGAAAAGGCTGGCATCATTCGTTCTGGGATTCCTCTCGTTCTGGCTTCTCAATGTCCGGAAGCTGAGAAAGTGATTTTGGAAGTTGCCCGCCTGAAAAGTGCTCCAGTAACCCGGTTTGAAGAAGAGTGTTTTTTTGAAATTCTGTCCAGAGATTCTTTGGGGTCTCAACTGCAGTGGGAGGTGAAAAGCTGGGGCAGGAGCGCATCATTATTCCCCCTTCTTGGCGACCATCAGGTTGCTAATTTTTTGATGGCTTTACTTATATTGCGGGAATGGGGTTTGGACTTTCGAGAACACGCGATAGAAGCCGCGCTTACAAGAGTAAGCTGGCCAGGAAGGATTCAAGTAATTTCGAATCGCCCTTTGATAATCTTTGATGTGGCCCATAATCGTGATTCCTTTCTGGCTTTGCGTAACACTCTCCGTAATTATCTGGGTATTGAAAAAAGCACTTTCCTTTTGGGTTTTGTGAAGGGAAAGGATGTCAACTCTATTGCGGAAGTTCTGGGTGGCTTTGCGGATTCGATAGTCGTTACCCAACCTTACACCCCTCGGGCCTTAATGCCTGGTAATCTGATTTCCCTGTTTGAGAGAGTTGCACCCACCCTGGTTGTCAAAGACCCGGCGATGGCCTACACTTTTGCAAAAGATTTAGCGGTAAAGAACGGATTGCCTCTGGTGGTTGCTGGTTCCTTTTATCTGGCCCGTCTTTTTGAGGGAGAAATTAATCGTATTTTTAATATTAGCGAGGAGGTCGAGCTGTGTTGATTATTATTGGAGAACGGATTAATGCCACACGTAAACCTATACGAGAGGCTCTGGAAAGAAGAGACGCTCAGTTTTTTATTGAAGAAGCTAGAAAACAGGAGCAGGCAGGAGCGCATTTCATCGATGTGAATGCAGGCACTGATGCTAAATCGGAGATGGAAAACCTTCCTTGGTTGGTGGAAATTATTCAGGATGAGGTGAGCGTGCCTCTTTGTTTTGATTCTGCTAATGAAAAGGCGCTGGAAAGAGCTTTGAAGGTTTACAAAAAGAAAGAGTTAATCATTAATTCCTTTACGGCTGAGGAAGCAAAAATAAAAGCGTTGCTTCCTTTGGCTAAAGAGTGGAACGCTTCCATAGTTGGTCTGGCTATGGGTGAAGCCGGAATACCTCAGACTGGTCAGGAGCGCATGAAACTGGTGGATAGATTGCTGGAAGCTGTGCACCGCTATGACATCCCTGAAGAACGACTTTTTATTGATCCTCTGGTTATTCCCGTGGGTACGGATTCTACTCAGGGAAAAGTTTTTCTGGAAACCTTAAGAAGTATTAAAGATAAGTTTCCCAAGGTGAAGACAGTTTGTGGCTTGTCAAACGTTTCTTTTGGTTTGCCAAACAGAAGGCTTTTGAACCGGACTTTTGTGGTGCTCTGTCTCGGATTTGGCCTGGACGCAGCAATTATTGACCCTCTGGACAGAGAACTGATGGCTTCCATCTATGCGGCAGAGGCACTTTTGGGAATTGACGAATTTTGTATGAAGTATCTTTCCGCTTTTAGGGAAGGCAGACTTAACACTTAAAGAAGTACTATGTTATTATAGAGAAAACGAAAAAGGGGCTTTCGGTGTATCGCTTGATGCGCAAGATTTGGTTTTATGTAACATTAATGGTTGTGTTTGGCATGTTTCTTCCTCTGGTCAGAGCTGCCGAGTTACCCTCTGTTTCAAGAGTTTTGGATTATGCGCTCTGTAGAGGGCTTGACCAGGACGGTCTTCCCCTGGAACGTATTGAACAATTTTCCACAGAGGATGGAAAAATAATCTGTTGGGTTTTCCTGGAAGAGGTTTTGGAGGGTGAAACGCTTCGCTGGGAGTTCATTTCTCCAGAGGGAGCGGTTTTTGAAAGTATTCTAATAATTGAGGAAACTAAAAAGTACGTAGGTGCACAGGGCATACTGGATCTTTTATCGAACGCTTCGAAAATTGTTCCTGGGGAATGGAAGGTCAGGTTTTATGTCAATGACCATCTGGTTTTCGAAAATAGCTTTGTGCTGATTGAGAGCAATGTGTTGGGTAGTAAGGACATTGATGAAGCGATTCAGCGGACCCTTGCTCTTCTCGAGGAATTTGGTTACAAGGTTTTGAATATCGGGCTTTCAGAGGATAACCAGGCTTTCGTCCAGATGCAAATGGTGAGTAAAGACCTTTCCCAGGCGGTATGGAATCAAATTGGTTTTGGTTTTGAGAGTTTGCGTCGCCTTTTTCCGGGAGCTTCCTGGTTTCTGGTTCAGCTCGTCTTAGATGGGGAATATGCCTTGAGTTTTCAGGTTAGAGCTCTTGATTTTTTGCTGTGGCGTGAAGGTAAACTGAGCAAGGATGAATTTTGGAAGAAAAAAGTAATCCGTTACGTTTATAATATTAGAGAAAAGAAAGAGATTGAAGATGTTTCTCGTTTTTACTTTGAAAAGTTTGGAGTGGTGTATTGATACCTTATGCGCCAGGTTTTTAAAAGGTTTATTCCTGAAGACTTTCAATACCTGGCAAGGGCTTTTGCCGAACAGGGAACGTCCCACTTTGCAGAGCTGGTCAGAGACGATTACCGGGTACTGGACGTAGTTTTAGACGATGAAAATGTCTTTAAAAAGCTAGTCCTCGATGAGCATCTCTTTTTGAAAGTAAGTCCCTATTTTTACTTTGAGCTTCTTCTGAGGCAGGCAATAAGGGATATCAAACGGGAGAATTATACTCTGGAGCGTATAGGCTATAGGGAGCGGGTACCCGTATTTGATGGACCCAAGGTCATAGAAGCTGTTTCGAGGGAAGACGTGAGGGACTACCTGGTTGAACTACTTGTCTCTTTTGTGAAGGTGAACAACATCACTCTTTATATTCGTAAAGGGAGAGGCATATACCTTAAAAAGTCTATAAGCGATATGGACTTTGACCTGATGCTTGAGATAAGCGAGAGAGTGGAAGAGCCTTATCGCTTTGTCTTTCTGAAAAGAGCTGGAGATATAGCACTCTTCCTGAGTGGGGTTTTTCCAGAGCAGGTGTTTGGTAGTCCTTTTAACGTTCGTCGTAAACCCTTTTTGCCTGTTTCGGTGAGCAGCAGTGAAGAGCTGGAAAGAAAGGGCAAAGAAGTTTACCGCCTTGCTGGGCAGAGCAAAGTTGCCCAGGAAAACCGTCTGGATACCATACTCGACTTTCTTGCTACCCACTTTGAAGCAGTCAAGAAGCCTCTCAACGTTATGACTGACCGTTATCTCCACTTTAGAAAGTATGATATATTTCGCTTTCTGCAAAACTGATTACAGTGACCATTTCCCACCGATGCGATGAAAGAGACTGGCTGAAAAAGTTCTGGCTTGCAGCTTGGCTTGCATTTCAGGAAAAACTTCAAGCACCCGGGGGAAGAGTCCCTGTAAATAGGCAATGGTTATCCCGTAATTGGTAATGGGCACGCTCTCTCTTTTTGCAGTAAGTATGCGGTAATACATTTCCTTAGGGTTTAACATGCAGGCTCCACAGTGGATTATCAGCTGGTACTGAGAAAGATTTTCTGGGAAGCTGGCTCCCACATTAACATCGATATCTACTTCAAAACCCAGTCTTTGCCTGAGCCAGCGTGGTATTTTTATTCGTCCGATATCATCAGGCATGGGATGGTGGGTACAAGCTTCCGAAATTAAGACTTTGTCTCCAGGTTTGAGCTTTTCAATAGCTTCCACGCCTTCCACGAAGGTCAGGAGGTCTCCTTTGTAGCGAGCAAAGAGGATTGAAAAACTGGTAAGAGGTATTCCAGGAGGTACTGCTCCTGCTACTTTATGAAACACCTGAGAATCGGTAATCACCATTCGCGGTGGATTTTTCAGTCCTTGCAAAGTTTCAACCAATTCTCTTTCTTTAGTAATTACCACTACTGCTTCTGCATCGAGCAGTTCTCGAATGGTTTGTACCTGGGGAAGAATTAACCTGCCCTTAGGTGCGCCGAGGTCTATGGGGACCACCAGCACTACGGTGTCCCCAATGGTGACGAGGTCTTTAATTAGCGGTTTCTCCTGGTAGGAGCGTTGTAGTATTGATATAAGGGCTTTCTTCAGCTCTTCTATACCTTCTCCAGTTCTGGCGCTTACCCTGAAAGTGGGTATCTGGTGGTCAGCCAGGGTGTTGGTGGTTGCGACCAAGTCGATTTTATTCTGTACTCCAATGGTGGTTATACCGTTTTCTCGCAAAAGCTCGATTAGTTGCTTTTCAAAGGTCAAGTCTGAGTTGTGGTCCCACACCACAAGCGCCAGGTCACAGCGTCTGAGTATTTCCAAGGTTTTTTTCTTGCGCAATTCTCCCAGAAAGCCTTCATCATCCAGGCCTGCTGTGTCGATAAGCGTCACGGGTCCAAAGGGAAGCAATTCAACAGCCTTAAATACCGGGTCGGTAGTGGTACCGGGAATTTCTGATACAATAGCTACTTCCTGATGAGTAAGAGCGTTAATCAGTGAAGACTTACCGGCGTTTCTTCTACCAAAAATGCCTATGTGGGGTCTCAGGCCACGTGGTGTTGTTTGCTTCACGGCCTTTTCACCTCTACTTTTCCGAAACCTGGAATACCGGGCCTCGAGATTTCCAGGGGGTTCAAGATGTTTTTTAATTCTTCCTCAGAAAAGATTTTTTGCTCGATGAGAAAGTCCCTAAAGTTTTTGCCTTCCCGGAGGCACTCCTGAACTAATTCTGAAGTACGTTCATGACCCAGATAGGGAACTATACAGGTTGCCAGAGCGAAGCTTTTTTCCAGTAATTCGTTGCAGCGTTCCTGGTTGGCCCTTATTCCCCGCAAGCATTTTTCTGTGAAAGCGTTAATGCCTAATTTGAGTTCTTCTATCATTTCCAGTATGTGAGCGGCAATAAAAGGTCCGAGATGATTCAATTCCAGCTGTCCACTGGAGCAGGAAAAAGCTATAGCCTGGTCTTTACCCATTACGTCAATAGCGATGCCTTCTATGTATTCGCACATGACGGGATTGACTTTCCCAGGCATTATCGAGGAACCCTCTTGCAGGGCAGGCAGGCTGATTTCGCTAATACCAGCTCGTGGCCCCATAGAGAGTAGACGCAGGTCGTTGGCTATTTTGCGCAGGTTCACGGCTAATGAACGCAAAAGACCCGATACTTCAGAGAAAACATCCAGATTCTGAGTATTTTCGAAAAGATTCATGGCTTTGGCCAGCGGCAAACCAGTTATCTCGTTCAAGTGGACGATTGCTCTGGCAATGTATTCAGGGTGAGCATTTAAACCTGTTCCTACTGCAGTTCCGCCAAGGTTAACTTCTTTTATTCGTTCCCTGCTTTTCCAGAGTCTCCAACGGTCGCGGGCGATGGCTTCAGCAAAGGCACCAAATTCCATTCCCAGAGTTATAGGAACGGCGTCCTGAAGCTCGGTCCTTCCTACCTTTAGCACAGAAGCAAACTCTTTCTCTTTTTGCTGCAGCGTTTCCTGAAGGTTAATGATTTCTTTTTCCAGCTCGTCGAGTTGCCAGAGTGTGGCTACCTTAACTGCGGTCATGAAGGTATCATTGGTAGATTGGCTCAGGTTTACATGATCAAAGGGGTTGATTTTTTGATAGTTGCCTTTAGAATAGCCGAGTATTTCCAGGGCTCGGTTGGCAATTATTTCGTTAATATTCATATTGAGAGAGGTTCCAGCCCCGCCCTGAAAAATGGGTACGATGACTTCCTCATTAAATTTGCCCTCCATGCCTTCTTCGCAGGCTTTCAGTATGGCGTTGCCTATCTTTGCTTCCAGAAGGCCCACTTCCAGGTTTGCTCTGGCACAGGCCCATTTTACGGCAAAATAGGCTTTGACCAGAGATGGGGGGACTTTTTTTGAGAAAGGGAAATTATCTCTGGCTCTTTTGGAATGCACACCCCAGTAAGCATTTTCAGGTATTGCTTCTTCGCCCAGAAGATCCCTTTCTTTCCGGAAAAATTCCTTTTTCAATGCTTTACCCTCTTTTCTCTGTGTATTCACTTCTATTTTAGGAAAACCATCCAGGCTTCTTTTCATTTCAGGCCTGGTATAAGAAAGCGAAAATATTATAATATTCCAGGGAGGGGAGTGCTTTGACAGAGGAAATTCCCAGAGGAAGAATATTCCGTAATTATGTGGAAGAAAATTACTCTTTTGGCGAGTTTGCCCTTGTCAGGGTTCGTGGAGACAGAGCAGAAGTTGGCTTTGTGCTTGCCGAAGAGGACATCTCCAGGTGGCCACTTCTTCAAAAACAAACCCTGGATATGGCTAGGTATTTGATGCAAAGAATCAAAGAGGAAGGACTTTCAAAAGTAGCAGTTGCGGGAGTAGGTAAGGATTTGGATTTTTTCACGGTATCGATAGTGGTGAATCTGGAAGGGATGGAAAAAGAAGAAATTTTTGCTCTGGCGAGAAAAGTAATGAGCTTGTTGCAGGAAGTCAATCCTTATTAGTTGGGGCTGGGGGCAATTATATTCTAAAAGGGGGCGTTTTGAATGGCTGAAAAGGTTGGATTTGTGACTATGGGCGAGAAAAAAGGTGTAGCGAAGGACATACCGGAGCTGGGTATCGGTATGCTGGGTTATGCTTTTATGGGCAAAGCGCATACCAACGCTTACAAAAAGTATCCCTATATTTTCTGGCCTCCGGTTGCTTTTCCTCGCCTGGTTGCAATATGTGGGCGCAATGAGGAAGCCGTTAAGGAAGCAAAAGTTCGCTATGGGTATGAAAAGTACTATACTGACTGGAAGACAATGCTTCAAGATAGTGAAGTACAAATATTTGATAATAGTGGTCCTAATAACCTACACGCTGAGCCCTGTATTGAAGCTCTAAAACTGGGAAAACATGTTTTCTGCGAAAAACCACTTGCTGCTACTTCTGAGGAAGCTTGGAAAATGTGGGAAGCGGCGAAGGCTTCCCCAGCTAAGGCGATGGTTTGTTTTAACTATCGTTTCGTTCCCGCGTTACGTCTGGCTAAAGAGTTAATAGAAGAAGGAAAATTGGGAGAAATATACCACTTTCGCGCTCAATATTTGCAAGAGTGGATTATGGACCCCAACTTTCCAGCTGTATGGAGATTGCAAAAGGGAGTTTCTGGTTCTGGAGCCCTTGGAGACCTTGGTTCCCACATTGTCGATTTAGCGCGTTTTCTGGTGGGAGAAATTACTTCCGTGAGTGCTTTAACTCGTACCTTTATTAAGGAACGCCCCTCTCTCGAAGACCCTCAGAAAAAAGTTCCTGTCGATGTGGACGATGCGTTCGTTGCCATCGTAGAGTTTGAGGGAGGTGCTATTGGCACCCTGGAAGCTTCTCGGTTTTGCGGTGGACGCAAGAATTATCAGGTAATCGAGATTAATGGCTCTAAAGGGAGCTTGCGTTTCAACTTGGAAAGATTGAACGAGCTTGAGGTGTATCTAACTGATGAAGAACCAAAGGTTTTGCGTGGCTTTCACGATGTGCTGGTTACCGAAAGCTATCATCCTTTTTATGATAAGTGGTGGCCCCATGGTCATATTATTGGTTGGGAACACACTTTTGTACATGCCATAGCACATTTTCTGGATGCTGTAGTGAACAACCGCTCTATTGCTCCTTATGGAGCTACTTTCGAAGATGGGTACCGCTGTGCTTTGGTTTGTGATACTATTTTGAAATCTGCAGAGACTGGGAAAAAAGAGTTGATACAGTATTAGAAACCGAAAGGCACGGGGTTTTTCTCCGTGCCTTTTGAAGGAGGAATAGCATGCAATACCGTGGTAAAGTGGTCGTTACTTTAAAAAGTGGTGTTTTTGATCCTCAGGGAGTTACCATTAAAAATGCTTTGCATTCACTTTCCTTTGAAAGTGTAGAAGAAGTCAAGACGGGTAAATTTTTTGAGGTTTTGTTTGATGCTGAAAATGACGCGGAAGCCGAAAAGCTGCTTGAAGCAATGTGTCATCAGCTTCTGGCTAACCCCATTATTGAGGATTTCGATTTCTCCTTAGAAAAAGTAAAATGAGGAGTGGACCATGCGTTTTGGAATCGTTGTTTTTCCTGGTTCTAACTGTGATCGAGACTGTTTCCATGTTTTGCACGATGTGCTGGGTGTGGAGACTGTATATCTCTGGCATGCAGCAAGAGATTTGAAAGATTGTGATTGTATTGTGTTGCCAGGCGGATTTAGCTATGGTGATTATTTGCGAGCCGGAGCCATAGCTGCGTATGCTCCTATTATGCTCAGTATTCGGGAATTCGCTGAGAAAGGGGGGCTGGTTTTAGGTATCTGCAACGGCTTTCAAATCCTTGTTGAGGCTGGTTTACTGCCTGGAGTGCTTTTGCCCAACATTGGTGGTCATTTCATATGTCGCTGGGTATATCTCAGGGTGGAGAACAGCGATACGCCTTTTACCATGCGATACGCTCAGGGAGAAGTGGTTAAAATGCCTATTGCGCATCAACAGGGCAATTTTTTTGTTCCCCCTTCAGTATTTGAGGAACTAGAAAGGAACAATTTGATTGCCTTCAGATACTGTGATGCGCAGGGTAGAATTAGCACGGATGCCAATCCTAATGGTTCGGTGGGGAATGTTGCCGGAATAGTTTCGCCTTCGGGGAATGTTCTGGGCATGATGCCACATCCTGAGCGCTGTGCAGAATCAATTTTGGGTTCAGAAGACGGAAAAAGACTTTTTCAATCTATTATTCAATGGTTGGAGGAGAGAAAGTGCAGCAAAGTGGTAATAAAGAAATAGCTTTGAGTCTTGGCTTACGAGAGGAAGACTACAACAGGATTCTGGAAATTTTGGGTAGAGTTCCGACTTCTACTGAGATAGCTATGTTCTCTGTGGAGTGGTCAGAACATTGTGGTTACACCCATTCCAGAAGTTGGTTCCGGCTTTTGCCCCGCCGGGGAAGGTTCCAAGCTCTGGTTGGAGAAGATGCTGGAGGCATAGTCTATGATGGATTAGCTCTGGTTTTCAAAATGGAAAGCCATAATCATCCTTCCCAGGTGGAGCCAAAGCAGGGTGCAGCAACAGGTGTGGGAGGCATAATCCGTGATATCCTGGGTAGTGGGGCTCGCCCCATTGCATGTCTGGATTCCCTCTGCTTTGCTCCTCCTGATGAAAATCGTTCCAGGTATATTTTTCGGGGCGTTGTTGACGGGATTGCTTTTTATGGGAATTGTGTTGGTGTGCCAACGGTTGCAGGGGAGCTTTACTTCCATCCTTCCTTTCGAGGCAACTGTTTGGTGAACGTGATGTGTATTGGCCTGGTGCCCGAGAATGGTTTAATGCGAGCTGTAGCCAGGGGTGAAGGCAATGCCATAATCTATGTAGGTAACAAGACAGGAAGAGATGGTATAGGTGGCTGTAGTATTCTGGCCTCTCAGGAGTTTGCAGAGAATGAGGAAAAGAGGCCCAGTGTTCAGATTGGTGATCCTTTCACTGAAAAGTGCCTTATCGAAGCTACCCTGGAAGCCATAGAAACTGGTAGAGTGGTTGGAATAAAAGACATGGGTGCAGCAGGTCTTACCTGTTCCACGAGCGAAATGGCTGCAGCTGGTGATTCCGGGATGGAAGTTGACTTGGATCGGGTGCCGGTGCGCGAGGAAGGCATGGAAGCCTGGGAGATTATGATGTCTGAATCGCAGGAGCGCATGCTTCTCTGTGTTGAAAAGGGCTATGAAGAAACAATATGCAGTATTTTCAGAAAGTGGGGTCTTGAGGCAGAAGTTATTGGTCGGGTTGTTGACTCAGGAAGGGTCACCATACGTTACCGAGGTGAAATTGTGGCCGATGTTCCAGCCAAAGCCTTAACTGCTCCACCTTCTTGTGTGCCACCGTTTCACGAACCCCCTTACTTTAAGGAGCTCAACAGCTTTGCTTTTGACACGTTGCCTGTTCCTGAAGACCTTAATCAAACTTTTCTATCCCTGCTTGCCTCACCAAACCTGTGCTCTCGTCGCTTTGTTTACGAGCAGTACGACCACATGGTTCAAACCAACACAGTAATTTACCCGGGTTCGGGAACTGTGGTACTTCGGGTAAAAGGTAAAAACTGGGGTATAGCGGTGACCACTGACTGCAACCCCCTTTATTGCTTCTTGAATCCTTACCAGGGTGCTCAGATGGCGGTTGCTGAAGCTGCAAGGAATCTTGCCTGTTGTGGAGCCACTCCTGCTGGTATTACTGATTGCCTGAATTTTGGTAATCCTGACAAACCGGACCGTTACTGGCAGTTTGTGGAAGCCGTGAGAGGCCTGAGTGAGGCTGCTCAATATTTCAATGTTCCCGTGGTGAGTGGCAATGTATCTTTTTACAACGAAAGCCCAGAGGGTTCGATCTATCCTACGCCTACCGTCGGGATGATAGGGATTGTAGAGGATATTTCCAGAGTTATTCCTTCCTGTTTCAGTCAAGAAAACTTGCTGATTGTGTTACTTGGCGAATGTGGTGATGGGCTCGGTGGTAGTGAGTATTTAAGAGTAATTCATAATCTGGAGGTTGGCCCTCTTCCCCATTTTGATATGGAGGCAGAAAAGCGCCTTCAGGAAGTTTTAATCGAGCTTGTCAAAGAAAGATGCCTTTGCTCAGCGATTGACGTTAGCGAGGGTGGTCTGGCTATAGCCCTTGCCGAAGCTTCGTTGAGCGCAGAAGCGGCAGTGGGATTCGACATTGATATCGGTAATTGTGGTGATTTGAGAGAAGATGTAATTCTGTTTGGAGAAGCAGGGGGCAGAGCAGTGGTTACAGTTGAGGAGAAAGACTTTCCAAAATTTGAAAAGATTCTTCTTGAAAGGGGTTTTCCTTTCCAAGTTCTGGGGAGAAGTGGGGGTAAGCATCTGGTTTTCCGTAAGGGAAAAAGAGAACTGATTAGAGTTAGCGTAGAGGTTGCCAGAAAACACTGGGAAATGACGTTTTAATTTCTGACATAATTTTTTCAGAAAGGTAGGCGAAGTCTTTGCTGGGTTTAAAAGAGAGCTGTGGCGTTTTTGGAGTGTTTGGTTTGCCTAATGCTGTAGAGCTAACTTATTTAGGGCTTTTCTCGCTCCAGCACCGTGGCCAGGAGAGTGCAGGCATTGTTGTTTGGGACGGGAAGAGCCTGCAGGAAAAGAAGGGCATGGGGCTGGTTAGTGAGGTCTTTCATCCTTCAGACTTTGAAAGACTTAAAGGCCACGTTGCTCTAGGCCACGTCCGTTATTCGACTACTGGCTCTTCTTCCCTTAAGAATGCGCAACCCTTTTTGGGGGATTGTCGTTTTGGAGAGCTGGGCATAGCTCACAACGGTAACTTGACCAATACTTTGCAGCTTCGTAAGCAACTTACTCGTCTGGGTTCTGTATTCCGGTCTTCCATGGATACTGAGTTGATTTTGCATCTCATTGCTCGCAGCCAGTTCGACAATCTCGAGGACTCCATTAAAGAAGCTTTGTGGCAGATGAGGGGTGCCTTTTCGTTGGGAATCATTGCTCCTGACCGCCTAATTGCGGTTAGGGATCCCTGGGGTTTCAGGCCGCTCGCTTTGGGCAAATTGGATGGAGGTTATGTGATAAGTTCGGAGAGCTGCGCTTTTGATGTGCTGGGAGCTGAGTTCCTAAGAGAAATCGCTCCGGGGGAAATGGTGGTTATTGATCAAAATGGAGTTCGCTCGTTTTTCTATGCTTATTCCTCAAGAAAAGCCTTTTGTGTTTTTGAGTTAATATATTTTGCTCGTCCAGACAGCCTGGTTTTTGGAAACAGTGTTTACGAGGCACGCAAAAAGATGGGGCAGAAGCTGGCTGCCAGAGAGTTTGCTGTTGCTGATATGGTAATTCCCGTACCTGACTCTGGGATGTGTGCAGCTCTGGGCTTTGCAGAATTTTCTGGCATACCTTTGGAGCTGGGTTTTATCCGTAATCCCTATGTCGGTCGCACTTTTATTCGTCCTCGTCAGGATGAAAGGGAACTGGCGATAGATATAAAGTTGAACCCTCTCAAGAGTCTGCTACAGAACAAGCGGGTGATTGTAATTGAAGACTCGATTGTCAGGGGGAATACCTCAAGGAGAAGGATAACTACCCTGAAGAGGGCAGGAGTCAAAGAGGTTCACATGCGGGTTAGTTCCCCTCCTCATCGTTTTCCATGTTTTTATGGAGTGGATTTTCCAAGTTCTTCCGAACTCGTTGCTTTTGGAAAAAGTGTTGAAGAGATAAGGCAGTATCTGGATCTTGATAGTTTGCAATATCTCGATATTGAGGATTTGAAAGAGATAGTTGGAAACGCAGGTAAAGATTTTTGTTTCGCTTGTTTTAACGGCGATTATCCGGTTCGCATAGAGAAGGAGTTTGCAAAGAACGCTCTGGAAAAAGTATGAATTTATTGCGGGTGTAGACCTTTCCTGGAGCTTCAGGAAGGATTCCTGGGTTGCCCTTGCAAAGCGAAAAGGCTTTCTTTATGAGTTTTGCGATCTTTTTGCCCTAAAGGACTTTCTGGACTTTGAGCGCTTTTTTGCTGCTCACCCTTCTTTACTTTTGGCTATTGATGCCCCGTTGCGTATTCCTAATTCCGATGGCAATCGAAAACCGGAAAGAGAACTTGCCCCGCTTTTAAGGAAAGCAGGATGGGGTATCCTGCCCATTAGTCGTTCTTTTATCCTTAGTAGGTTTCCTTTGCTTTTTGAGTTTCATAAACTTTTGGAAAAACATGGCTTTCAGGTGGTGCCCGTTCCGGAGCCTTCTAAAGCGCGGGTAGTGATAGAAGTTTTTGCGTCCTTGAGCGCTATAGCTTTGTGCGCTGACCTAAAAATTGTTCGCCAAAGAGGTGAGGTGTTTATAGAAGAATTACTTCCCTGTCTCAAAGAAGAAACTGGTTCTTTTTTTGCGAAAAACCTGGAAACATATATGCGGCCCCTGCTTTTGGAAAGACAGAAAGGCAGGGACGTGGTGGATGCACTTTTGTGTCTTTATACTGCCTGGGTTGCAACAGTGTGTCCCGAGCGGATAAGAATTTTTGGCAATCCTGAAGAGGGGTTTATTGTTGTTCCTTTATCAAAGTTTTCCCCAACCTGGCTAATTCCTTAGCGTACTCCACGCATTCTCTTCGAGCTTCCTCTCCAAATGAATCTACGGCAACAGGGCCATAGTGGTTTCCCGAATGGACTCCTTTTATAATCATTCCATGGATTAATAGCGCAGAGAGTATTGACCAGATGGTGGTTTCGTTACCTCCTGCTACGTTCCCTGATGACGTGAATGCACCGCCGATTTTTCCATCGAGTTTTCCATGCAGACGAACACTTTCATCAAGGATTTGTTTTATCTCTGCTGCCATGGTTCCGTAATAGGTGGGTGAGCCTATTACGATGATTTGGTATTCAGGCAATTTATCAACTGAGAAATTATTTGCTTCCACAAGATCGGTTACAATGCCTTCTTGCTCAAGTGTTTGACTAATGGTTTCAGCCATTTTTTGAGTTGTACCAGTCCTTGTGTAGTAAAGTACGAGCGCTTTCATACTTGCCACCTCCTAACCCATTTTTTTGATAATTTTATCACGATTTATTGCAATTGAAACGGGGATTTGATAAGATTACGACGGTTATCAATAAGTCGGAGGGTTAACTTACATGGTTGTCGATGTGGTTGGGAGAATAAGGGAGCTTGAAAGAAAGAAAGAGCAGGAAATTCGAGAAGCAGAGAGAGAAGCTGCAAGGATTCTCCAGGAAGCCGAAGTCAGGATTCGGGAAATGGAAGAAAAGCTTATCCAGGAAACTCAGGAAGAAATAGAATTGATGAGAAAAAGCCGAATCGAAGATATTCAGAAAGAAGCAGCTCGTATACGGAAGGAGTATGAGGAGCAGGCAATGAATTTTGAGCGTCATTTTGCGGGGCGGCTTCCAGAGATGGTTAACTTTTTACTGGAGAAGGTGTGGACGGAATATGGCTATCAGTGAAATGCGCCGAATGCATCTGGTAGTGCACCGATCTTTTCGTGATACCTGTCTGGGCCTTTTGCAGGAACTAGGCGTTGTTTCCCTGGAAGAGGAGAGGTCTTTACCTGAAGATTTGATAGCCAGGGTTGGTGGTGATGGCAGAGTAAAAGAACTGGAAAATGCCTTGTTGGAAGTTAACTTCTGCCTGGATTTTATCGGCAAGTATTCTTCAAAACCTGCTTCTGGTTTGAGTAACTTTTTCCCTCAGCCCCTCGAAGTGCAGATGGAGGAATTTAGAAAACCATGTTTTGATCATACCTCGTTGTATAAAGCCTGTCGTTCTATTGAGGAACAGGTGCAGTCCTTAAGGTCCCGCCTTAACCGGTTGCTTGCGTTGCGGGAATTTCTTTCTCGAATCGAAAAAGTGGATGTTTTCCTTGAAGATGTGGGTTCCACGCGCTACACCCAGAGTTTTTTGATAGAGGTACCTGCTGAGAAAAGAGAAGTTCTAAGACAAAGGCTTTCAGAAGCTGGTACTCTTTGGGAAATGGAGGTCTTTCCGGGTTCGGGAAAAAATTTGATAGTTTTTCTGGTTATTCATAAGGAGTTTTTTGAAGCTTTTGAAAAGATAATCCAAAGCATGTCTATTTCATTGCTTGCTCTGCCTCAGGCTTTTGAAGGAACTCCTGTTGAGGCCAGAAAACAAATTGAGCAGCGCATAGAAGCATTGCTTGACCGCCAGAAAGAGTTGCTTCGCAAGGCTGCTCTTTATTCCAAGTTTGAGAGAGAGTTAAAAATTGCTCATGACTATTACTTGACGGAATTAGAACGCAAGGAGAAGGAATCGACTATTTTGCAGACCAGTGAAACCGCCATTCTCAGCGGATGGATTCGTAAATCCGATATTCCCCTCTTGGAGAAAGCCCTCAAGGATAAAGGTAAAGAATGGGCCT
Source organism: Thermatribacter velox (assembly GCF_038396615.1). Taxonomy (NCBI): domain Bacteria; kingdom Pseudomonadati; phylum Atribacterota; class Atribacteria; order Atribacterales; family Thermatribacteraceae; genus Thermatribacter; species Thermatribacter velox. The sequence goes on from NZ_CP121689.1 coordinate 583,845, forward strand.
TATTTCATCGTGAACCTAACTTGGATGAAGAGGTGCCGGTTTTTATAGAGAATAATCGCTGGGTTCAAAATTTTGAAGTGTTGACCCGATTGTATGGTCTTCCCAACTATCGGGAAATAGACCCCACACCTCTGGTTGCAGGTTTTTTCTTCCTCTTTTTCGGGATTTGTCTTGGAGACACAATTTACGGGTTGATACTTGCCCTTTTGGGTTTTTTGGGGGCTTCTACTTTGAAAGTTCCCGAATCAACAAAGCAATTTTTCAGGATGCTTGCCTGGGGTGGCGTGGCTTCCCTGGTTGTTGGTGTTTTAACGGGTTCCTGGCTGGGAGACCTTTTTGACTATTTGCCATCCACCCTTGCTTTTCTGGGCCTTTTGAAGCGGAGACTTACTTTGATCGACCCCATAAACAACCCCCTGCCTATGCTTATCTTTTCCCTGTTTTTGGGTATAGTTCAGGTTCTGGTGGGGGTTATGGTGGGTTTTGTCAAAGAATGGCGGAGGAGAAATTATGCCAAGGCGGTGATGGATGAACTGGGATGGTTTGTATTTATCTCATCGATAGTTGTTTATTTGGTGGTTTTTTCGGTTGCTTCCTCCTATGCTTCAGTAGTTTTACCGGTGGTTGTTGGAGCAGCTCTTTTTCTGGTAGCGACTCAGGGAAGACATCAGAGGAACCCAGTAATGAAGGTCCTCTCTGGCATACTGAGTCTTTACGGGCTGGTTTCCTACCTGGGTGATGTGCTTTCTTATTCCCGACTTTTTGCTCTGGGTCTTTCCACGACTATTATTGCAATCCTTGCCCGTACCCTTTCTACTCTTTTTGGAAGTTCTCCCTACATAGGCTGGTTGATAGGTCTGGCAATTGCGTTGATTTTCCATCTCTTTAACCTGGCCATGAGTGGTTTGGGTGCTTTTGTCCACTCAGCAAGGTTGCAGTACGTGGAATTTTTTACCAAGTTTTATGAAAATGGGGGCAAAGAATTTAAGCCTTTTGGGTACAGGACTAAATACATAAAGATAATTTAATTAGCACGAAGGAGGTTTGAAATCCATGCTTGTAGACGGACTGGTATTCGCACTGTTGGGTTCTGCTATGGCCATAGGGTTGGCTGGCATAGGTTCTGCAGTAGGTGTAGGCATCGCCGGAGAAGTTGGTGCTGGAGTTATGACTGAAGATCCTGGCAAGTTTGGACAAGTTCTTCTTTTGCAGGCGCTTCCAGGTACCCAGGGCATTTACGGTTTATTGGCAGGATTCTGGGTGCTTATTAAACTGGGACTTTTTGGTGGTTCGCCAGTTGCCGTTAATGCAGCGCAGGGTATGCAAATTATGTTCGCCTGCCTTCCAATAGCCATTGTGGGTCTACTTTCTGGTATATATCAGGGAAAAACTTCGGCTGCCTGTATTGGTCTAATTGCCAGAAGACCTGAGGAAACTGGTAAGGCAATCATTTTGCCTGCTATGGTAGAGACCTACGCTGTGCTTTCGCTTCTCGCTACCATTTTGCTTCTCAACTCTATTCAGGTTTAGGAGCGTGTTTTTTCATGCCTATTGAGGATATCCTACGTAAAATAGAGGAAGATGCAGAGATAAGAAAAAAATCTATTATTGAGGAAGCGCATCTTGAGGCGGAACGTAGAGTAGAGAATGCTGAAAGGGAAGTCAGGAAGAGAATGCAATTGCTCCGTGAGGAGGCAAAATCAAAGATCGAGCTTGAAAGCCAGCGCTATCTTGCTGAAGCCCGTTTGCAAGGCAAAACCTTGCTTAGTGAAGCTAAATATAGATTATTGGAAGAATTAAGGAAGGCTTTGAAAAAGGCCTTTTTTGAGAAAATCGAAGAAGTATACTCTCAATGGTGCAAGAAGCTTTTACTTGAGAATGTTCAGGAAGGCGATGAGATTTTCATGGCACCCGAAGAAGCTAATCGGCTTGGTCGTGACTTTGTTGAAGCATTGAGCACTGAAAAATCTTTGAAGCTGAGTTTTGGTGGCACAACGGAAAAGGTGGAAAGAGGTTTTCTAATTCGACGTGGTGGTTGTTTTGTAAATTTAAGTTTTGAGAGTATTATCGAGGATTTTTTGCGTCGCAATGAACAATTGGTTGCTCAATTGCTGGCTCAAGGTGTTGCTCAATGAAGACCTTTCTGCAAGTGCATCCTGAAAGAAGTAGCAAGTATGGATATTTGATAGGTAGAGTTCGGGTTCTTGAAAGGAGCCTTTTGAACTACAGAGTGCTGGATTCTATGCTTAAGGCAGAATCTTTGGAACAAGCAATCAGAGCAGTTCAGGAAGTACCTTATCTTGGGGAAAAATTCCAGGCATTGAGCTATAAATTGGAGGATCTCAATCAAGCACTTAATGAGCATCATCTTTGGGTAGTGAACGAAATAGCATCTCACAAGCTTGGTAAAGACCTGGCACAGTTTTTCGTGATGCAATTCAATTTTCTGGGTTTGAAGTTGCAGCTCAAGGCTTTTTTGGCCAGAAAAAACCTGGAAAAACCTCCAATAGGTACACTCCAATGGTCAAGGATTCTGCGTTTTATGAGTGGTGAAAGCGGAGAGTTTGTTCCAGAACCTTACCGTTTAGCCATTCAGGAAGCGATGGCTGCCTATGAAGAGCATTCTAACATCCAGGCTGTCGAGCTGGTTATGGATAGATTTTACCTGGCTGAATTGTTGAAGCTGTACAGCGAATCCAGCAGTCGGGCTATTCGTAACTGGTATCTGGCTTACGTGGTGTTGAGCCTTCTGCAGGCTGCCTTACGGTTGCGCCTCCAACAGAGAAAGCTTGATTTGGCGATGAAAATTTTTCTGGAGAACCCATTTTTGAAAAGTTCTGATTTCACGATACTGATAACTGGTTCTGCTGAAAAAGTTCTGGAAGTTTTTGCTTCTTTGGGTTTAGCTTTTCTCCTACCTGAAGAGGGTTCATACCGCGAGGATCCCGCGTTTTTAGCAGACATAGAAAGGAACATAGATAACTATCTTTTGCAACATTTAAAGCCATACCGTATTGTTGCTACTGGGCCTGAACCCATTCTCGGGTTTCTCTTTGCTAAAGCTCTGGATATCAAAAATTTACGTATTGTTTTACAAGGGAAGTACTTTGGACTGCCCGAGAATGTATTACGTCAAAAGATTCGGGAGTGCTACTATGAGTAAGGTAAAGCTTGCTTTTGTGGGTGGAGAAGAAAATACCCTCTGTTTTCGAGGCATGGGTTTTGATGTTTTTGCAGTGAAGGAAGATGCAGAGTTGCGAGAGATGCTTCAAGAGATACGAAGTGCTAATTACGCTGTTATTTTTACTGAGTGGCGTTTTTATCCAGTTTTGAAAGCTTTTTTTGAAGATTTGCGTTCTGAAGCCTTGCCAGTAATTTGCCCCATTCCTACTAAAAAGGCGGAGATTGGAAAAGGCGGGGATACTATTAGAAAACTGGTAGAACTTGCTATTGGAAGCAATATTCTGCTTCAGGGAGAGGAATGATGATGGAGTTGAAAAATCAAAAAGCGGGACGTGTATTTAGTGTTAATGGGCCAGTGGTGATTGCTGAAGACCTTCATGGAGCTAAAATGTACGACATGGTCAAAGTTGGCGAAAAGGGCCTTTTTGGAGAAATTATCGGAGTTGAAGGGAATAGGGTAACCATTCAGGTCTATGAGGAAACTGCAGGTATCCGGCCTGGAGAGCCGGTGGTGAGCACTTATGAGCCACTAAGTGTTGAACTTGGTCCGGGACTCGTGGGGTGTATCTTTGATGGAACACAACGCCCTCTGGAGCTGATACGAGAAAGCTCTGGAGACTTTATTGCTCGAGGTGTAGAACTTCCTGCTCTCAGACGGGATAGAAAGTGGGAATTTAAACCGCTGGTTAAAGAGGGTAGCGAAGTGCAACCTGGAGATATTCTTGGGGAAGTACAGGAAACTACGACCATTAAGCATCGTATTATGGTTCCTCCTGGCATCGAAGGGAGAGTTGTAGAAATAAAAGAAGGGGCGTTTACCGTTGAAGAAGTTATTGCAGTTGTTGAGGATAAAGACGGCAAAAGTCGAGAAATTAAGATGCTGCAGAGGTGGCCAGTTAGGACTCCTCGCCCTTACCGCAAAAAGTTGCCACTTGATGAGCCTCTGTTGACTGGCCAGCGGGTTATAGATACTTTCTTTCCCATCGCGAAGGGAGGAGTAGCCTGCATTCCGGGGCCCTTCGGTAGTGGTAAGACGGTGGTGCAGCATCAGCTTGCCAAGTGGTCTAACGCTGACCTGGTCGTTTTTATAGGTTGCGGCGAACGGGGTAACGAAATGACAGACGTTCTGATGGAGTTTCCCGAACTCATTGACCCCTACACCGGCGAACCCCTTATGAAAAGAACAGTTTTAATAGCTAATACTTCTAACATGCCGGTTGCAGCGCGAGAGGCTTCAGTGTATACAGGGATAACCATTGCTGAATACTATCGGGATATGGGGTATAGCGTTGCTCTGATGGCTGACTCCACGTCACGTTGGGCTGAAGCAATGCGTGAGATTTCCGGCCGCCTCGAGGAAATGCCTGGTGAAGAAGGTTTCCCGGCCTATTTAGGTACAAGAATCGCCAGCTTTTATGAGCGGGCAGGTAAAGTTCAATGTTTGGGTAGCGAGGGCCGTTCTGGCTCTTTAAGCGTTATTGGTGCCGTTTCTCCTCCGGGAGGAGACCTTTCTGAGCCGGTTACCCAAAATACTTTGCGAGTGGTGCAGGTCTTCTGGGGACTTGAAGACCGTCTGGCGTATCGTCGTCATTTCCCGGCCATTAACTGGTTGATTAGTTATTCTCTTTATTTGCAGCACCTTGAAGAGTACTGGAAAAGAGAAGTAGCTGCTGACTTTTCGAGCAAGCGGGCGGAAGCCATGCGGATTTTGCAGCAGGAAGCCGAGCTGGAAGAAATCGTGCGTCTGGTTGGTGTGGAATCGCTGTCCTCGCGGGAAAGATTTATTCTTGAAATAGCACGCTCCATTCGCGAGGACTTTCTCCAGCAAAATGCTTTTCAGGAAATCGATACCTATACTTCGTTGAAGAAGCAGTACCTCATGTTGAGTACCATTTTAGTTTATTATCAAGAAGGGATGCAGGCAATTGAGCAGGGACTGCCATTGAAAGAACTGCTGGCTATCCCAGCTCGTGAGAGAATTGGAAGAATGAAATATGTTCCTGAAGAGGAGCTGGAAAAAATAGAACAACTTGCCGAGGAAATCCGGAATCAAATTCGAGAAAAACTGCGGGGCGAGGTTGAAAGCAATGTATAAAGAGTTTACCACTGTTTCCGAAATTCATGGGCCTTTGCTGGTGGTTGAGGAAGTTCAGGATGCTCGTTACATGGAAATTGTGGAGATAGAGCTTCAAGATGGTTCCCTCAAGAGAGGTCAGGTTTTAATGACCAGTGCGGGTAGAGCGCTGGTGCAGGTTTTTGAGGGAACGGAGGGCATTGGGGTTGGCCAAACCAGGGTACGTTTCCTGGGGAGGATTATGGAGTTACCAGTTTCCGGGGATATTTTGGGTAGAATATTCAGCGGTTCTGGTGTTCCTATAGATGGTGGTCCTCCGATAGTTCCCGATGCCCGGATGGACATTAATGGTAATCCCATCAATCCAGTAGCGCGCGATTATCCCATCGATTTTATCCAGACTGGTATTTCTGCCATTGATGGTCTTAATACCCTGGTCAGGGGCCAGAAACTACCAATATTTTCTGGGTCAGGGCTACCTCATGCTCGTCTTGCGGCACAGATAGCTCGACAGGCAAAAGTGCTGGGAGAAGAAGAAAAGTTTGCCGTGGTATTTGGAGCTTTGGGTATCACCTTTGAGGAGGCGAATTATTTCATATCTGAGCTGAGAAACACGGGTGCCATAGAACGCTCGGTGCTTTTTGTAAACCTGGCTAACGACCCCGCTATAGAAAGGATAATCACCCCCCGAATGGCTTTGACTGCTGCCGAGTTTCTGGCCTTTGAAATGGACATGCAGGTTTTGGTTGTGCTTACTGACATGACTAACTATTGTGAAGCATTGCGCGAAGTTTCGGCAGCACGAAGAGAGGTACCTGGCCGTAGAGGCTATCCAGGCTATCTTTACACCGACCTTGCTACCATGTATGAACGGGCTGGAAGAATAAGGGGTAAAAAGGGTTCTATTACCCAAATTCCGATTTTGACCATGCCCGAAGATGATAAAACGCATCCTATACCTGACCTTACTGGATACATTACCGAAGGGCAAATCATTCTTAGCAGGCAACTTCACCGTAGGGGTATTTATCCGCCCATTGATGTTTTACCCTCTCTTTCTCGCTTGCGAGACAAAGGCATCGGTGTTGGTAAGACCCGGGAAGACCATGCGGATGTGGCCAACCAGTTGTTTGCTGCCTATGCCAGAGGTAGAGAGGCTGCGGAATTGGCAGCGATTCTTGGAGAAAGCTCGCTTACCGACTTGGACCGTTTGTATATGAAATTTGCGGATGCTTTTGAGGACCGTTTTGTTCGACAGGGGGAATACGAGAACAGAAGCATAGAACAGACTCTTGAGATTGGATGGGATCTCCTGCGGATGCTTCCAAGGGAGGAATTGAAGCGTATCAGAGATGCCTATCTTGACAAGTTTTATGGAAAGAAAGTTTCTGAGAGCGAAGGTGCATAATCGATGCGCTTGAATGTAAATCCGAACCGCATGGAATTGATGAAGTTGAGAAATAGACTTTCCATGGCGCGCAGGGGCCATAAGCTGTTGAAAGATAAACTGGAAGCCTTGATTCAGGATTTTGTGAAAATAGTTAGGGAAAACAGCACCCTCCGCCAACAGATTGAAGCAGAGATTGTGAAAGCTTTCGAGGCACAAAACAAAGCTGCTTTGATGCTTCGTTCTGAGGATAAGGAGCTCATCACTGTTTTTCCCCAGCAGAGACTGGAGCTGGAGATGGAAGTGCGCTTTATAACTGGAGTGAGAGTTCCGCATTTTGAGGTGCGTGTGGAGGGCGACCCCTACACTTACAGCGTGATTCACACTCCAGCCGAGGTTGATGAAGCCTTTGGTTCCTTCTTCAAGGTTCTGCCTTTGATGATTCGCCTTGCGGAAGCTGAAAAGGCTATTGAGCTCCTGGCTGTTGAAATAGAGAAAACCCGGAGGCGAGTTAACGCTCTGGAATATGTGTTAATTCCCAATTTGGAGGAAACGATTAAGTATATAACTCTCAAGCTTGATGAGCTGGCTCGCTCCTCCCTGACCAGTATTATGAGGATAAAAGGGTCGTTGCGTTAGTTGCGCATAGCGATACTTGCTGATATTCATGGAAATTTTGATGCGCTGCTGGCCATAGCCAGGTTTTTTGAAGATGTTGATGCGGTATATGTTCTAGGAGATGTTATTGGCTATGGCCCACAACCTGCTGAGTGTTTAAATTGGCTTGTGGAAAGAAAAGCAAAAATACTGATGGGCAACCACGAAGCCGCCTGCACGGGTGTTCTTTCTCTTGAGTGGTTTAACCCTGTTGCGTATGAAGCACTCCTCTGGACCAGAAAAGTTCTGCCCACTAAGGCTTTGGAATTGATACAATCCTTCCCACTTCGTGAAGTTCTGACAGAAGCAGTCCTGGGGGTTCATGGCACACTCAGTGACCCGCTTGAAGAATACCTCACCGATTATCGGCAGGCATTGAGAGATTTCAAACGTTTCTCGTTCAAGGTCTGCTTTTTTGCTCACACCCACGTTGCCGAAGGTTATATTTGGAGTGGAGAGCAAGGAGTAGTTCGTAAGTTTTCCATGAAGGAAGGAGGGGTAATCGTTCTGGAAAAAGACAAGAGGTACTTTGTGAATTGTGGTAGCGTGGGACAACCACGTGATGGCAATCCCAGAGCCTGCTTTGCAGTACTTGATACTCAAGAAGGGAAAATTTACGTAAGGCGAGTGGATTATCCTGTCGAGGAAACCGCTTCAAAAATTCTGGAGGCTGGGCTTCCTGCTGTTCTTGCTATGCGTCTTTTTCAGGGAAGATAAATATTTGGTATTTTTTAGTTCCAAAAAATTTTTAAAAATTTGTTGACACTCATTGACAAATCTTCTATAATAAGCCCTTGCTTGTTCTGGTGCTGTGAAAAATGGGGAGTGTTGGGATTTTCTTCTTTAAAAGATTCCGTTAAGTTCTTATTTTAATCTTGCATGGCGTATACCCGATTTAAGCCTAATCCCTCAAAGGTGGTGTAATGGGTGAGCACAAAATATATCGATAGGCAAAGCTTTGCCAAGCTTCCCTCTTCTTTTCCTTTGCCTGACTTTGTAGAGATTCAGAAGGAATCTTTTCGGTGGTTTTTGCAAAAAGACGTGCCCCCAGAGCAAAGGAAAAAGCAGGGTTTACACGAGGTCTTTATGGAAATTTTTCCAGTCCAGGACTTCACAGGTAATCTGGTTCTTGAATACCTGGGTTACCGTGTGGAGGAGCCCCCTTATTCAGTAAGGGAGTGTAAGGAACGAGGTAGGACTTATGCTTCTCCTTTGTATGTGAGAATTCGCCTTATTGACCGTAGGACTGGCGAAATCAAAGAGCAAGACGTATACATGGGAGACCTTCCCATCATGACAGAACGGGGAACTTTTGTTGTTAACGGGGCTGAAAGAGTTGTGGTAACTCAGTTGATACGTTCCCCGGGCATGTTTTTCTCTAAGGAGATAACCCAAACTGGCAAGGTAGAATATGGTTTTAAAATTATCCCTAACCGTGGTGCTTGGTTAGAGTTTGGTGTTGACCCTGGAGACATAATTTTTGTCAGGGTTGATAAACGCCGAAAGATAAACGCTGTTACCTTGGTGCGGGCACTTGGCTTTAGTGATGACGAAGAAATTCTCGCTCTTTTTGACTATCATCCTTTTATTCGCAGAACTCTGGAGAGGGATAGCACCGAAAATACCAAAGAAGCAGTTGTAGATATTTTCAGGAGATTGCGGCCCAGTGAGCCACCTACTGAGGAAAATACGCGCAACTTTATAAAATATCTGTTTTTTGATCCTCGTCACTATGATTTGGGAGAAGTAGGAAGATACAAAATCAATAATAAGCTGAAACTTGAAGAACGACTGGTTGGAGTTGAAGAGTTAGCAGTGGCGGAAGATGTAATTCTGGACCTTGAGGAACACAAGGTTATTCGGGATTTTAATCTCATTGCTGACGCTTATGATAAGGAGCGTTTTCAAGTCGTAGCTCGGGTGGGTGACCGTGTAGATCGGGAGCTCGCCCAGAAGCTGGAGAAGCTTAACCTTGAATACCCCATTGAGTATGTAAAAATTTTCAACGAAGAAGGTTTGCCAGTTAAAGTCTATATAGAGCGGGATTTTACTGAAGAAACGCTTTCTGAAGAGCTTGAAGGCAGAATACTTAGCAAAGACGTCATTGATATGGAAACGGGGGAAGTCTTCTTAAAAGCCGGAGAGGAACTCACCATAGAAAGCATTCATTATCTTATGCGAGCTGGAGTGGAAAAGGTTGTAGTGAAGAAAGGTAGGACACTTACTCCTCAGGACGTAGTAGGTGGCTTAAGATATCTGCTTAACCTTATAGACGGCATAGGATACGACGATGACATTGACCATCTGGGCAACCGGCGAGCCCGTCCAGTGGGAGAGCTTTTACAAAACCAGTTCCGCACTGGCTTGTTGAGGGTTGAAAAGGTTATTCGGGAGAGAATGACTATACAGACTGATTCTGAATCAATCACTCCTCAAAGCCTTATCAACATTCGCCCTGTGGTTGCTGCCATCCGGGAATTCTTTGGTAGTAACCCCTTATCCCAGTTTATGGACCAGGTAAACCCACTTTCCGAGCTAACTCATAAAAGGAGATTGAGCGCGCTTGGACCGGGTGGATTACAGCGAGACCGTGCGGGCTTTGAAGTTAGAGACGTGCATTATACTCACTATGGCAGAATGTGTCCCATTGAAACTCCTGAAGGACCCAACATTGGGTTGATTTCTTCTCTTTGTGTTTATGCTAAGGTCAACGAATTCGGTTTTCTGGAAACTCCTTATCGACGTGTGGTCAATGGTAAGGTTACTGATGAAGTGGTATATCTTTCTGCCGACGAGGAAGACAGGTATCATATTGCGCCTTGTGATGTGGAAGTCGATGCTGAGGGTCGTATTGTTGGGGAAAAAGCTGTGGTTCGCTTTCGGGGTAAAATTGTAGAAGTTCCTCGTGAGAAGGTTGAGTTTATGGATGTTTCGCCGCAGCAGATTATTAGTGCTTCAGCCTCCTTGATTCCTTTTCTGGAACACAACGATGCAAACCGAGCCTTAATGGGCACTAACATGCAGCGTCAGGCAGTTCCTCTTCTCAGAACTCAGCCTCCTTATGTTGGTACTGGTATGGAGTACAAAGTTGCCCAGGATTCAGGTGCTACAGTTGTGGCTCGCAACAGCGGCATAGTTAGAAAAGTGGATGCTTCAAAGATAGAAATAGAAACAGATTCAGGTTTGATGGACGTTTACTGGTTGGATAAATTTCAACGTTCCAATCAAAGCACCTGCATTAATCACAAGCCTTTGGTTCGAGTTGGTGACCGGGTGGAGGTAGGTCAGATAATTGCTGATGGTCCATGTACTTCAATGGGTGAAATTTCCCTGGGCAGAAATGTTTTGGTGGCTTTTATGCCCTGGGAAGGAGAAAACTTTGAAGACGCGATATTGATTAGTGAACGCTTGGTTAAGGAAGACATTTTTACTTCTATTCACATTGAAGAGTATGAAGTGGAAGCACGTGACACCAAACTGGGTCCTGAGGAAATCACCAGGGATATACCTAACTTGGGAGAAGAAGCGTTAAAAGATCTTGATGAAGAGGGAATTATCCGCATTGGAGCTAATGTCAAGCCGGGCGATATTCTGGTTGGTAAAGTTACGCCCAAAGGAGAGACAGAACTAACTCCCGAAGAGCGTTTGTTGCGAGCTATTTTTGGCGAGAAAGCACGTGAAGTTCGCGACACTTCTTTGAGGGTTCCGCATGGAGAATATGGCAAGGTGATAGATGTTAAGGTGTTCTCTCGGGAAGCGGGAGACGAGCTGGCTCCTGGGGTCAATAAACTGGTTAAGGTTTATGTTGCTCAAAAGCGAAAAATCACTGTGGGAGATAAAATGGCTGGAAGACACGGCAACAAAGGGGTCATTGCTCGCATTCTTCCTGAAGAGGACATGCCCTTCTTACCTGACGGGACGCCGGTGGATATAGTGTTAAATCCGCTTGGTGTGCCTTCGCGAATGAATATTGGTCAAATTCTGGAGACCCATCTGGGCTGGATTGCCAATCGGGAGAGAAAGTTTGTTGCCAGTCCTCCTTTTGATGGGGCCAAGGAGTGGGAAATTCTGGAAGCCCTGAATCAAAGCAAGGCTGTGACCAATACACCTCAGGAGCATTTGTTTGATACCAGAATTTCTCCCGATCTGGAAATCCTTCCTTATGCTAAAATTACCCTTTTTGATGGCAGAACTGGAGAACCCTTTGATAACGAAGTTACCGTTGGATATATATATATGATGAAACTTGCTCATTTAGTGGAAACCAAAATTCATGCTCGTTCTACGGGTCCTTATTCGCTGGTTACCCAGCAACCGCTGGGTGGGAAAGCGCAGTTTGGAGGACAGCGCTTTGGAGAAATGGAGGTGTGGGCTCTTGAGGGTTATGGAGCTGCTTATACCCTTCAAGAGATGCTTACCGTTAAGTCTGACGATATCATGGGAAGAGTCAAAGCCTACGAGGCTATTGTGAAGGGGCAGAACGTGCTCAAGCCTTCGGTGCCTGAATCATTTAAGGTTTTGGTCAAAGAACTGCAAAGTCTGGCTCTGGACGTGCGAGTTTATGATTCCAAAAAAAGAGAAATCTCTCTTGAAGAAATAGAAAATTCTGATGAGGATGCCCCTGCTCTGGGGGCAAATCTAAAATCTAAGTAAAAAGTGAACAAAGGAGGAAACTTTCTTGATAGACGTTAATGACCTGGGTGCGGTGAAAATTGCTCTGGCTTCTCCAGAGCAAATCCGTAAGTGGTCTCATGGAGAGGTTAAAAAACCGGAAACCATAAACTATCGAACTCTTAAGCCAGAAAAAGATGGTCTTTTCTGTGAAAAAATTTTTGGACCCACCAAGGACTGGGAATGCTATTGCGGTAAATACAAAAGAATTCGCAACAAAGGTGTAGTCTGTGATCGCTGTGGTGTTGAAATTACTCGTTCAGTGGTGCGCAGGGAACGCCTGGGGCACATTGAACTGGCGGCTCCGGTTTCACACATCTGGTATTTTAAGAGTATTCCCAGTAAAATGGCTTTGCTTCTGGGTATTTTGCCCAAAAACCTGGAAAAGGTACTTTACTTTGCCTCAGGCAGAAAGACGGAGGATTGCTATAAAGTTATCAATCCCGGTTCTACCGACTTGAAAGAGGAGCAGATTATTCGCAAGACCGAGTACGACATTTACCGCAAGTACGATTTTGATTTTGTTGCTGAGCCTGCTTACAGAATCACCGAGGTTCACGAATTGCCATTTTCAGTAGGCGACCGCCTCAACCTTAAAGAGTACACTCGTTACCGTTCCAAGTATAAGAATAGTTTTTCGGTAGAGGAGATAGATGAAGAGCATTTTGAAGTAGTTGACGTAAGAGCTTTTCCTTACCAAAGAGATGAAGTCCTTTCTGAATCCGAAGTGCAAAAGCTCAGGGAAACCTTTGGTAATCTTTTTGAAGAGACACCCCTTACTGATACAGTTGAGGAACCCTGTTATATCATCATTGACCCAGGTAAAACGGGTCTCAAAAAGGCTCAAATGATTTTGGAAACTGAAGCTAAGTTGCTTTCGAAATATGACCCTGATTTTAAAGCTGGAGTGGGAGCTGAAGCAGTCCGAGAAATTTTGAAGAGCATAGATGTTCATCAATTGGCGAGAGAACTGCGCAAGGAACTTAAAGAAGCTTCAGGGCAGAAAGCCAAGAAAATCATTAAGAGACTGGAAGTTGTTGAGGCTTTCTGTAAGTCGGGTAACAAGCCAGAATGGATGATTCTCGAAGTTATACCCGTTCTACCTCCAGATCTCCGGCCCATGGTACAGCTTGATGGTGGTCGCTTTGCCACTTCGGACCTCAATGACCTTTATCGTCGGGTGATTAACCGCAATAATCGCTTAAAGCGATTACTGCAGTTGGGGGCTCCAGAGATCATTATCAAAAACGAAAAGAGAATGCTCCAGGAAGCAGTTGACGCTCTTTTTGATAATGGACGCCGAGGGAGAGCGGTTCTGGGCACAGGGAATCGACCGCTTAAATCCTTAAGCGATATGCTTAGGGGTAAAAAAGGTCGTTTTCGCCAAAACCTTCTGGGTAAGCGTGTGGACTATTCCGGACGCTCAGTAATTGTTTCTGGACCGCGTTTGCGATTTGACCAGTGCGGTCTTCCCAAGAAGATGGCCCTGGAACTTTTCAAGCCCTTTGTGATGAAAAAACTGGTGGACAAGGGTTATGCTCATAATATAAAGAGTGCCAAGCGCATGGTTGACAAAGCCAGGGATGAAGTTTGGGAAGCTCTGGAAGAGGTTATCGCAGAACACCCGGTACTGCTTAACCGTGCTCCTACTTTGCATCGTTTGAGTATTCAGGCCTTCCAGCCAGTCCTGGTGGAGGGCAATGCTATTCAATTGCATCCTTTGGTTTGTCCTCCCTTTAATGCAGACTTTGACGGAGACCAGATGGCGGTCCATGTACCTCTTTCTCTTGAGGCTCAGGCTGAGGCCCAGATAATTATGCTTTCTTCGCATAATATCCTTTCACCTGCTAACGGTAATCCGGTAGCGGTACCTGGGCAGGATATGGTTCTGGGTTGTTACTACATGACTTTGTTGAGTTCAAAGAACTATGAGAAGAAAAAAGCGTTTTTAACCATTGACGATGCCTTACTTGCTTATGATTTTGGGAAAGTGGACCTTCATGAACCCATCAGGATTAAAGAAGTCACCCAGAAGCATCCGGAGGTAGAGTTTACCACTGTAGGTAGAGTCATTTTTAATCAGTTATTACCCGAAGGGATGCCTTACTATAATGAACCAGTAACCAAAAAGAAGCTTTTAGAGATAATTAGTCTTTGTTACCGGAAATTTGGCAATCAGGTTACGGTAGAAATGTTAGACCGCATTAAGGAAACCGGCTTTCACTATGCCACTCGTTCTGGTTCAACTATTGGAGTGCTGGACCTTGAAGTACCTTCTCAGAAAGCCGAGATTATCGAAGAGGCAACGAGAAAAGTAGCAGAAATCAACGAACACTATAGTGAGGGTTTAATTACTTCAGAAGAAAGAGAGCAGAAGGTTATTGATGTTTGGACTGAAGCTTCAAACAAGATTGCCGATGCCATACTTCGCAATCTGGATGATTTCAACCCTGTTAACATGATGGCTACCTCAGGAGCCAGAGGCAGCATCCGCCAGGTTAGTCAGCTTGCGGGAATGCGAGGTCTCATGGCAGATCCCTCTGGTAGAATTATTGACTATCCCATCAAGGCTAACTTCCGGGAAGGCTTGAGTGTTCTCGAGTACTTTATTTCCACCCATGGCGCAAGGAAAGGACTTGCTGATACTGCCTTGAGAACTGCAAAATCTGGTTACTTAACCCGTCGCTTGGTCGATGTAGCTCAAGATGTTATCGTCAGAGAGTACGACTGTGGTGTGGATGATGGTATCCTGGTCACAGATCTGTTGGATGAAAATAAAAACGTGGTTGAGTCTTTTGAAGAGCGCGTTCTGGGAAGAACAGCATTGCGAGATATTCAAGACCCTGAGAACGGAGAGATCATTGTCAGAGCTGGTGAAGAAATCAATGAAGATGCCATTGCCAGAATGAAAGAGAAGGGCATCAGAGAAGCTTGGGTACGTTCGGTTCTTACCTGTAAAACTCGCTATGGCGTTTGCGCTAAGTGTTATGGCCGTAATTTGGCTACCGGTAAGCTGGTGGACCTGGGTGAAGCGGTGGGTATTGTTGCGGCACAGTCGATTGGAGAACCAGGTACTCAGCTCACTATGCGTACCTTCCACACTGGTGGTGTGCGAATAGCTGGAGAAGATATTACACAGGGTTTGCCAAGAGTGGAACAGCTTTTTGAAGTTCGTAAACCCAAAAAGGCGGCAGTACTCTCTGATGTGGATGGAGTGGTTGAAAAGATCGAGATCGTAGGCAACAGAAAGAAAATATACGTGAAACCCCTTGAAGACGAAGAAGACCAAACGATTAGGACTTACCTGGTACCTCACGATGTAAGAGTATGTGTGACTGAGGGTGATGAAGTAAAGGCTGGGGATCGACTCACTTTTGGACCCATTAATCCCCGAGATATTCTCAGGATAAAAGGTATTCGTGAGGTACAGAGGTATCTGGTAGAGGAAATCCAGTCAGTTTACCTTTCCCAAGGAGTCAATATTAACGATAAACATATTGAGGTCATAGTACGTCAGATAGCTCGCCTTAACAAGGTCAAGGTTGAGGACGCAGGTGATACTGAGCTCCTTTCTGGAGAATTGGTGCATATTGAGGATTTTGAGAGAGAGAATAACCGAATTCGAGAGGAGAACCGTTTGCTTCTTGAAGAAGCGGAACGGCTTTTTGAAGACTTAACTTTGCACGAGGATGTTTTCGATTTTTCCGATCAGCTTGTGGTGAAAAAAGATCAAGAACTTAACGGAGATGCTCTTGAAAAAATACTTTCTGTGGAATGCAAACCCTTTTCGGTCGAGACGAAAGATGGGACTCTGGCAAAGGTCATCAGAGGCTATCGCAGCCTTAGAGCAGAGTTAAGAGGTAAAGTTTGCTTTGAAGAGCTTAAAGACCGAGAGGGAAAAACCGTTGTCAAGGCTGGTGAAGAGATTAACGAAGCAATAATTGATAAAATCGCTGAAATGGGGCCTGTTTTTCTGAAAATAAGGGAAAAGGAAATATGGAAACGTTTGCGTGGCGCAATTCTTGCTGAAGATGTTAAAGATCCCCAGTCTGGAGAGGTGCTTATCCCTGCTGATACCAAATTGGAAGATCACCATCTCGATTTGTTGCAGGATCATGAAATTGAAAAAGTAGTGGTGTGGAAGAACGTTCGCTTTTTCCCAATTAAGGATAATCTGATTCGGATTGTCAGAGACGAAATCCTTGGTCAGGAAGTGGCTCAAGATATAGTCAGCCCCAGAACTGGAGAATTAATTGTTCAGGCTGGACAAACCATAAGTCGTAGCATTGCGCGTAGATTGGTAGCTGAGGGCGTGAAGGAAATACCTCTAGTTGATGGTAAGTTCTTCTCCATCGAAGGAAGACTCAGCGAATTGCTTGAAAAAGAAGTGGCTGGGAAAGTAGCAGCTCAGGATATTATCATGGGTAGCAACGGTGAAGTTCTGGTTAAAGCAGGGCAGGTTATAGACAGGGAAACGGCGCTCCGTATTGCTGAAGATAACGTGGAAGTGATTTTCCTTCGAGAAGTGGAAGGGGAGAAGGAAACCCGGGCGCTTATTCAGGAGTTTATATATCTTCCCTCTTTAAAACAAGTTGCTACTGGAGGTCCTGTGGTTCTGGGCATAACGAAAGCTTCGTTAGCCGTGGAAAGTTTCCTGTCAGCAGCTTCTTTCCAGCAAACTACTCATGTTCTGGCTGATTCTGCCATAAAAGGAAAAGTAGACGAGTTGGTGGGCCTGAAAGAAAATGTAATCATCGGCAAAATCATTCCAGCGGGTACTGGTTTTGAGAAGTACCGAAAGTTGAGACTCTCCACAGAAGATGTTTCCAAAGAGCAGTCGGTTTTGCCAGAGAGTGAAGAGTTGATTGACTGGAAAGAACTTATGGGAGCAGAAGAAAGAGCGATGGAAGAGATGGATGAAGAAGATTCTCTGGAAGAAGGAATTTTCGATGCTGATGAGGAAGAAGATGCTGAATAATATTGACAGGCTGAATAAATGTTGTTAAAATTGCTCCGTTGCTCTGGAGGAGAGTTTAAATGGCTCTGCAGGAACTCTGGAGTTCAGATAAAGTGGTTGGAATGCGGCAAACTTTGAAGGCTCTTCAAAGGGATAAAGTGTCGAAAGTTTTTGTTGCCAGTGACGTAGATAGTGAAATCCTGGAGGAAGTTATATCTTTGGCGAGAGAAAAAGACATACCTTTGGAGTATGTTGATAGTGCAGAAGAGTTAGGCAAGGCTTGTGGTATTGAGGTTGGCGCTTCTTGTGCCGCCATTTTGAGATAAAAATGTAGAGCCAAAAGTATCTAAGATAAGGGAGGATGGAGATGCCTACCATTAATCAATTGGTGAGAGTAGGAAGAAAAAAACCTAAAAAGAAAAGCAGTGCTCCGGCTCTTAAGGGTTCTCCCCAGAAAAGGGGAGTATGCACTCGAGTTTGGACTATTACCCCTAAAAAACCTAATTCGGCATTGCGTAAGGTTGCCAGGGTTCGATTGACCAATGGTATTGAGGTAACTGCCTACATACCTGGTATAGGCCACAACCTACAGGAGCATTCCATTGTACTTATTCGCGGTGGAAGAGTTAAAGACCTTCCCGGAGTACGCTATCACATTATTCGAGGGGCTCTTGATGCTGCGGGAGTTGAAAATAGAAAACAGGCACGTTCCAAATACGGTGCCAAAAGACCTAAATCCTGAAGAAGGAGTGAGTGGGTTTGCCACGGAAAGGACCTGTTCCTAAAAGAGAAATACCGCCTGATCCAGTTTACAACAGTGTGGATGTGGCGCGTCTTATTAACAAGGTAATGAAGGATGGGAAGAAAAGCATAGCGGAAAAAATAGTTTATGGAGCTTTTGAAATTATTAGAGAAAAGACAAAACGCGACCCCTTGGAAGTATACTACCAGGCACTGGAGAATGTTATGCCACTTGTGGAGGTTCGTCCTCGTAGGGTTGGTGGCGCTAACTATCAAGTACCTATTGAGGTACGTCCTGAAAGAAGCAAAAGTCTTGGTATTCGCTGGCTGGTAAATGCAAGCAGAGAACGAGCAGGGAGAAATATGATTGAAAAGCTGGCGAATGAAATTATTGATGCAGCCAACGGTACTGGCGGTGCTTGTAAGAAGCGGGAAGATACTCACCGCATGGCTGAAGCCAACAAGGCTTTTGCTCATTATAGATGGTTTTAAAAACTGAATACCAACGTTGGAGTGGGGATGAGGCGATTTGAGTAAAGTGATTGCAAACAATAAAGCTGAAAAGTTCGAAGACTTTGATATTGCTAAAGTAAGAAACATTGGAATTATGGCACATATTGATGCTGGTAAGACTACAGTTACTGAACGTATACTGTATTACACTGGGAAAATACACCGCATTGGAGAGGTCCACGAAGGGACAGCTACCATGGATTTCTTGCCTCAGGAACAAGAACGAGGCATTACTATAAGTTCTGCGGTAACTACTTGCTTTTGGAGAGATTGTAGGATTAATATCATCGATACGCCTGGGCATGTGGACTTTACGGTAGAAGTCGAAAGAAGTTTGAGAGTTCTGGATGGAGCAATAGCTGTTTTTTGCGGGGTTGGAGGTGTGGAGCCTCAGTCGGAGACGGTTTGGCATCAGGCAGACCGCTACAAGGTGCCTCGCATTGCTTTTGTTAACAAGCTTGATCGGATTGGTGCTGATTTCTATGCCGTTGTCGATGCTATGCGTAAAAAGCTTAGCGCCAACGCTCATCCAGTCCAGATTCCCATAGGCAGAGAGGCTGATTTCGTGGGGGTTGTTGACCTTATTGAAATGCGAGCTTATTTGTATGACGTGGATGAGGAAGGCATACAATATAGAGTTTCTGATATCCCTTCAGAGTATATAGAAGAAGCAAGAAAATGGAGAGAGGCTTTACTGGAAGCTCTTTCGGAACTCGATGAACAGTTCATGGAGAGGTATTTTGAGGATACCATCACTCCTGAGGATATTCGTCAGGTAATCAGAGCTAAAGTCATTTCGGGTGAATTCGTTCCGGTCCTTGGAGGTTCTGCGCTCAAGAATAAATGTATTCAACCGTTGCTGGATGCAGTAACCTGGTATTTACCTTCACCTCTTGATTTGCCACCAGTCGTTGGTAAGAATCCCGTTACTGGGGAAAAAGTGGAACGTCGTCCTTTACCTGAAGAACCTTTTGCGGCTTTAGTATTTAAGATTCTCATGGATCCCCATGCTGGCAAGATCTCTTTCATTCGAATTTATTCGGGCACTATAAAGAGTGGTAGTTACGTGTTTAATGCTTCTAAAGGCGTGAAAGAAAGAGTTAGTCGTTTACTGGTTATTCATGCTAACCACCGGGAGGATGTTGCAGAAGCGAAAGCAGGAGATTTGTGTGGTGTAGTGGGAATGAGGAGTGCTACTACTGGTGACACTTTGTGTGATGAGGAACATCCTGTAGTTCTTGAGTCTCTTGCCTTTCCTGAGCCGGTTATCTCGGTGGCCATCGAGCCCAAGACGCGCCAAGACCAGGATAAGCTGAGCATTGCACTTGCAAAACTGGCAGAGGAGGATCCCACTTTTAAAGTTAGAACCGACGAAGAAACGGCGCAGACCATAATTTCTGGCATGGGAGAACTACATCTTGAGATAATTGTTGATAGATTGCTTAGAGAGTTTAAGGTTCAGGCTAACATAGGTCAGCCTCAGGTTGCCTATAAAGAAACCATACGCTCTTCTGCGCGCGCTGAGGGAAGGTTTGTTCGCCAGACTGGTGGTCGTGGCCAGTATGGTCATGTGGTGCTGGAGGTCGAGCCCTGTGAGGAGAACTTTGTTTTTGAGGACCGTATCGTTGGGGGAGCAATTCCCAGGGAATACATACCAGCTGTGGAGTCTGGTGTTCGCGAAGCCCTCGATAACGGTGTTCTTGCCGGCTTCCCGGTTATTAACATAAAGGTAAGACTGGTTGACGGTTCCTATCACCCGGTTGATTCTTCAGACATTGCTTTTAAGATAGCTGGTGCGATTGGCGTTAAGGAGGCCATTAAGAAAGCAGAGCCAGTTTTGTTGGAACCGATTATGAGGGTTCAGGTGGTTACGCCTAAGGAGTACCTGGGTGATGTAATCGGTGATTTAAGCGCCCGAAGGGGTCGGGTAGATGGTGTGGAACCCAAGGGTGAGTTACAGATTGTTAACGCCAAGGTACCCTTGGCCGAACTTTTTGGTTATGCAACGGCGCTTCGTTCTATCACCCAGGGTCGAGCAAACTACACCATGCAATTTTCTCATTATCAAGAAGTGCCTCCTAACATTGCTAAGGAAATAATTAGCAAGTTCAAATAAATTAGAAAAGACTTGAAACGAGGAGGATTCCTATGGCCAAGCAAAAGTTTGAACGGAAAAAGCCCCATGTCAATGTGGGAACCATTGGACATGTCGACCATGGAAAGACCACGCTCACTGCGGCAATAACTATGGTGCTTTCCAAGGCGGGACTGGCAAACTACACACCTTTCGAGCAGATTGACAAAGCTCCTGAAGAAAGGGAGCGAGGTATCACCATTGCCATTGCCCACGTGGAGTATGAGACTGAAAAAAGGCACTATGCCCACATCGACTGCCCTGGGCATGCTGACTACGTCAAGAACATGATTACTGGAGCTGCCCAGATGGATGGTGCCATCTTGGTGGTCTCTGCTGCTGATGGTCCTATGCCTCAGACCCGGGAGCACATTCTCCTCTCCCGTCAGGTAGAGGTGCCCTACATTGTAGTCTTCATGAATAAAGCTGACATGGTGGATGACCCAGAGCTCATAGAGCTGGTGGAAATGGAAGTGCGGGATCTGCTCAACCGCTATGAGTTCCCAGGAGACGATGTGCCGGTAGTGGTAGGCAGTGCTCTCAAAGCCTTGGAGTGTGGCTGTGGTAAGCGAGAGTGTGAGTGGTGTGGTAAAATCTGGGAACTCCTGGATGCCATGGATGAGTACATTCCTCTTCCCCAGCGTGAACTGGACAAACCCTTCCTGATGCCTATTGAGGACGTTTTCTCCATCACCGGTCGTGGTACTGTGGTTACCGGAAGAGTGGAGCGTGGAGTCCTGCACCTTGGTGACCAGGTGGAAATCGTGGGACTTTCCCATGAGATCAAAAAGACTGTGGTCACTGGCATTGAGATGTTCCGCAAAATCC
Source organism: Thermatribacter velox (assembly GCF_038396615.1). NCBI lineage: Bacteria > Pseudomonadati > Atribacterota > Atribacteria > Atribacterales > Thermatribacteraceae > Thermatribacter > Thermatribacter velox. The sequence continues at coordinate 604,990 of NZ_CP121689.1, forward strand.
TTGATGAAGCCCAAGCTGGAGACAACATTGGTGTCCTGCTTCGAGGTATTGAGAAGAAAGAAGTAGAGCGAGGACAGGTTCTGGCTGCACCTGGTTCTATCACTCCACATACCCACTTCAAAGCTGAAGTCTATGTGCTCACCAAAGAAGAAGGTGGACGACACACTCCCTTCTTCAACGGTTATCGTCCCCAGTTCTATTTCCGCACCACTGACGTTACTGGAGAAATCAAGCTCCCTGAAGGTGTGGAAATGGTCATGCCTGGAGACAATGCCAACCTGGAAGTAAAGCTCATCTACCCCATTGCCATGGAGAAAGGATTGCGCTTTGCTATTCGTGAAGGTGGTAGAACGGTTGGAGCAGGTGTAGTAACTGAGATTATAGAGTAACTGTGGAGGTTGCTGTGTTCATATTTGAATTTTTGGGGAGGCATGGAAAGTGGCCCAGAGAATAAGGATAAAGTTAAAGGCTTACGATCATAAAATCCTGGATCAGTCGGCTTTGAAGATTGTTCATACAGCGGAAAGAACAGGTGCTCGGGTAGCAGGGCCTATACCTCTGCCTACAGAGATCGTGAGATATACTGTTTTGCGTTCTCCTCACGTCGACAAAAAGTCTCGGGAACAGTTTGAAATAAGGACTCACAAAAGAATGATAGATATCATTGACCCTAACCCTAAGACTGTCGATGCATTGATGCATCTGGATTTGCCTGCTGGTGTGGATATAGAGATAAAGCTGTAGCACTGGGGTGGAAGGAGAGAGAGAGATGAAAGTGGTTGAGTATGGCATGATTGGTGAAAAAATAGGCATGACGAGGGTGTTTGACCAGGCTGGCCGAGTTATTCCGGTTACAGTTATCAAATGTGGCCCCTGTTTCGTGGTTCAGAAAAAAACCAGGGAAGTAGATGGTTACGAAGCCCTGAAGCTTAGTTATGGAGAGACCAGAGAAAAGAAGCTTAATAAACCGTTGCTTGGAATTTTGAAAAAGGCCAACCTCCCACCTCTGCGAATTTTCAGAGAGTTTAGATTTAAGGATACAGAAAATTATCAAGTAGGACAGGAACTCAAAGTAAGTGGTTTTAAGGTTGGTGATCGGGTAAACGTTACTGGACAATCTAAAGGCAAGGGTTTTGCTGGAGTTGTCAAGCGCTTTGGCTATGGAGGTGGACCTGCTTCTCACGGTTCGATGTTCTATCGTCGCCCTGGTTCTATTGGCGCGACGGACCCAGAACGAGTGTTCAAAGGTAAAGGTTTGCCTGGTCGCATGGGTGGAGAGAGAGTTACTGTTCGCAACTTAGAAGTGGTGGCTGTGAACGAAGAAAGAAACTTGCTCTTGGTGAAGGGAGCAGTCCCTGGTCCCACAGGAGGCACTGTTCTCATCAAAAAATGTGCTTCTTAGCATGGGAGGAGAAATAGGATGGAAATAGCGGTGTTCGATAGAGAAGGTAAAACGGTGGACCAGCTGGTTATTGAAGAGATGGTTGATGAAGGAATGAATACCCATCTCTTATTTCTCGCTGTTAAATCCTATCTTGATAACCAAAGAAGAGGAACGGTAAAAACCAAGACTCGGGGAGAAGTCAGTGGTGGAGGGAGAAAACCCTGGCGTCAAAAAGGCACCGGAAGAGCAAGACATGGAAGTATACGTTCCCCTATATGGCGTGGCGGAGGAGTGGTTTTTGGGCCTCGTCCTCGCTCTTATTACTTTTCTCTTAACAAAAAAGAGAAGCGTCAGGCAATGCTACAATCGCTGCTTGCAAAAATAAAAGAGGGAAGCTTACGTGTAGTGGAGAATCTTTTGCTGGAACAACCGAAAACCAAAGAAGCAGTCAAGCTTTTAACTAATTTGGGTTTAAAAGGAAGCACACTGGTGGTAACTGTCTCCAAGAACGAAAATGTTTTACGGTCTTTTTCTAATCTCGAAAATGTTGACGTGCTACCTGTTAACTCTGTATCTACCTATCATCTTTTGAAATTTGAAAATGTGGTTTTTGAGAAGCCGGCTTTCCTCTCTTTGTGGGAGGTGTTAAATAAATGAGTGTGGATAGAGAGATCATCATACACCCAATAATTACCGAGAAGGCAGTAAAGCTCCAGGAAGAGAATAAATATGTTTTCAAGGTTAACCCTAAAGCTACCAAGAGTGAAATTAAAAAAGCCGTTCAGGAGATGTTTGGAGTTACTGTTTTGAAGGTTAATACCGTGAATGTTCCAGGCAAGAAGAAAAGGTTAGGTAGGTTTGAGGGTAGAACTGCTTCCTGGAAAAAAGCTATTGTCTATGTGAAACCTGGTGAAAGAATTAAAGCCTTTGATATAAGTTAAGCGGAGCAAAAGGAGCGAGTAGGATGGCGAGCATTAAAGAATATAAACCAGTAACACCTGGTAGAAGACAGATGACCGGGTATACCTTTGAAGAACTTACGCCGGGAGCTGAACCCCAGAAATCCCTCTTGGTGTCCTTGAAGCGGAAAGCTGGACGTGATAATCAGGGGAGAATTTCAGTAAGGCATCGCGGTGGCGGTCACAAAAGAAAGTATCGCTTAATTGATTTTAAAAGAGATAAATTTAACATTCCAGCTACTGTGGAGAGCATAGAGTATGATCCTAATCGCTCAGCACGGATTGCTCTTCTCAAATATGCTGATGGTGAGAAGCGTTATATTTTGGCTCCTTTGGGTGTGAAGGTTGGAGATGTATTGATGAGCGGTGAGAACGTTGATATTAGACCTGGAAATGCTTTACCGCTCAGGAACATCCCGGTGGGTACCATCATCCACAACATTGAGCTTCGCAGGGGAAAAGGAGGACAGTTAGCCAGGGCAGCTGGAGCTTATGCTCAACTGATGGCGAAAGAAGGCGATTATGCTCAAGTTCGTCTGGCTTCGGGAGAAATTAGACTGGTGCACTTGGATTGTTTTGCCACGGTAGGACAGGTGGGCAACGTCGATCATGAAAACATTACCATTGGTAAAGCGGGGAGGAAACGCTGGTTGGGGATACGGCCCACAGTTCGTGGTGTTGCTATGAACCCCATTGATCATCCTCACGGTGGTGGTGAAGGGCGGGCTCACGGAGGACGGCAACCGGTTAGCCCCTGGGGCCTTCTGACGAAAGGATTTAAAACCAGAAAGAATAAACAAACCGATAAGTGGATTGTTAAAAGAAGAAAGTAGGGGGCGAATAACAGGTGGGTAGGTCAACCAAGAAAGGACCTTTTGTCGATCCAAAACTCAGGAAGAGAATAGAAGAGCTTAATAAAAGAGGCGAGAAAAGAGTGATCAAGACTTGGTGCAGAGCATGTGTGATTATTCCTGAAATGGTAGGACATACCATTGCGGTTTACAATGGTCGCAAGCATGTTCCTGTATACATAACTGAGCAGATGGTTGGTCACAGATTGGGAGAATTTGCTCCAACACGAACTTTTAGAGGCCATGGTAATCCCACAGAGCGCTCTACCGCGCTTAAGTAGGGGAGGTATTGATAATGGAAGTTAGAGCAGTAGCTCGGCATGTTCGTATTTCACCCAGAAAAGCTAGACAAGCGGTAAACCTTATAAAGGGCAAAAGTGCTCAGGAAGCGTTGAGTATCTTGAGCTTTATTCCTAAAAAATCGGCTCGCCTGGTGAAAAAGGTGTTACAGTCTGCTATTGCTAATGCCGAAAATAACTGGAACCTTGACGTCGAAAAGCTTATCGTTTCCAGAGCTTACGTTGATACTGGTCCCACCATGAAACGAGTGAGACCAAGAGCTATGGGTCGTGCTGATATCATTCGCAAGAGAACATCGCATATTACTGTCTATGTTGCCGAAGCGGAGGAGGGACGTTAACTTGGGACAAAAAGTAAATCCTATTGGTCTTAGATTGGGCATAGTCAAGGATTGGCAGTCGCGCTGGTTTTCGGAAGATAAATATCGTGATTTCCTTCTTGAGGACTTAAAAATTCGTCGTTACATTAAAGAAAAACTATACCGCGCTGGTGTTTCGCAAATCAATATCGAGCGCTTGGCGAACCAGCTAAAGATAGTGATCAAAACAGCTCGCCCGGGAATAGTAATTGGGAGAAAAGGTTCTGAGGTGGAAAAGCTCAGGCAAGAAATACAGGATATGGTAGGCAACAAAAACATCCAGATTTCAGTTGAGGAAGTTCCCGTGCCTGAGATTGATGCCCAGTTGGTTGCAGAGAACATTGCTTTTCAGATTGAGCGACGTATCTCTTACCGTAGAGCTATGAAACAGGCTATTGCTCGTGCTTTGAGAATGGGGGCTAAAGGCATTAAGATTTCTTGTTCAGGGCGACTGGGAGGAGCAGAAATAGCTCGAGAAGAATGGTATCGAGAAGGTCGTTTGCCTTTGCATACACTCAGAGCTGATATTGATTACGGATTTGCTGAAGCTCTTACTACTTATGGAAAAATTGGCGTTAAGGTATGGATCTTTAAGGGTGAGGTAATCTCTCCTGGCGAAACCCTGGAAGGAGAAATTACTATGCCCCAGGAGGAAATTTACGAGGAGGAGCTTGAGGACTATGTTGATACCGAAGAGAGTTAAGTATAGAAAACAGCATCGTGGTAGAATGACCGGAGTTGCTTATAGAGGGTGTGAAGTTGACTTTGGAGATTTTGGTTTGCAGGCTTTACAGCCAGCTTGGATTACCAATCCCCAAATAGAGGCTGCACGAGTCGCGATATCAAGGCATATTAAGAAAGGAAAAATCTGGATTCGCATTTTCCCTGATAAGCCATACACCAAAAAGCCCACTGAATCAAGAATGGGTAAGGGTAAAGGCCCCGTAGAGGGTTGGGTTGCAGTGGTGAAGCCAGGAAGAATTCTTTTCGAAATTGCTGGAGTGGATCGTGAAACAGCATTTGAAGCTTTAAGGGTTGCCTCATTTAAGTTGCCTGTTAAAACCCGTATAGTTGAACGACAGACGGAATAGGTGGTGATTGTGATGAAGGCTTCCGAACTGCGTAACATGACCGATGAGGAACTCAATCAAAAATTAAAAGATTTACGTACAGAGCTTTTTAACTTACGTTTTCAAGCTATTACTGGGCAACTCAGGAATCCTCGTCGGATAAGATTGGTAAAACGGGATATTGCAAGGATTAAAACTATTCAGCGAGAACGAGAATTAGCGGCTAAACAGCGGGAGGTTCAATAACATGCCAGGTCCCAAGAGATTGGTTGGCACAGTGATAAGTGACGCTATGGATAAAACAGTGGTGGTGGAAGTGATTCGCTTAAGCGAGCATCCTCTCTATGGCAAGAAAGTCAAAAGAAAACGCAAATTTAAGGCTCATGATGAAGCTAATACCTGTAAACTTGGCGATAAGGTGCTTATTGAAGAAACTCGACCACTCAGCAAAACCAAGCGCTGGAGAGTAGTGACTGTTCTGGAAAGAAGTGTAGAAGAGGGAGGAGAGGAAATTGATTCAACCAACTACAATGCTTGAGGTTGCTGATAATACTGGAGCCAAAAAAATAATGTGCATAAGGGTTATGGGTGGTTCGAATCGTCGTTATGCAAGTATTGGTGATATAATTATTGCTTCGGTGAAAGAAGCTGAACCTAACTCCAATGTTAAAAAGGGAGAAGTGGTACGAGCAGTTGTGGTTCGTACCAGGAAAGAAGTTGCCAGAGAAGATGGTACGGTTATTCGCTTTGACGATAATGCTGCCGTGTTAATCAACAATCAAAATGTGCCTCGGGGTACACGTATTTTTGGGCCTGTTGGTCGCGAATTGCGAGATAGGCAGTTTATGCGGATAGTTTCTTTAGCCCCGGAAGTTGTTTGAGAGGTGTATAGCATGAACCAGGTAAAAGTGCCTTTGAAAAAGGGTGACCTTGTTGAAGTCATTAGAGGCAAGGATAAAGGCAAAAGAGGAAAAATTTTAAGTATTTTTCCTCAAGATGGTAAAGCAATTGTGGAAGGTGTGAATATGGTCAAAAAGCACACCCGTCCTACCCAGGATAATCCACAGGGAGGGATTATCGAAAAAGAAAATCCCTTGCGGATTTCCAATCTGCGTCTGGTTTGTAGCAGATGTAATCAACTCACACGCATCAGGAGAGAACGTGTTTCTGGTTCCGATTTCAGAGTCAGAATATGCAAAAAGTGCGGAGAAATTATTGACAAAGTATAGTTTGAGGAGGAGCTACCGTGTCGGTTGTTAAGGAAAAATATAAAAATGAAGTGGTTCCTGCACTATTGAAACGTTTTGGATATAAAAATCCGATGCAGGTTCCTAAACTTGAGAAAGTGGTTATCAATATGGGTGTTGGCGATGCAACGCAAAACTCCCGGTATCTTGATTTGGCAATAGAGGAATTGTCCCTTATTACCGGGCAAAAACCACTTGTTACTCGAGCAAGAAAATCTATATCGAATTTTAAGTTGCGGAAAGGGATGGCCATTGGTTGCAAAGTGACCTTAAGAGGAGATAGGATGTACGAGTTCCTGGATCGCTTTTTCAACATTGCGATTGCACGTATCAGAGATTTTCGGGGTTTTCCGGATAGTTGTTTTGACGGGAGAGGTAATTGCACCATAGGCATTGAAGAGCAGCTAATTTTTCCCGAAATAAGCTACGATAAAGTGGAGCGAGTAAGGGGTATGAATATATCGTTTGTTACCACTGCAAAAAACGATGAAGAAGCCAGGGCTTTACTCGAGTTGCTTGGCTTACCTTTTCGCAAATCGTAAGGGAGGATGAGCAATGGCTCGTAAGGCAAAGATAGAGAGAAATAAGAGAGGTTATAAATTCAAGGTTCGCTATCGTAACCGTTGTAGCTTGTGTGGTCGTCCTCGGGGTTATTTGAGAGATTTTGGAATATGCCGAATTTGTTTCAGAACCCTTGCTGGTAGAGGAGAAATACCTGGTGTTACGAAATCCAGTTGGTAGGAAGGGGAGTACTATGGCGCATACAGACCCTATTGCTGATATGTTGACGAGAATTAGGAATGCTCTAAAGGCTCGTAAGGGAAGCGTGTCTATTCCTGCTTCAAAGCTTAAAATAGAAATTGCGCGAATTATGAAGCAGGAGGGTTACATTGAGGATTACAAAGTAACTGATTCCGATGGTCCTAAGAGAGATTTGATTATTTTTTTGAAGTATGGCCCTAATCGGGAACGGGTAATCAATGGTTTACGAAGAATCAGTAAGCCTGGTTTAAGAGTTTACGTTGGAAAGGATGAGATTCCCATTTTGCTTGGTGGGATGGGTACTGTAGTGGTTTCCACTTCCAAGGGTGTATTAACTGGCAAAGAGGCAAGGAGACTTGGAGTTGGAGGAGAAGTTATCTGTTATATTTGGTGAGGGAGGATTGGAGCATGTCTCGTATTGGTAAGAAACCAATAAACATACCCCAGGGAGTTGAGGTTGAAATAGAAGGAAACCTCGTGAGAGTTAGGGGCCCAAAGGGGGTTCTTGAGAAGGAATTTCACCCCAGAATGCGTATAGAGAAAAGAGATAATGTGGTGGTCGTAGTTCCTCAGGGGGATAGCAAGCTCGATAAGTCGCTGTTTGGCTTGACACGTACTTTGATAGCCAACATGGTTGAGGGTGTATCTAAAGGTTTTGAAAAATCCCTGGAGCTCAGTGGTTTGGGTTATCGTGCCCAGAAGAAGGGTGACACCCTGGTTTTGAGCCTTGGGTTTTCCCATCCTGTAGAGATAGAACCACCAGAGGGGATTTCTTTCGAGGTTGAAGGCCAGCAAATTATAAAAGTTAAGGGAATTGATAAGGAAAAGGTAGGGCAGGTCGCTGCTGACATAAGGAAGCTCAGAAAACCTGAACCGTACAAAGGTACTGGTATAAAGTACGTGGGTGAAGTCATTCGGCGCAAGCAAGGTAAAGCTATGGCGAAATAGAGGAGGAAGAAGAGCATGCGTGTTGAAGAACGCAAAGAGAAAAGATTGCGCAGACATCGTAGGGTTAGAAAAAAAGTATATGGCACTGCGGAGCGACCCCGGCTTTGTGTTTTTAGAAGCTTGAGACACATATATGCTCAAATTATTAACGATGACGAAGGAAGAACGCTGGTTGCTGCTTCGAGCCTTTCTCCAGAAATCAGAGGTTTCAAGGGAACCAAAACTCAAATGGCGAGAGAAGTTGGCCTGCTTATTGGCAAAAAGGCTTTGGATGCTGGCATTAATAAGGTAGTATTTGACCGTGGTGGTTACAAGTATCATGGAAGAGTAAAGGCTCTGGCTGATGGAGCAAGAGAAGCTGGGCTTCAATTTTGAGTGGAAGATTACAGGAGGTAAGTGCTATGGACATAGCAGGCAGAAGAGTTAAGCCTGAAGGGCTGGAGTTAACTGAAAAGTTAATCGCGGTTAACCGAGTCAGCAAAGTGGTGAAAGGTGGTAAAAGATTTGGTTTTCGGGCTTTGGTTGCCGTTGGTAATGGAGAAGGCGTAGCGGGAATTGGGATTGGTAAGGCTAAGGAAGTACCCGATGCGGTGCGCAAAGCTATAGAAAAGGCCAAGAAATCCTTAATAAAGTTTCCAATGCGAGGATCTACCATAACTCACGAAGTGCTTGGAGAGTTTGGGGCTAGCATGGTGGTTTTGAAGCCAGCCGCACCTGGTACCGGAGTCATTGCGGGTGGTGCGGTACGAGCTATTCTTGAGGTTGCTGGCGTGAAAGACGTTTTAACTAAATCTCTAGGTAGCAACAACCCTATTAATGTAGCTCGAGCTACTATGAATGGTCTTTGCAACCTTAAGGACCCGCGGGAAGTTGCGAAACTAAGAGGGAAAAGCGTTAAAGAGTTTTTTGTACGCTGAGGAGGAGAGGATATGGGAAACAAGTTAAAGATCACCCTGTTGAAAAGTCCCATTGGCAGACCGGAGTCTCACAAAAGAACTCTTAAGGCCTTGGGTCTTAGGCGTCTTAACCAGACAGTAGTTAAGGAAGACAATCCTTCTTTAAGAGGCATGATTCAAAAGGTAGATTATCTTTTGAAAGTAGAAAATGTTGAGTGAAAGGAGAAGAGCTGCTATGAAATTGGTGGATTTGAAACCGTCAGAGGGTGCTTTTCATAGACCAAAGAGAGTTGGTAGGGGCATAGGTTCTGGTCATGGTAAAACCGCCTGCAGAGGCATGAAAGGTCAAAAAGCTCGTTCTGGTGGACAGATTCATCCTCGTTTCGAAGGTGGTCAAATGCCCTTGGTACGCCGTATCCCCAAGCGCGGTTTCCGTTCTCTGGGGTGCGAAGAATGGGAAATTGTTAATCTTGCCGCCCTTTCTCGGCTTAAAGATGTTAGGGAAATAACTCCTGAGGTTCTTTATGAAGCTGGTCTTATCGAGTCCAAAGAGAGCAAAATAAAGATACTCGCCAAAGGAAACTGCCCGCCAAATCTGGTAGTTAAAGCCCACGCTTTTTCAGAAAAAGCAAAGGCCCTTATAGAAGAGAATGGCGGAAAGGCCGAGGTGCTTTGAAAATGTGGGATTCTCTGGTCAAGCTATTCAAGATACCCGACCTGAAAAGGAAGGTCGTTTTTACATTGCTCATGCTGGTTGTTTTTAGAATAGGTGCTCATATCCCCGTGCCCGGCATTGATCCAAAAGCCTTAGCCAACGTTTTTTCGCAGGGAGGATTGCTTGGCTTTTTGGACATGTTCGCCGGTGGTGCCCTGAGTAATTTTTCCATTCTCGCTTTGGGAATCATGCCCTATATCAATTCTTCAATTATTATGCAGCTTTTGACAGCAGTTGTTCCCAAACTGGAAGAATTGGCCAAAAGCGGTGAAGAGGGAAGAGATAAGATAACCCAGTATACTCGCTGGGGAACCATTTTGCTGGCCATGATTCAAGGTTTTGGTATAACTGTTTGGATGGAAAACCTAGGGGTCTTACCTGCTGTTGGATGGGGTTATCGGGCAACCATAATATTGACCCTTACTGCAGGGAGTATTTTTTTGATGTGGCTTGGCGACATGATTTCTGATTTTGGTGTGGGAAATGGAGTTTCTCTCATCATCTTTGGTGGTATCGTGGCTCGTATAGCACCTCAAATAGTTCGTACTACTTCCATGATTAGAGTTGGGGAAATCAATCCCTTTTTATTTGCAATTAACCTTATTGTCTGGATTTTGATTATTGCAATGGTGGTCGAGTTTCAGGAAGCACAACGACGCATCCCGGTACAGTATGCCAAGAGAGTGGTAGGAAGAAGGGTTTATGGCGGCCAGAGCACTCATATACCCATTCGAGTAATCCAGGGAGGAGTCATTCCCATCATTTTTGCTTCATCTATCCTCCTTTTTCCAGCTACCATTGCCCAGTTTTTCCAGGGTTCAAGCTTTATGAAGTCCGTTGCCGATATGCTTTCTCCCAATTCTGCTCTCTATCTCTCTCTTTACGCTGCTTTGATAATTTTCTTCACTTATTTTTATACCGCGGTTACTTTCAACCCGGCTGAACTTGCGGACAACATGAAAAAGTATGGTGGGTTTATCCCGGGAATACGGCCAGGAAGGTCTACTGTAGAATATCTGGACCGTTGTCTTTCCCGAATTACCTTATGGGGAGCTATTTTCCTGGCTTTTATCGCCATAATCCCTAACATTCTGGTCAGGGTTACCAATATTACTACTTTTTATTTTGGGGGAACAGCAATTTTGATAATGGTTGGTGTGGCTATTGAAACTGTTCGTCAACTTGAAGCACAACTTCTTATGCGCCACTATGAAGGTTTTATCCGCAAATCCTGAAGAAGCAGAGGAGGAATTTGAATGAGAATTGTCTTTTTGGGCCCTCCTGGGGCAGGTAAAGGAACACAGGCAAAAATGGTGGAGAGAGATTTTGGTCTTGTTCATATTGCTACTGGAGATATTATAAGAGAGGCCATTAAAAACCAAACGGATTGGGGAAAAAAGGCAGAAGAGTATGTTAAGGCGGGCCTTTTGGTTCCCGATGAAGTAGTAATTGGCATTATGGAGGAAAAGTTACTTCAAGATGAAGTGAAACGAGGTTTTATACTTGACGGATTTCCACGCACTCTTGCTCAGGCAAAGGCACTTGATAAAATCCTGGAAAAAGCCAGCTCTCCATTGGACATTGTTATATACTTTAATGTGGATCCCCAGGAAGTTATTAGGAGACTTTCTGCACGTAGAATCTGTGAGAAGTGTCAGACGCCTTACAATTTGATTTCCAAGCCTCCCAAGCGTGACCAGGTATGTGACGTGTGTGGAGGAAGGCTGATTCAGCGTCCAGACGACAAAGAAGAAGTAATTGCTCAGCGTCTTAAAACTTACGAGGAACAAACGCAACCCTTGATTGATTTTTACCGCTCTAAGGGGATTTTAAAAGAAGTGGTTTCCAGAGGCGGAATAGAGGCCGTTTACCAGAGTGTTAAATCCTTATTAGAGGAAATCAGACAAAAACAATAGATGAGTAGGATAACTTCGCCTGAAGATGTTAAGAAGATAAAAAGAAGTGGGCAAATACTGGCTTCGGTAATAGAAAAGCTTCGTACTTTGATTGCTCCAGGCATAAAAACCCGTTTTCTCGATGAAGTGGCAGAGAACCTCATTAGGGAACGGGGAGCCCAGCCCGCTTTCAAGGGTTATAGAGGATACCCAGCCTCAATATGTGTTTCCATTAACGACCAGGTTGTGCATGGCATACCCGGAGAAAGAGTGATTGAAAAAGGAGATTTGGTGAGTATAGATATCGGAGTGGTATATGAAGGGTTTTATACGGATGCAGCGTTTAGTGTTGTGGTGGGAAACAGTAACCCACGAGCTTTAAGATTAGTTGAGATAGCCCGCAAGGCTCTTTTTGCGGGGATAAGCAATGCGCTGCCTGGCAAAAGGATTGGAGATATTTCCTGGAGTATTCAAAAAACGGTCGAAAAAGCAGGCTTTTCGGTGGTTCGTGATTTTGTAGGTCACGGTGTGGGTACTGCTTTACATGAGGAACCCCAAATACCTAATTTTGGCAAAAGAAAGGAAGGGCCGGTTATCGAAGAAGGTATGGTTTTGGCCATTGAACCCATGGTTAACGAGAAGGATTATAAAGTGAGGGTTCTTGAGGATGGATGGACAGTGGTTACTCTTGACGGAGGTTTATCGGCCCATTTCGAACATACAATTATGGTAACCAAAGACGGTCCGGAGGTTTTGACGGTGATAAAGAGAGGGGATGAAGCGAGATAATGGCTAAGTCCAAAGACGATGTCATTGAAGTAGTTGGTACGGTTGTTGAGCCTTTACCGAATGCAATGTTTCGGGTGGAACTTGAAAACGGTAGGAAGATTCTGGCCCATATTTCTGGGAAAATGCGCATGCATTATATTCGCATCCTTCCCGGGGATAAAGTTACTGTACAAATTTCCAAGTACGACCCCACAAGGGGAAGGATAGTATATCGTCATAAATAAGTAAATTAGCTTGATAAAACTTGCAATTGATGTTGGGAGGTATTAAAATGAAGGTTCGTTCATCTGTAAAGCCAAGGTGTGAGAAGTGTAAAGTAATCAGGCGAAAAAACAGAGTCCTGGTGGTGTGTTCTAATCCAAGGCATAAGCAGCGTCAAGGTTAGGAGGTACAGCGAAAATGGCCCGAATAGCAGGGGTTGATTTACCAGCTAATAAGAGAATTGATATAGCTTTGACTTACATATTTGGAATAGGTAAGAGTTTGTCAAAAAAGATCCTAAATGACGCGGGGGTAAGTCCTGAGATCAAGGTCAAAGACCTTACCGATGAGGAGGTTAGTAGGATCCAAAAGGAAGTTGAGAAGTATCCTGTTGAAGGTGAACTTAGAGCTCAGATTTCTCAGAACATTAAACGGCTTATGGCTATTGGGTGCTATAGGGGACTGCGGCATCGTCGTGGGATGCCTGTTAGGGGACAGAGAACAAGAACCAACGCCCGAACCAGAAAGGGTCCTCGTAGAACAGTGGGAGTAAAGCGCGGTAAGTAAACTATAAGGGAGGTTGTTTGAAATTGGCTCGTAGACCTCGGAGAAAAAAGAAAGAAAAAAGGTTAATCAGGGAAGGTATTGCCCATATAAAGTCAACCTTCAATAATACAATTATTTCGATAAGCGATAAAGAGGGCAATGTTATTGCTTGGGCCAGCGCCGGTACCGTAGGGTTTAAGGGGACTAAAAAGGGTACTCCTTTTGCAGCACAGTTAGCTGCTGAGCAGGCAGCTCGAAAAGCTATGGATCAAGGTCTGCGAGAGGTTGAGGTGCTCGTTAAGGGTCCGGGGTCTGGCCGTGAAACTGCTATACGTGCTTTGCAAGCGGCGGGGTTGGTAATCAATTCCATTAAGGACGTGACGCCTATTCCTCACAATGGATGCCGACCTCCCAAACAAAGAAGAGTGTAGTAGGAGGTTTTGATAAACATGTCTCGATATACAGGTTCCAAGTGCAGGCTGTGCAGAAGGCAGGGTATGAAGCTTTTTCTGAAGGGAGAACGTTGTTATACCGACAAATGTGCCTTTGAAAAAAGACCATTCCCTCCTGGTGTCCACAAAGGTGCTCGGAGAAGACTTTCTGGTTATGGAGTTCAGTTAAGGGAAAAGCAAAAAGTGCGTTTCATTTATGGGATTTCTGAAACCCAGTTCAAGGGCTATTTTGCCAGGGCTTCCAAGATGCCGGGAGTAACCGGTGAAAATCTTCTGAGTTTGCTGGAGAGAAGGCTTGATAATGTAGTGTTTAGAATGGGTTTAGCCAGTTCTCGTTCCGAAGCTCGGCAAATGGTTTTGCATGGCCACTTTTTGGTTAACGGCAGAAAAGTTAATATACCTTCTTACTTGGTGGAAAAAGGTGATGTGGTGGAAGTTTCTCCAAGAGGAAGAAACAACGAGAGAATAAAATCTGCACTCGATAGAGAAATGGGCATTACTCCTCCTCAATGGATGGACGTGGATATGGCCAACCTTAAGGCCACCATTTTACGAGAACCAAATAGGGAAGATATCGAATACCCCGTGCAAGAGCAGTTGATAGTAGAGTTTTATTCCAAATAGTTTTGAGGTGTTGGTAAATGTATGACTTGAAGGAGCTAATGAAGTGTGAAATTGTGGAAGTTAGAGAAGACATCCGGCCTCCCAATTTGTATGGTAAATTTTTAATTGAACCCCTTGAGGCTGGGTGGGGTATCACCATTGGTAATGCTTTACGCAGAGTTCTTCTCTCTTCCATAGAGGGAAGCGCAGTAACGGCTGTGCAGATAGAAGGAGTTATGCACGAATTCTCTGTTCTTCCTGGGGTACGGGAAGACGTTTCAGACATTGTTTTGAATCTCAAAGGTTTAGTGCTGAAGAGCCATTCTGACCAGGAGATTCTATACCTTGATGTTAAGGGTGAACCGGGCCGCGTAAAAGTGGTTACTGGTGCTGATATACAAAAAAATAGTAATGTGGAAATAATTAATCCTGATCATTACATCGCTGAAATTAACGAAGAGGGTCATCTGGCAGCCAGGATTTATGTTGCTCGTGGTAAGGGGTACCAGGAAGCAGACGAGACCAGATACCGAGAACTGGATATTATCCCGGTCGATTCTATTTTTACACCAGTAAGAAAAGTAAACTATCAGGTATTGGACACACGAGTTGGGCAGTTTACTAACTACGACAAATTGGTGGTGGAAGTTTGGACCAATGGAGCCATTACTCCCCAGGAAGCTATGGAAAAAGCTCTCGAGCTTTTGAGAGATAATTTTGCTTACCTTTTAGAACTTTTGAGAGAGAGAATTGGCGAGACGGGAGTCAAAGCAGATACTCCTGAGGAAACTTCAGAAGAGGTTGAAGAAGAAATTCCGATTGAAGACCTTGATTTGTCAGTTCGAGCCATTAATTGTCTCAAGAGGGCCAAGATAAATACTCTGAGAGAACTCTTGGATGTTGTTCGCAATCGACCTGAAGATTTGAAAAAGATTAAGAACTTGGGCCAGAAAACTTATGAGGAAATCCTTGAGAAAGTACAGCAGCGGTTTCTTTCTTCGGGCAACACTGAGAAAAGAGGTGTTGGAGAATGAGGCATAGGAAAAGAACTGAAAAACTTGGCAGAACCACCTCGCATAAAGAAAGTATGCTGGCGAATATGATTGTTTCTCTGATTAAGTCTGGGAAAATCGAAACTACCGAAAGGAAAGGCAAAGTTTTAAAGAGGTATTTTGAACGAGTAGTTTCTCTGGCTATCAAGGGTGACAATGCTTCCATGAGACAGGTAGTATCCTGGGTTCGAGACAAAGAAGCCTTTAAACTGCTTATGCGGAGTATTGTTCCCAGAATGAGAGATAGGAAAGGTGGTTATTGCCGGGTTATCAAGGCTGGCTTTCGAAGAGGAGACGGTGCTCCTCTGGCTGTCGTGGAGATCATCAGTGAATAGAGCCTTGCGTATCACATCTTTGAAGGCCAGCAGGAGCTGGCCTTTTTTTATGGACAGTAGCCATGATAGAGTTTCGCGAAGTAAGTTTCTGGTACGCTGAAGAAGACCAGGTTTTTGACAACGTTCGAGAAGTTTTAAAGGATGTGAACCTGACCATCAAGGATGGAGAATTTGTAGTGCTTCTGGGGAGGAATGGTTCTGGAAAATCGACTCTTGCCAGACACTGCAACGGTCTCTTGATTCCCAAGCGTGGAGATGTTTTGGTGGAAGGGATTAATACTAAAGATACAGAGCTTATTTGGGAAGTCAGACAAAAAGTAGGTCTGGTCTTTCAGAATCCTGACAACCAGCTTATTGCTACTACGGTTGAAGAAGACGTTGCTTTTGGGCCAGAAAACCTGGGTTTACCGCCTCATGAAATACGCAAAAGAGTGGATGAAGCCTTAGAGATGGTTGGCATGTCGGATTTTAAGAAAAGAGAGCCTCATCTTCTTTCTGGCGGACAGAAGCAAAAAGTGGCAATTGCAGGTGTTCTGGCGATGTCTCCCCGATATTTGGTGCTTGACGAGGCTACTTCTATGCTGGATCCCGAAGCCAGAGAGGATCTTTTAAATTTGCTTTTAAAACTCAAACATTCGTTCACAATTTTTCACATCACTCATTATGTGGAAGAAGCCGTAGAAGCGGACAGAGTTTTGGTTATGGATGAGGGTACCATTGTTGCTTCGGGGACCCCGCGTGAAGTTTTTGCCCAAATTGCAAATCTCAGGAAGTGGGGTTTGGAAGCCCCCCAGATTACTGAAACTGCGTTGCTTATAAAGCAGAAAGTGCCTCGACTCTTTAAAAAAATTCCACTTAAAAAAGAAGAACTGGTAGATGAACTATGTTCATTCGTTTAGAGCACGTCTATTTTACTTATTTTCCGGATACGCCTTTTGAAACCAGAGTACTTCGAGACATTAATCTGGTTATTAACCGGGGTGAAAGCATAGGTATAGTGGGTAGAACGGGATGTGGCAAGTCTACTCTGGTGCAGCATTTTAACGCTCTTTTGTTGCCCCAACAGGGCGAAGTTTGGGTTGATGGTACCAATACCAAAACCAGGGGAGTGAATCTTAAAGAAATCCGGAAAAAAGTGGGTCTGGTTTTTCAGTATCCTGAGCATCAAATGTTCGAAGAAACCGTTTTTAAAGAGGTGGCTTTTGGTCCCAGGAATATGGGTGTTACTGGAGAGGCTCTTGAAGAAACTGTCCGTTGGGCTATTGCTATGGTAGGGCTTGATTACGAAGAGGTAAAAGATCGCACTCCGTTTGAGCTAAGTGGAGGTCAAATGCGCAGAGTAGCAATTGCCAGTATATTGTCAATGCGTCCTGAAGTTTTGGTTCTGGATGAACCCACTGCTGGTCTGGACCCCCAGGGGAAGAAAAGTATTCTTTTGAAGCTGAAGGAGCTTCGCGAGAAAGAAGGGTTAACCTTGGTTTTGGTTTCCCATAGTATGGAAGATTTAGTCATTGTTTGTGAACGCATCCTGGTCATGCATGATGGACAGATAGTAATTGATGGTGCTCCTCGCGAGGTGTTTACTCAGTTTTCCCTCGAACAATACGGCATCAAACCACCAATAACTGTTCAAACAGCCTTTATGCTTCGGGAGAGAGGTTTCAATATTGAGCCTTCTCTGTTAACTCCTCAGGAGCTTGCTGAGGCTATTTTAAAAGAAGTTTTGGAGAAAAGAAATGTTTGGTAAAAGCTTGGTAGTGGGACAGTACATACCGGTTGATTCTCCTCTACATCGGCTTGACCCACGGACAAAAATCATCTTTGCAGGTGTGGCCATTGTTGAACTCTTTTTAATCAAAGGTTGGCTTGCTTTTTTGCTAATCGGTGTGATGGTTAGTTTTTTGGTTGTGCTGGCACGTGTTCCCTTCGGGTATTTACTTCGCAGTTTGAGGCCCATCTTATTTTTACTGGTGCTGACCCTGATATTACATGTTTTCTTCACTCCTGGTGAGTATGTTTATGAGCATGGTTTTATTCATATATCCATGACAGGATTACAGAGGGGTATTTTTATTGTGGTGAGATTATGTTTGCTTATCATGATTACTTCTCTTTTGACTTTGACTACTTCTCCAGTAGAGTTGACGGATGGGATAGAATATCTCCTTTCTCCTTTTAAGCGGTGGGGGTTCCCGGCTCATGAACTGGCCATGATGATGACTATTGCCATGCGCTTCATTCCAACTTTACTTGAAGAAGCAGATCGCATTATGAAGGCTCAGAAAGCACGAGGTATGGATTTTGAATCGGGTAATTTTATACAGCGCGCTAAAAACCTTATACCTCTTCTGGTGCCTTTGTTTATCAATTCTTTTAAAAGAGCTGATGAGCTGGCTATTGCTATGGAGTCTCGCTGTTATAGGGGGGGAGAGGGCAGAACGCGCTTGCGAGTTTTGAAAATGGTCTTCTACGATTATTTGTTTTTGGTTACTTCATTGAGTCTTTTTACTGTGGTTACGGCGGGTTCTTATTTTTGGTAAAGCTGTTTTGGCTATGCGTAGAGTAGTTTGTGTAGTTGAATATAAAGGTACGGGTTATAACGGCTGGCAACGCCAGAAGAACACGGGTTCCACGTTTCAGGAAATTCTGGAAAGAACGCTTTCCAGAATTACTGGCGATAGGGTTACAATTGAAGCCTCAAGCCGCACGGATGCAGGTGTGCATGCTGTAGGCCAGGTTGTGGCTTTTTCTGTGTCATCACAATTATCGCTTAGTGTTCTTAAAAGGGCTCTTAACGCTTGTTTGCCCCAAGAAATAAGAATTCGTAATTTGCTGGAAGCTCCTCAAGATTTCCACCCCCGCCGCGGAGTTAAGTATAAGCACTATGTGTATCTCCTTGCTTTGGTGCACAGCGTTCCTCCCTTTTGGAATGACTTTGTTTTTTGTGTGAGAAAGAGGGTTTTTGATTTAGCACTGTTACAGGAAGCAGCGAACTTACTGGTTGGCTATCATGATTTCACTTCTTTTTCGGCGGCTGGCGGTGATGACTATTTTTGTTGGCGAACCATTTTTTCCTTCAAGGTAGAAGAAAAAAGCAAAGGCCTGCTTCGTTTTGACGTGGTAGGAGATGGTTTTCTTTATAAAATGGTCAGGATTATGGTAGGTGAAATTTGGAGAGTAGGAACAGGCGAAAAAAGCTTAGCCGCTTTGCAGGAGATGCTTAATAAACCTTCGAGGGTTTATCACCGATTCTGCATGCCTCCGCAGGGACTTTATCTGGTAGAAGTTGGTTATGAAGCTTTTAATCCTTATCAGGGATTAGTTCTCAGGGAAGGACTTGCACCCTTTCCCCTCTGGGTTGAAGAGCATTAACTGCAATAATTTTTAACAAATTTAGGTTTTTCGTGTTGACAACCTCCAACTCCTGTGTTAAATTATCTCTTGCCCTTCAGGGGCAAAAAGTGAAGCGCACCTTGAAAAGTGAATATTCCGCCTACTTCCTTGAGTATGAGAAACCAATCAGCCAAGGTTAAACTCTCTCAGTGAGAATCTCTTCTCCTCCTTTGCGAGGAGAAGGCATAGATTTGTCATGGAGGGTTTGATCCTGGCTCAGGACGAACGCTGGCGGCGCGCCTAACACATGCAAGTCGTACGCAGCTTTCTTCCTTTCTTATGAAAGGAGGAAAGGCTGAGTGGCGAACGGGTGAGTAACACGTGAGTAACCTGCCTTCAGGAGGGGGATAACCACTCGAAAGGGTGGCTAATACCCCATACACTCAGTACCCGCAGGGGTATTGAGGAAAGCTGGCCTCTGCTCTGCAAGCTGGCGCCTGGAGAGGGGCTCGCGGCCCATCAGCTAGTTGGTGGGGTAATGGCCTACCAAGGCGACGACGGGTAGCCGGCCTGAGAGGGTGTCCGGCCACACTGGGACTGAGACACGGCCCAGACTCCTACGGGAGGCAGCAGTGAGGAATCTTGGGCAATGGGCGCAAGCCTGACCCAGCGACGCCGCGTGGGGGACGAAGGCCTTCGGGTCGTAAACCCCTGTTCTGGGGGAAGAAAACACAGGAGGTGAATAGCTTCCTGTGCTGACGGTACCCCAGGAGAAAGTTCCGGCTAATTACGTGCCAGCAGCCGCGGTAATACGTAAGGAGCGAGCGTTGTCCGGATTTACTGGGCGTAAAGAGCTCGTAGGCGGCTTCTCAAGTCTCACGTGAAAGCCCCCGGCTCAACTGGGGAGGGTCGTGGGAAACTGGGAAGCTTGAGGGCAGGAGAGGAGAGTGGAATTCCCGGTGTAGCGGTGAAATGCGTAGATATCGGGAGGAACACCAGTGGCGAAGGCGGCTCTCTGGCCTGTCCCTGACGCTGAGGAGCGAAAGCCAGGGGAGCAAACCGGATTAGATACCCGGGTAGTCCTGGCCGTAAACGATGGGTACTAGGTGTGGGAGGTTCGACCCCTTCCGTGCCGAAGCTAACGCATTAAGTACCCCGCCTGGGGAGTACGGCCGCAAGGTTGAAACTCAAAGGAATTGACGGGGGCCCGCACAAGCGGTGGAGCATGTGGTTTAATTCGATGCAACGCGAGGAACCTTACCAGGGCTTGACATGCTGGTGGTAGGAGCCCGAAAGGGTAACGACCTCCACTTCGGTGGAGGAGCCAGCACAGGTGCTGCATGGTTGTCGTCAGCTCGTGTCGTGAGATGTTGGGTTAAGTCCCGCAACGAGCGCAACCCTTGCCCTTAGTTGCTACCGGGTAAGCCGGGCACTCTAAGGGGACTGCCGGCGACAAGCCGGAGGAAGGTGGGGATGACGTCAAATCCTCATGGCCTTTATGCCCTGGGCTACACACGTGCTACAATGGCCGGTACAAAGGGTTGCGAACCTGCGAGGGGGAGCTAATCCCAAAAAACCGGCCCCAGTTGGGATTGCAGGCTGCAACTCGCCTGCATGAACGCGGAATCGCTAGTAATCGCGCATCAGCCACGGCGCGGTGAATACGTTCCCGGGCCTTGTACACACCGCCCGTCACACCACGAAAGTCAATTCCACCTGAAGTCGCTGGGCTAACCCCGCAAGGGGAGGCAGGCGCCTAAGGTGGGGTTGATGATTGGGGTGAAGTCGTAACAAGGTAGCCGTAGGGGAACCTGCGGCTGGATCACCTCCTTTCTAAGGAGTATAAAGGGGAAGTAGGCGGAATATTTTCTTCTCGGGCCTATAGCTCAGTTGGTTAGAGCGCACGCCTGATAAGCGTGAGGTCTCTGGTTCAAATCCAGATAGGCCCACCATGTTGAAAGATTTTAGGGGATGTAGCTCAGCCGGGAGAGCGCCTCGTTCGCAACGAGGAGGGCGCGGGTTCAAGTCCCGTCATCTCCACCAGGAGAGCGATCCATTCGCACCTTGAAAAGTAAATAAGGCTCTGTAATACTTCTTCTTGCGTAGAAGCGCAAAGGTTTGCGGTCAAGTTAAGAAAGGGCACGTGGTGGATGCCTTGGCGCCAGGAGGCGATGAAGGGCGTGGCTAACTGCGATAAGCCCCGGGTAGCTGTAAGCAAGCGTTGATCCGGGGATTCCCGAATGGGGCAACCCACTGGAGCAAACCTCCAGTATCCTCTCTTCAAGGAGAGGAGGCGAACCGGGGGAACTGAAACATCTCAGTACCCCGAGGAAAAGAAAGCAAAATGCGATTCCCCAAGTAGCGGCGAGCGAACGGGGAACAGCCCAAACTCAGAGGGTGTCAAAGCCCCTGGGCGTTGCCCTCTGAGGGTAGCGGGACATAAGGGGGCCAAGCCAGGGCAAGGCCGGAGAGTTACCAAAAAGGCTCTTAGCCGAAGAGGACTGGAATGCCTCGCCATAGAGGGTGATAGCCCCGTAGGCGAAAAGAGACCTTTCTCTCTGCCTTATGTTCCCAAGTACCACGGTCCACGAGGAATTCCGTGGGAATCTGGGAGGACCACCTCCTAAGGCTAAATACTCCCTGGCGACCGATAGTGAACCAGTACCGTGAGGGAAAGGTGAAAAGAACCCCGGGAGGGGAGTGAAATAGAACCTGAAACCATGTGCCTACAATACGTGGAAGGGCTATGGGAGAAACTTAGTTTCTTCCAGCCTGACTGCGTGCCTTTTGGAGAATGAGCCGGCGAGTTACGGTAACTGGCATAGGTTAAGCACCTCTGGTGCGGAGCCGCAGGGAAACCGAGTCCGAACAGGGCGCTGAGTCAGTTGCCGTAGACCCGAAGCCAGGTGATCTACCCATGGCCAGGGTGAAGCGAGGATAAAACCTCGTGGAGGCCCGAACCGGTGTAGGTTGAAAACTGCTCGGATGAGCTGTGGGTAGGGGTGAAAGGCCAATCAAACCTGGAGATAGCTGGTTCTCCCCGAAATAGCTTTAGGGCTAGCCTCCGGTGGTCAGGAGAGGGGGTAGAGCACTGGATGGGCTAGGGGGCTTACCCGCCTACCAAACCCAACCAAACTCCGAATACCTCTCCTCAAAGCCGGGGAGTCAGACCGCGGGGGATAAGCTTCGTGGTCGAGAGGGGAACAGCCCAGACCGCCAGCTAAGGCCCCTAAATGCAGGCTAAGTGGTAAAGGAAGTGGTGCTGCTGAGACAGCCAGGAGGTTGGCTTAGAAGCAGCCATCCTTTAAAAAGTGCGTAACAGCTTACTGGTCTAGCGGCGCTGCGCCGAAAAATTCTCGGGGCTCAAGCCTGCTGCCGAAGCTGCGGAATCAGAGGAGCTATGGCTTCTCTGGTTGGTAGGGGAGCGTTGGGTAGGCCGTTGAAGCGAGACCGTGAGGACTCGTGGAGGTACCCCAAGTGAGAATGCCGGCATGAGTAGCGATAAAGAGGGTGAGAATCCCTCTCGCCGTAAGCCTAAGGTTTCCTGAGCAAGGTTCGTCCTCTCAGGGTTAGCCGGATCCTAAGCCGAGGCCGAAAGGCGTAGGTGATGGGCAGCCGGTTGATATTCCGGCGCTACCTCTTTCCGCTATGAGCGATGGGGGGACGCAGAAGGGTAGGCCATCAGCCTGGAGGAATAGGCTGTCCAAGCCGGTAGGCGGAGGGCGGAGGCAAATCCCTGCCCTCGTAAACGCCGAGAGGTGATGGGGAGCTCCTACGGGAGCGAACTGGCTGATCCCATGCTGCCAAGAAAAGCCCCTAGCCAGGAAAGAGGTATCCGTACCGCAAACCGACACAGGTAGGCAGGATGAGTATTCTAAGGCGCGCGAGTGATCCCCCGTTAAGGAACTCGGCAATTTAGCCCCGTAACTTCGGGAGAAGGGGTGCCCTGTTAGAGTGAGGAGACTTGCTCTCCGAGCTCGAGAGGGTCGCAGGAAAGTGGCTCTGGCGACTGTTTACTAAAAACACAGGACTCTGCTAAGCCGTAAGGCGATGTATAGGGTCTGACGCCTGCCCAGTGCTGGAAGGTTAAGGGGAGGGGTTAGCCTGGAATTTCTTCCAGGCGAAGCTCCAAACTGAAGCCCCAGCAAACGGCGGCCGTAACTATAACGGTCCTAAGGTAGCGAAATTCCTTGTCGGGTAAGTTCCGACCCGCATGAATGGCGTAACGACTGGAGCGCTGTCTCAACGGGGGGCTCGGCGAAGTTTCAATGCAAGTGCAGATGCTTGCTACCCGCGACAAGACGGAAAGACCCCGTGAACCTTTACTGCAACCTGACATTGAATCCGGGTATGTCCTGTGCAGGATAGGTGGGAGGCTGAGAAGTGGGGGCGCCAGCCCTCATGGAGCCGCCCTTGAGATACCACCCTTGATATATCCAGATTCTAACCTGCGCAAGTGCATCCTTGCGAGGGACAGTGTCAGGCGGGCAGTTTGACTGGGGCGGTCGCCTCCTAAAAGGTAACGGAGGCGCCCTAAGGTTCCCTCGGCACGTTTGGAAATCGTGCTATGAGTGTAAGGGCATAAGGGAGCCTGACTGCGAGAGGGACACCTCGAGCAGAGACGAAAGTCGGGCCTAGTGATCCGGTGGTTCCGTGTGGAAGGGCCATCGCTCATCGGATAAAAGGTACTCCGGGGATAACAGGCTGGTCTCCCCCAAGAGTCCATATCGACGGGGAGGATCGGCACCTCGATGTCGGCTCGTCGCATCCTGGGGCTGGAGCAGGTCCCAAGGGTTGGGCTGTTCGCCCATTAAAGCGGTACGCGAGCTGGGTTTAGAACGTCGTGAGACAGTTCGGTCCCTATCTGTCGCGGGCGCAGGATACTTGAGGGGAGCTGTCCCTAGTACGAGAGGACCGGGATGGACGGACCTCCGGTGTTCCAGTTGTCCTGCCAGGGGCAGTGCTGGGTAGCCGTGTCCGGATGGGATAAGCGCTGAAAGCATCTAAGCGCGAAGCCCACCCCAAGATAAGGTATCCCACTGGGTTAACCAGGTAAGACCCCGGGAAGATGACCCGGTTGATAGGCCCCAGGTGTAAGGGTGGTAACACCTTGAGCCGAGGGGTACTAATCGGTCGAGGGCTTGACCGCAAAGGCTTCATTGAGAAAACGGGAAGTATTACAGAGCCTTATTGATAGATGCAAAAACACCAGATTTCCCGGTGGCCATGGCGGAGGGGAAACGCCCGGTCCCATTCCGAACCCGGAAGCTAAGCCCTCCAGCGCCGATGATACTGCCCTGGCAACGGGGTGGGAAAGTAGGACGCTGCCGGGATTAAAAAGCCAGGAAAGACCTGAGAGGAAATCTCAGGTCTTTTTTTGTATCTTGAGTAGAAGTGGAGATGGGTAGAAAGCTTGGGAATTCCGTTACATTGAGTAAGTATTTGTCCCCATGAATTGGCTTTCAGTGTTTACAAAAAATGTGCTACAATAAACCAGCGAATTCTGATTAAGGGGTGTCGGAAGCATGTCTGGACATTCAAAGTGGGCACAAATTAAACATAAAAAAGCTAAAACCGATCTTGCTAAGGGCAAGGCTTTCAGCAAGCTTATTCGACTCATTACCGTTGCGGCTCGTCAGGGAGGAGGAAATCCCGAGAATAACCCGCGCTTGAGGCTGGTTATTCAGAAGGCACGGGAAATGAACATGCCTCAGGAAAATATCGAGCGAGCAATCAAAAAGGGCACGGGTGAACTGGAAGGGGTTTCTTACGAAGAAGTGACCTATGAAGGCTATGGTCCTGGTGGCGTTGCGGTTATGGTTGAAGCTACGACTGATAACCGCAATCGCACCACGGCGGAAATACGTCACATATTTAGCAAACACGGTGGTAGTCTTGGCGAGACGGGTTGTGTATCCTGGATCTTTGAAAGGAAAGGCTTGTTAAGTTTTGAAAAAGGTAAGGTTGATGAAGATGAAGTAATGACGGTTGCCATCGAGGCTGGAGCAGAAGATGTCAGGACTACGGAAACCACCCTGGATGTGCTGACTGCTCCAGATGATTTTGAAAAGGTTAAGGAAGCTTTTGACCAGACTGGTCTGGAATACGTCGTTGCCCAAATTACCATGATTCCAAAAACTACCGTTTCGCTGGAAGGCAAGCAAGCGCAGCAGTTGTTAAATCTTATTGAAGCTCTTGAAGATCATGACGATGTGCAGGAAGTTTACGCCAACTTTGATATCGCTGATGAAGTTCTCGAATCTTTAAAGGACTAAGTCAAGTGAATTAATGTTTCCCGATGAGTTGATTTTTTTAGGCGTTGATCCTGGTACTGCGACCACAGGAGTTGGGGTGGTCGCTTTTGAAATCAAAACCAAAAGTTTTAAGCCCCTTTTTTATGATGTAATTACTACCAGCAAGAGCCTTTCTGCTGCTTTGCGTTTGCGGGAGATATTTGAAGCAGTAAACCACTTTATCCAGGTTTTTTCTCCGCACCAAATGGTTGTGGAAGAACTTTTTTTTAATCGCAACGTGAAGACTGCTCTCTCAGTTGGTGAAGCGCGAGGTGTTGTGCTTCTCTGTGCAGCTTTGATTGGTGTTCCTGTCTTTGAATACACACCTCTTGAGGTTAAACAAGCAGTGGTTGGTTATGGCAGAGCTTCCAAGCAGCAGGTCATCTATATGGTTCGTCAAATTTTGGGCATTAGCGAAGAGATAACTCCTGATGATGCTGCTGATGCCCTGGCTTTGTGTGTATGTCATGGTTTTAGGTTACTGTTAGGGAGTAGCAATGTTTGAATACATAAGAGGAAAACTGGTGGAGCGCAATCCCTTGAGTTGGATTGTCGAAGTAGGGTGTTTTGCTCTGGAGATTAACATTACTCCTTTTTCGGCTTCTTTGCAAACAGGTGCAGAGGTCCTTCTTTACATTCGTTCCTTTATGAAGGAAAACGGCGTTTTTATTTTTTATGGGTTTTTAGATAGAAAAGAACGACTTTGTTTCGATTTACTCTGTACTCTTCGAGGTATCAACCATCGCAAGGCCTTTAAACTGCTTTCCAGGGTATGTTGGAAAGACTTAGTAAGGTTGGTTCTTGAAGAAAATCGCTCTGAACTTGAAGCAAGAACTAATTTGGCTTCCACGACGGTAAGTAGGCTTATTCTGGAATTAAAACCTCGTTTTGTTGAGGCAGGGCTTTGCCTTGGAGAAGGGAGCAGTAGTATGCTTCCTTCTTATCTGGAAGCTCGAGAAGCCCTGGCAGCTCTTGGTTATTCTTCCGGCGAAGTTAAAGAGGTTTTGGACCAGCTACTTGTAAAAACTGGTGGCGGTCTTACTACTGAAGAACTGGTGAAAGAAGCTCTCCGGTTTTTGGGTGGTCAGGGATAATGTCAGAAATTGCAGGTGGACGCTTTCTTAAAGAGATTTTAAAAAGAGAAAGAGATGATTTTGCCCTCAGGCCTCGCTCGCTTGATGAGTTTGTGGGGCAGGAAAGACTGAAGCGAAATCTAAAGGTGTTCATAAGTGCTTCCCTGTTGCGCAAGGAGCCTTTAGATCACGTTTTGTTTTATGGGCCCCCTGGTTTGGGGAAAACCACTCTGGCTTTCATTATTGCTGAAGAGCTTGGTCGGGAAATACGTTGTTTTTCTGGACCCACCTTTTCTCGTGCCGGAGATATTGCCTCGGTTCTTACTTCTATAGGCGAGGGAGATGTCGTCTTTATAGATGAAATACACCGGCTTCCTCGGCCTTGCGAAGAAGTTCTTTATACTGCCATGGAAGATTTTGCAATCGATGTTCTGGTGGGCAAAGGGCCTGGAACGAGAAGCATAAGGCTTAGTTTGCCACCTTTTACTCTGGTTGGAGCAACCACCAGGCTTAGCCTGGTAAGTGCTCCCTTGCGCAATCGTTTTGGCATTACTGAAAAGCTGGATTTTTACAGTCAATCTGAACTGCAAGAAATTATCAAAAACACTGCTACCCAGTTTGGAATGAATCTTCGAGAAGAAGCAGTTGCTGAAATAGCCAGTCGTTCTCGTGGCACACCGAGAATCGCTAAGCGCCTGTTGCGTAGGGTACGAGATTTTGCCGATTACTACCGGAAAAAAGAAATAGATGGATCCTTCGTGAGAAAAGTTTTTCGGGCTCTGGATGTGGATGAATTGGGTTTGAGTTGGGCGGATAGAAATTTGCTCCGAGTGCTTAAAGAGAAGTTTGGAGGTGGTCCAACGGGCTTAAATAGCCTGGCTACTGCAATGAACGAGGATGTTTTGACGTTAGAAAATTTTTATGAACCCTACCTGATTAAACTTGGTTTTCTGGCGCGCACAGCTCGGGGTAGGGTGCTTACTTCACAAGGAGAACAATATCTGCAGAGGTTTGACCAAAATGGATAATACGGTTCTTCTGCACACCTGTTGCGGTCCTTGTGCCACCCATGTAGCGAATGCTCTTATGAAAGAGGGCTTTGAGGTTGTTCTCTTTTTTTATAATCCGAACATTCACCCTTTTGACGAATATGTAAAAAGGTATGAGTCTTTTGTGGAGTATGCGCGGTATAAGGGATTGAAAGTAGAAACACCTTTTGCATACAACCCGTTGGAGTTTTTTGAGTGGATCAAAGAACCAGAAGAGCGCTGTGTTCGTTGCTACGAGATGCGTCTTAGTCGTACAGCGCGGTGGGCGAGAGAACAGGGATATCCTTTTTTTACAACAACCCTCACCATAAGTCCCTATCAGGATCTCGAAAACATTTTTAAGGTTGGAGAAAAGGTAGAGAAAAGAGAGCGGGTGGTTTTTCTAAAAAAGAATTTCCGCTCGGGATTTACAGAAAGTGTTAAAATATCCAGAGAACTGGGTCTTTATCGACAGAATTATTGCGGATGCATTTTTAGCAAATGGGAAGGAGTGAAACGAAGGATATGGAAATCTCTTACTGGGCCAAGTTCTTCCTGACCTTAGGGATTATTTTTATCGTTATTGGCTTGTTGTTCTTTCTTCTTCCCAAAATCCCGGGTATAAACCGCCTCGGCCGTTTGCCTGGTGATATTGTGGTGCACCGGGGCAATTTTGTTTTTTATTTCCCTCTGACTACCTGTATCATTATCAGTGTGCTTCTTACCCTTATTTTCACGCTTTTCTTGAGAAGATAGAGGGCCGATGATCTACAAGAAATTGCTGAGAACTTTCGCATTGCTTGTTGTTCTGGGAACTTTGTTTGCGCTGAATCGCGCTTTTGCGGATGAACCCTGGGTTAGAGTAGGCATTGGGCTCTTCCAGGAAGTACACTTGGAGGCTTCTCAGGGGTTGAAGATTAGCTTATCCGATGGAAAAAATCTGGCCAAAAACTCGGTTCATTTCTCGATTGCTAAAGATGGGACCATCAACATTAATGGCACTTCCAGCCATGCTTTTTCAATACTGGTCACACCTCGGGGAGGCATTGCCAGGGTTAATGGTCGGCCTTATCGAGGGCGCTTCATGCTTTACGCTGTTGGTTCTGATATAAAAGTAGTTAATCTGGTTAGCCTGGAAGATTACATTAAGGGTACTGTTAAACTTGAAATTAGTCCTCGGTGGCCTCAGGAAGCAGTTCTCGCCTATATCATAGTGGTCAGAACCTATGCTCTGGCTAATTTAGGCAGGCATCGTGATGAAGGTTTTGATTTCTGTGCTTCTTCTCATTGTTTGTGTTATGGTGGTGTTAATGCAGAAAGCGAGATAACCAATTCACTGGTAGAGAAAAGTAGAGGCCTTATCGTTACCTATCAAGGAAAGCCTGCTCAGGTTTTCTTTCATTCAGAGAGTGGTGGAGTGACCGAATCAGCTTCTGCGGTATGGGGTAAGCAGGTGCCTTATTTAGTCAGCGTTGTTTCTCCTTGGGAAGAAGAGGCCCCTCATGCTAAATGGAAAGTGTCTTTTTCTCTGTCCCAGATTGAGAAAAAACTGCTCGAGAAAGGTTTGATCAAGGGTAAATTGCAGAATTTATCTTTCGAGTTTGGTGAAAACGGACGTGCCAGAGAAGTCAAAGCTCTGACCACTCAGGGTGTTTTTACCTTTACAGCTCACCGCTTTAGAGAAGCAATGGGTTTCGATAAATTGCCCAGTACCCTTTTCAGGGTTAACATCGAACGTCAAAGCAAAACTATCCCCTCTGTTGGGCCTCGTGAAAATCCGAAAAGCTCCAGGGGAAGCCAGAGAAAAAAGGACATTGAAGAGCTACTCCAAAAAGATTGGACTCTCGACGAGATTATTGCTTACCTTCAAGAAAGAGAACAATTGAGAAAAAGCAATCTTTCTGTGCAAGATGCTGAGGTGGCTGGAATTTCCTTGACTCAAGATGTAAGCGAAGAAGTATGGTGCGTTTTTGAAGGTAGTGGTTACGGTCATGGAGTAGGTTTGTCTCAGTGGGGTGCCAGGGGAATGGCTCTTCAGGGTTACGATTGCTTTCAGATACTCCAGCATTATTTCCCGGGTTGCGAAATCAGGAGGGCAGTGTTCCGTTGATGAGGCTTGAAGAGTTTGATTTTGTACTTCCCCAGGAATTGATTGCTCAGCAGCCAGTTCAGCCTCGCGATACTTGTCGGTTAATGGTTGTTAAGAGAAAAGAGGGTGTTTTTGAGCATTGCCTCTTTAAAAATCTTGTTGAGTATGTGAGTGTGGGGGACGTACTGGTTATAAATGATACCAAAGTTGTTCCAGCTCGTTTTTATGCCAAGAAGGAAACCGGGGGTAAAGTGGAGATTCTCTTTTTAGGGAAGGAGAACTTGTTTTGGAAAGTACTTTTGAACCCTTCACGGAGAGTAAGGGAAGGACAGCTTCTATTCCTTGATGAAAGAAGAGAAAACGGTTTTAGGGTTATAAAAAGAGATGCCGAGGGAACCTGGTGGTTGGAACCTCTTTTTTCTCTTGCCGAAGAGGGAG
Organism: Thermatribacter velox; assembly: GCF_038396615.1. Classification (NCBI taxonomy): domain Bacteria; kingdom Pseudomonadati; phylum Atribacterota; class Atribacteria; order Atribacterales; family Thermatribacteraceae; genus Thermatribacter; species Thermatribacter velox. The sequence goes on from NZ_CP121689.1 coordinate 634,607, forward strand.
TTTTCGAGAAATTTGGCAAAACTCCTTTACCTCCCTACATCAAGGCTGGCGATGTTCCTCTTTCCAGTTATCAAACAGTCTATGCTCGTGTTCCAGGTTCGGTGGCTGCACCTACAGCTGGCTTGCATTTTACCCCTGAACTGCTTGATGCGCTTCGTTCAAAAGGTGTAGAAATAGCGTATATTACCCTGCATGTGGGTTTAGGGACTTTCAAGCCCATAAAAAGCAAAAATATCCTTGAGCACAGAATGCATAGTGAAACCTATTCCATTGCTCCAGAAGAAGCCCTAAAAATAGAAACGGCCAGGAAGAGAGGCCAGAGAATAATAGCCTGTGGTACCACTGTGGTCAGGGCTCTTGAGGCAACTCATTTGAAATTTGGTGAAATTCGTGGTTGTCAGGAGGAAACGGATTTGTTCATTTACCCGGGTTTCCAGTTCAAGGTAGTTAACGCTATGATTACCAACTTTCACTTACCCCGTTCTACGCTTTTTGTTCTGGTTTGTGCTTTTGGGGGCAAGGAATTAATGCAAAAGGCCTATCAGGAAGCCATTGCCCAGAGATATCGATTTTACAGCTTTGGTGACGCAATGCTGATTTTATGAATTCTGGTGAGGATTGAGCTTTGGCCAGGCAGAATTTTGTGTTGCACAAATTGGATTCAACCAGTAAAGCTCGTTTGGGGACTCTATATACGGCGCATGGTGCAATTAAGACGCCCGTTTTTATGCCGGTTGGGACCCAGGGCACGGTTAAGGCTGTTGCTCAGGACCGCTTGGAATCACTTGGGGTGGAAATTTTCCTTTGTAACTCGTATCATTTGCACCTGCGCCCTGGTGAGGACCTGATTGCAGAAGCAGGGGGTTTGCACGAATTTATTTCTTGGAAAAAGTCGTTGTTGACTGATAGTGGTGGGTATCAGGTGTTTAGTTTAACCAGCTTGGTTGGGGTGAGCGATGAAGGGGTTACTTTTAAGTCGCACCTGGACGGCTCCCTGCACCATATTACGCCTGAGCTGTCGATGGAAATCCAGCAAAAACTGGGTGCAGATATTATCATGGCCTTTGATCAGTGTGTCGGATTTCCTGCTTCGGTTCAAGAAGAGAAGGTGGCTGCCCAACGGACTTTGTTGTGGGCAAAAAAGTGCAAAGAAACATTTTCTTCTTCCTGGCAGCAGCTTTTTGGCATCGTACAAGGGGGAACCCAGAAAGAGTTACGGGAGTTTTGTGCTCGTGAAATAGTGGCGATGGGGTTTGATGGTTATGCGCTGGGTGGTTTGAGTGTTGGAGAGCCTAAACCTCTGATGTATGAGATGATCGAGGTGGTTGAACCATATTTACCAGAAGAAAAGCCCCGTTACTTGATGGGGGTAGGTGCTCCTGATGATATTCTGGAGGCCGTTGCTCGGGGTATAGATATGTTTGATTGTGTTTTGCCGACCAGGAATGCTCGTAATGGTTGCTTACTTACCAGAAGGGGAAAGCTAAACATTACCAGAAGCGAATTCGCCCGGGATTTTCAGCCACCGGATTCGGACTGTTCTTGTTATACCTGTTCAAAATTTTCGAGGGCCTATCTGCGCCATCTCTTTAAAGCTGGAGAAATCTTGGCAGCAGAGTTAGCTACTATACATAACCTTTTTTTTATGTTAGAGTTAATGAGAAAAATTCGAGAGGCCCTTGAAGGTGGTTATTTTCAAGATTTTAAACAGGATTTTCTTGCCACTTACAACAGTGGTTTCTAAACAATTTGTTAATTTAAGATAAAGGAGTGATTTTGAAATGAGTTTTTGGATACCCATTGCTTTCGCCCAGGAAGCCCAACCCGCTGCCCAACCTGCCGCTCCTGGGATTTTTGCTCAACTGTTACCTTTGTTTTTTATCATTATCATTTTTTATTTTTTACTCATTCGCCCTCAACAGCAGCGACAGAAGAGCCAGCAGGAGTTGTGGAACAGCTTGAAAAAGGGTGATCAGGTAGTAACCGCAGGAGGTATACACGGGACAGTAGTTCAAGTTAAAGACAACGAAGTGGTTTTGGAAGTGGCCAAGGACGTTAGGATGACCTTTTCGAAAACGGCTATAGCGTCTAAGAAATAATATACAATTCTTTGGTTGAAGTTTAGGGGGCGAGTACTTTGAAGCGAAAAAATCTTCCCTGGAAGCTGATTGTTACGCTTGCCTTAGTTGTGATAGCTCTTTTGGTGGTTTTTCCTCTCGATAATAAAATCCGTCTGGGTCTTGATCTGAAAGGGGGCTCTCACATAGTTTTACAGTGTGTAGACACGCCTGAGGCTCCTGTTGATGAAGATTCGGTGCGCAGAGTGCTGGAAATCATAAGAAACCGTGTTGACCAGCTCGGCGTTTCCGAACCAGTTATTGTGCGCCAGGGTCAGGACAGAATTCTGGTTCAGCTGCCAGGAATTACTGACCCTGCCCGTGCAGTGGAAATTATTGGTAAAACTGCACTCCTTGAGTTTAAAGACGAAGAAGGCAATGTGATATTGACGGGAGCCAATTTGAAGAATGCACAGGTCCAGTATGACCGAATAGGTAGGCCTGTAGTGGCAATTACCTTTGATTCTGAGGGAGCTAAAGCCTTTGCCAAGGCCACTACTGCTAATGTAGGGCGTCATATTGGCATCTATCTTGATGGGAAGCTTATTTCTAACCCAGTTGTACAGGAACCAATTCTCCGGGGAGAGGCGCAAATTTCTGGTCGTTTTACCCTCGAAGAAGCACAGAATCTTGCTATTTTGCTTCGAGCAGGTGCTCTCCCGGTAAAAGTGGAGGTTATTGAAAATCGTTCCGTTGGTCCTACCCTGGGCAGAGATTCTATAAACTACGGTGTGAGAGCTGCCATCATCGGCGCAATTTTGGTTCTTATTTTTATGCCCATTTATTATGGTCGTTTGGGTGTGATAGCCGATTTGGCCTTGCTTTGCTATGGAATTTTTCTTCTGGCCCTCTTTATTGCCCTTAAGGCCACGCTAACCCTTCCCGGCATCGCGGGGTTAATTTTAACCCTGGGTATGGCGGTTGATGCCAATGTATTAATATTTGAGCGTATTAAGGAAGAGTTTCGGCTTGGTAAAACCTGGCGTGCCTCCGTAGAAGCTGGGTTTCGAAAAGCTTTTCGTACCATTCTTGACTCTAACCTGACAACTTTGATTGCAGCTGTTCTGCTTTTCTCTCTGGGTTCTGGTCCAGTTAAGGGGTTTGGAGTTACTTTGAGCCTCGGTATTCTCTGCAGTATGTTCACTGGCATCTGGGTTACCAGGACATTGGTTGAGGCGCTTGCTGGTTGGGTTGGTTCGAATGTAAAAACAGAAAAAGCTGATGTTTGAGTGAATCGGGGGCGATTAGGTATGAAGTTCTTAAAACTCCAAAGCATAGACTTTATTGGACACCGTAAAGTGGCTTACGGTATATCTATTTTTCTTATTGTTATCTCTGTTCTGAGCTTGGGAATTCAAAAACTGAATTACGGCGTCGACTTTGCCGGTGGTACTCTTTTGCAATACAGATTTTCACGTGAGGTCTCTATTGAGGAAATACGTGATGTGCTTGCAGAGCAGGGACTTGCCAAAAGTGTCATTCAGCGGTTTTCTCCCCAAGAGTTTGTGATTCGTACCGTGAAGCTTGGAGAAGAGGAAAAGAAAGCACTCGAAACTTCTCTTGGGGAGAAGTTGGGCGAAGTACAGCTGGTCAGAATAGAAGAAGTGGGTCCGGCTATAAGTTTAGACTTGCGCAGGGCAGGTTTTATAGCTTTTTTGGGCGCTATAGCCGGTATTCTGGTTTATGTTAGCTTGCGTTTCGAATTCCGCCCTGCTGTCACATCGGTTATTGCCTTGATTCACGACGGGATAGTGGTTTTAGGTTTGCTCTCTCTTTTCCAGCGTGAGTTTACGGCTCCAGTGTTGGCAGCAATTTTAACCGTTCTGGGTTATTCTATTAATGACTCCATAGTTTTGATGGACAGGGTGAGAGAAAACCTGAAGTTACGGAAGAAGGAAGAAAGTTTCACCGGGCTTGTTAACAGGAGTATTAACGAGATGCTCTCTCGTACTATTAATACCTCGCTCACGACTCTTTTGCCGGTTATTGCCCTGCTCTTTTTTGGGGGGAAAATGCTACAGGACTTTGCTTTTACGCTTTTTGCCGGCATTGTAGTTGGTACTTATTCCTCCATTTTTATTGCCAGTTCCTTGCTGGTTGACTGGGAAGCTCGCAGCCCCCGCAGGAGGTAATTAGCCTGATGGGCGACCGGAAGTGGCAGATCAGAAAGATTAACAAGAATTACCTTTATTCTCTTGCCAAAAGTCTTTCTATGCCCCTTCCTATAGCCCGAGTTCTTGTGAACCGTGGTTTATTTACCGTAAAGCAGATTCAAGAGTTCTTCGAACCAAGCGTTTCAGCACTTGATAATTTGCTGGAAATCCCTGGCCTTCGTAAAGCTTCGGTGTTACTGGACCAATCATTGCGCAGAAAAGAGAGAATCTTAGTTTTTGGTGATTACGACGCCGATGGTGTAACTGGCTGTGCAATTCTTACTCGTTTTCTGCGTAAATTTTCAGACCAGGTGTTTCCTTATCTCCCTAATCGTTTTAGTGAGGGATATGGTCTTTCTGAAAACGCAATCCGATCTATAATTGCCAGAGGTATCAAGCCAAACCTGGTAATTACTGTGGATTGTGGCATTAAGGATTTTCATGGAGTACGTCGTCTCAAAGAATTGGGAGCAAAAGTAGTTGTTACTGATCATCACGTTCCTGAAGTGGGTCGTGTTCCCGAAGCGGATGTAGTGGTAAGTACCTGGGATTGGGAATCGGGTGACCTCCTTTTCCCTCTTTCTGGGGCAGGAATTGCACTTGCTTTGATTCGCTCTTATGCTGACCTGGTCAATCTCGAGATGGATCCACTGGATGACCACGTTGGACTTGCTTGTATAGGCACAGTGGGTGATGTGGTGCCGCTTCTTGAAGAAAATAGGGTTATCGTTAGGTATGGTCTCGAAAGGATTAATAAAGAGCCTTGCTGTGGTTTACAGGCTTTGCTCGAGGTTTCCGGCGTTTTAGGAAGGCCTATTGGGTCTGAGGAGATAAGCTTTGTAATTGCTCCACGAATCAATGCAGCAGGAAGAATTGAGGACCCCTATCTGGCTCTTTCGTTATTCTTGAGTCGAGAGTATAAGGATGCGCTGAAGCGAGCCAATTATCTCAATTCTCTTAATTCCAAAAGACAGAGAGAAGAGGAAAAGGTTATTCGTGCTATCTTTGATAATCCTGAAAATCAGGAACGTTTCGAGGAAGAAATAGTGGTTCTGTCTGGCGAGGGATGGAATCCTGGTGTTTTAGGCATTGTAGCTTCCCGGGTGAGTGAGAAACTGAATAAGCCAGTTATCGTTCTTTCTTGTAATGGTGAAGACGCTATAGGTTCAGGGCGCAGCATAGCGGGTTTTAACCTGGTTGACGCATTGTCTGCTTGTTCTTCGCTTTTGGTTCGCTTTGGGGGGCATGAGATGGCTGCCGGATTAAGATTACCGGTGCAAAACATTGTTCGTTTCCGCGAATCCCTGAACGACCTTTTTAGCGGGGAAGTGGCAAAAATACGTAAGAATAGGGGGCTCATCGTTGACGCTATAGTTAACCTTAGGGACGTTGACGTTGAAATGTTGCAGTGGTTGCAAAAGATGAGGCCTTTTGGCGAGAAAAATCCCAACCCGCTTTTTGCTTCTTTGAATGTTTCGATTGTAAAGAGCTGGGTTTGGGGAAGAAGCAACCGGCATTTACGCCTTTTGGTTAAACAGGGCAGAGAAGCTCAGGAAGCAGTGGTCATTAACGGAGTAGAAAATTCTTCAGAGCTTGCTTCCAGTATCCTGGCTGATTTCGTTTTTGAAGTACAAAAAGACAATTTTGGACACTATCCTTACCTGAAAGTTCACGATTGGCGAATCAAAAAATGAGGAGGATGGGATCAAAGTGGATCTGGCAAGTTACATCAGAAATATTCCCGATTTTCCACGCAAGGGAGTGCAGTTTAAAGACATTACTACTTTATTGAAAAACAAAGAAGCTTTCCGCTACGCAATGGATTCTCTCGCTACTTTACTTGAACCAAAGCAAGCAGATATTGTGGTTGGAATTGAGGCAAGAGGTTTTATAATAGGAGCTCCTTTGGCTTATCTTTTAGGATGTGGTTTTGTGCCGGTCAGGAAGAAGGGTAAATTACCTGCGGAGACGGTTTCTAAAAGTTATCAGCTTGAATACGGTGTATCAGTGCTTGAGGTGCATAAAGATGCTATCGAACCCGGTCAAAAGGTTCTGATAGTAGATGATTTGCTAGCTACCGGTGGTACCACCAAGGCAGTTTGCGAACTGGTTGAAGAGCTGGGTGGGAATATAGTGGGTATAGGTTTTGTTATAGAGCTTGAATTTTTGAAAGGCAGGGAGAAACTTCAGCCGTATCAGATTTATTCTCTGGTGAAGCTTTGATGATGGGGTAGAAAGCATCGATATTCTTATTGAAAAGGTTAAAAGTTATAACCCTTCTGCTGATTGGGAATTAATCAATAAGGCTTATCAATTCGCTTTAAAGGCTCACGAGGGACAGAGTCGCTTGTCTGGTGAGCCTTTTATTGTCCATCCTCTTGCTGTAGCTCACATATGTGCTGACCTGAAAATGGATGATGCTACAATCTGTGCTGCTTTGCTTCACGACGTGCTTGAGGATTCTTCTGTTGCCAGAGAGGAACTCGTTTCTCTCTTTGGCGAGGAAGTGGTTCAACTTGTGGAAGGCATTACCAAGCTCAAACTCGATTTTAACCCGGCTTCTCGTGAGGAAGTGCAAATTGAAAATTATCGGCGCTTTTTCATTGCAGTTGCCAGAGATATTAGAGTAGTCATTCTTAAGCTTGCAGACCGTCTCCATAACATGAGGACTTTAAAGTATCAGTATCGTGATAAGAAAGAGGAAATTGCCCGTGAAACCCTGGAAATATACGCCCCCCTTGCGCATCGTCTGGGAATGGCTGCGATTCAGGTTGAACTGGAAAACCTGAGCCTCTTTTTTCTGGAACCCGAGACCTATTTAAACCTTCAGCGCAAAGTTGAGAGGATTAAGAAGGAAAGGGAGCAGCAAATTAAGGTAGCCGAAGAAATTCTTAGAGAGCGCTTGCGGGCTGCTGGCATTTCTGCTGAAATCCAGAGTCGCTTTAAGCACATATATAGCATTTATCGCAAAATAAGTCGCCAGAATGTTAGAGTTGAAGAATTGCACGATTTGGTAGCCATGAGGGTTATCACCAATGCCGTCTCTGAGTGTTACGCTGTTTTGGGGATAGTTCACGAACTCTGGAGCCCTGTGGAAGGGAGATTTAAAGATTACATTGCTGTACCCAAGTCTAATATGTATCAGTCGCTACATACCACAGTTATAGGGCCAGCAGGGAAGCCCATGGAGATTCAAATACGCACCTGGGATATGCATCGCACAGCTGAGTATGGTATAGCGGCACACTGGAAGTATAAAGAGGGCAAAAAGCTTGGCGAGAAAGATGTGTTTGATGAACGAATTAACTGGTTGCGTCAGATTTTGGAATGGCAGCAGGACCTGAAAAGCACTCGAGAGTTTATGGATGACTTGAAAATAAGTCTTTTTGATGATGAAGTTTATGTGTTCACGCCAAAAGGAGACCTGAAAAAACTCCCCCGCGGTTCTACTCCCATTGATTTTGCTTATCTCATCCACACTGAAGTCGGTAATAGCTGTATTGGAGCTAAAGTTAACAACAAAATTGTGCCCCTTGATTATCAACTGAGGAGCGGAGACATTGTAGAGATTTTAACTTCCCGTTCTTCCTCGGGTCCCAGTCCAGACTGGCTTTCGATGTGTAAAACTCCAGGTGCTCGTAACCGGATTCGCGCTTTTCTCCGCAAGAAGAATCGAGAAATTAATCTGGAGAAAGGCAAAAAGGCCTTTGACAAAGAGATGTCCAAATACACATTGAGCCCGGCTCAGGAAAGCCTGGTTAGCGCAAACCTGAAAAAGTTTTTGGAAGACAATAGCCTTAAAACCCTGGAAGACCTTTACATAGCCATTGGAGAAGGCAGATACAGTGCAAGGCGAGTAATTAACAGAATAATCCCCTATTCAATACGCAAGCATTTTCTGGACCGCAGAAAGAGTTCACCCGGTATATTTCGCAGAGGAGAGGAAGCGGTTATCATTCAGGGGGCTTCAGGTCTTGAGGTAAAGCTTGCTCGTTGTTGTGCGCCTCTTCCTGGAGATCCTATATGTGGTTTTGTAACCAGGGGCAAAGGCATAACCGTGCACCGTGGCAATTGCCCCAATTTGAGAAGAAATTCTTTCAGTAAGGATAGAGTGCTGGAGGCCGAATGGGACAGGTCCGTGGAGGCTTTGTTCCCGGTAGGTGTAGTTGTAGAAGCAGTAGATCGGCCCAAGCTTCTTGCTGATGTTTCTGGGGTGGTTTCGAACTGCCAGCTGGAAATTAAGGCAGTCAAAGCACATAGTTCGGGAGTAGAGGCCCGAATTCATTTTGTAGTGGAAGTTCACGACCGTGAGGAGTTGTTGCGTTTATTGGGAGCCTTGAAAGAAGTGAAAAGTGTCAAAGTAGTGCGCAGAGGAGGTGTGATAAGCGCTAAGTGAGAGCGGTTATTCAGCGTGTTAGCTGGTCACAGGTTGTTGTTGATGGAAAAGTGGTAGCTCAAATTGGCAGGGGCTTACTGGTTTTACTTGGTGTGGGCAAAGAGGATAATGAAAAAGATGTGGAGTTCATGTTGCGCAAGATACCCAACTTGCGTATCTTCGAAGACGAAGAAGGTAAGATGAACCGGAGCTTAATGGAGATTGGTGGAGAACTTCTTTTGATATCTCAGTTTACTCTTTATGGAAACTGCCGGAAAGGCTTGCGTCCCAGTTTTGAGAAAGCTGCCTCGCCTGAACAGGCTAACCAGCTTTACGAGTTATTGTTGAAAATGCTCCGTGAGCAAGGCGTGAAGGTTCAAAACGGTGTTTTTGGAGCTCATATGCAGGTTTCTCTTTGTAATGATGGGCCAGTTACCATTATTCTGGATAGTAAGGAAAGGAGAAAAGGCGAACAGTGAAGGTTTGGATGGAGCATTTTGTCCTTGGAGAGCTGATGACCAACAGTTTTTTGGTGGGAGTGGACGAAGAGGTTATATTGATTGATCCTGCTGTTCCAGCTCAGGAAATAGCTGATTTTATCAATAAAAGAGGATTGCATTTGCGGTTTATAGCCAACACCCATGGTCATATCGATCATATTGGGGGAAATGACTTTTTTAAACGGCTTTTTCCTGAGGCTAAGCTGGTGGTATCTGAACAAGACTTGGTTTATCTGGACAAGCCTGAGTTGAACCTTTCTTCCGAGTTGGGCAGGCCTTATCGCTCACCTTTCCCTGACCTGCTCTTCAACGAAGAGGTGTCGACTCTAAAATTGAAAGAGGAAGAAATCAAGGTTTACTTCACCCCTGGTCACACCCCAGGAAGTGTCTGTTTTTATTTTGCTGCCCGTAAATGGCTTTTTAGCGGTGATGCTTTGTTTGCCGGTTCTATAGGTCGTACTGATCTTCCTGGAGGGTCGATGCGAGACCTTTTGGAATCTCTGGAGAGGCTTTTCAGGGACTTTGACCCTGATACTGAGATTTTCCCCGGACATGGCCCTTTTTCAACGCTTGCCAAGGAAAGGGCAACCAATCCTTTCGTGCTTGAGTATTTAAACCTCTGAAAAAGAACAGGCACAGACCTGTGCCTGTTCTTTTTCAGAATTAGACATTCTGGATAATTTCCAGATATTGTTTGACCAGCTTTTCTGCCTTCTCTTTGTCTCTGGATTCGGCAAAAACCCTGATAAGTGGTTCAGTTCCCGAAGGTCTAATCAAAACCCAGCTTCCATCATCGAAAATTACCTTGAACCCATCGATGGTGATTCGGTTTTGTTCCCGCGAAGTTATTTCATCAATTTTGTTAAGGATTTTTTCTTTTTTCTCCGGGTCTACCTTGATTTTGGTTTTTACCTGGTAGTAAGGGGGAAGTTCCGCAAGCAACTCGCTGATTGTTTTTTGCTTGGTAGCCATGATGTGCAGTATCCAAGCACAGGCCATAGCACCGTCTCGTCCCCAAACAAAATCAGGGAATATCATTCCTCCGTTTTCTTCACAACCAAATATGCCATCTTTTTCTTGCAAAACTTTGGCCACTACCAGGTCTCCTACTGCCGTAATGATGCATTCGCGGTTGTTTTCTTTTGCAATTTCCTGAAGGAGGTGAGTGGTGGCTACTGTGGTCACAATGGGTCCTTTTTTCTCGCTTCTTGCCAGTTCTCGAGCTACCACGCTCACACTGAGGTCTCCTGGAATGAATTCTCCGTTCTCCTTGATGACTATAAGCCGATCACCGTCACCATCTTGGGCGAATCCAATGTCAAAACTGCCGTTTTTCATGAGGATGGTGAGGTCTCCTAAGTTTTCAGGTGTTGGTTCGGGGTTTCTACCCGGGAAATTGCCGTCTGGATGGGCATTGAGGCTCACCACCCTGCATCCCAGTTCACTTAAAAGGTACGGGGTAATTAAGCTTGGTGCTCCATTGGCGCAATCAATGAGGACCCGGAAGCGGCTTTCCTTAATTGCTGAAGCGTTTACCCTGTTTATGATAGCTTTTATGTAATCCTGAGTAATATCCCTTTTTGTGGTGTTTTGAGGTATCGCTTGCCAGCCTACCCTTTTAAAACTTTTGGCAAAGAAAATGTCTTCTACTTTCTCTTCTTTTTCTCTGTCCAACCCCTTGCCACTTTTTTCCATGAATTTTATGCCATTCCATTCCGGTGGATTGTGACTTGCAGTAACCATCGCTCCCCAAAAGTTCCACTGCCTGCAAGCCCACTGCAGGGCCGGAGTTGCTGTGGTGTTCAGTTCGATAACCGGACAACCCACCGAGAGGAAACCAGCCTTCAGGGCGCTGTATAACATCTCACCATGCTTTCTCGGGTCTTTGCCTATTACTACTGGTTCTCCACCAATGAATGTCCCGAAACTCATAGCAAGTTCTGTGGCCATCTCAGGAGTAAGCACTTCATTGGCGACTCTTCTTATTCCAAAAGTTCCAAAAAGCTTGCCCATTTCTGACCCCCCTTTTGCTGGTCTTGTTTAGAATGGAATTGTGCGATATACTTTCTGCTTGAATATCCATAATCTATTTTAACACGTTGGCTAAAACATAAACGGAGGGCAGTAAAAAAGTGAGAGAAAAGCTGGAAGCCATAACTCGTATTAGTGAATTGATCACTTCCAACATGTATTTTGAGGATGTTTTGAAATTGATTGTTACCATTACTGCCCAGGTCATGCAGTCTAACATCTGTTCTTTGATGTTGCTTGATGAAGAGAAAAAGGTTCTCGAGGTCAAAGCTACTCAATCGATATCTGAGGCTTATAATAGCAAGCCTCCACTGAGGCTCGGCGAAGGCATTGCGGGGAGAGTAGCTCTTGAGGGGAAGCCCATCATTGTGAAGGACGTAAAGAAAGACCCTCGTTATGTTAATAAGGATATAGCAGTTAAGGAAGGTCTTTCCTCGCTAATCAGTTTACCACTCCAGGTGAAAGGGAAGATTGTCGGCGTTTTAAATCTCTATACTTCAACTCCTCGGGACTTCAGCGAAGAAGAGGTTCGGGTTCTTACTGCTATTGCCAATCAGGCAGCGGTTGTGGTCGAGAACTACCGCTTACTTGTGGAAAGTGAGCTCATTAGAGAGGAGCTTGAAAAAAGAAAGAAAATTGAAAGAGCCAAGGGTATATTGATGAAGGAATTTGGCATAGATGAAGACGAAGCATACCGTAGAATTCAGCGCTATAGCATGGACAAACAAAAACCCATGAAAGAGGTTGCTGAAGCCATAATAACAACTTGGGAACTGAGGCAAAAACATTAAGCCTCCGTGTACGCTTTCTGTTCATGCTATTGGTTGAACCTCATTAAACGTATCAGGAGGAACAGGCATCCTGCGAACAAAACTATTGTTGAGCCTGGAGGGCTGTTGAGGTAGTAAGAAATAGAAAGACCAGCCAGAGATGTACCAGCTCCTATTATTGTTGAAAGGGTTAGGGCTCTTTTGAGAGTTTTGCTTACCTGGAGTGCCGTTGCTCCCGGTATAACCAGCAATGCTGATACCAGTATGATTCCCGCGATTCTTATGGATATAGCTATGCATAGGGAGATTAACGCTACAAGAAAATATTTATAACCCACGGCTGGTATACCTATCACTGTAGCCATTTCAAAGTCAAGGATGGAAGCGGTTATTTCTTTAAGGTAGAAAAGGACTGTAAAAATAGAAAAAATTGCGACTATTGTTGAAAATATTAAGTCTTGCCTGGTTACGGCAAGGATGTTGCCAAAAAGATAACCGAAAAGGTCTGTGTTACTGACCTTAAAAAAAGAAACTACAAATATACCAAGCGCCATACTGGAAGAAAACATAATTCCTACTGCCGTATCTTCTCTTATTTTTTGAGATTGAGCAAGGATGGCTATACCCAGGCCTGCAATTACACAGAAGAAATAAGTGAAGGCTATTGGGTTTACGCCCAGCAGGTAACCAATTGCTATTCCAGCAAATGCTGCGTGGGCAATACCTGTGCCCAGGAAGGCCAGATTCTGCAGAACTACAAAAACGCCAAGAAAAGCGCTTAGACTTCCCACGATAATTCCAGCCAGCAGCGCTTTTTGCATAAAGGAAAACTGTAGAAATTCCATAATATTTTAATCTTCCTTTTTTCTTGGAAAGCAGGGTTCTGATTCTGCCTGTACCACTATGTGCGGTATGGGACCGTGGTGGAAGAAAGCCGCTTCTTTTCCGTACATAGCGGTTAAAACTTCTTCTCGCAACACTTCTTCGGGACGGCCGTGTTTTACTACTTTTCTATTAACGCATGCAATGTTGTCAGAGTACTGGGCTACTACCCCTACATCGTGGGATACGGTAATGATGGTAAGATTTTGCTGATGGAGTCTCTTCAGGAGTTCGTAAATCCCTTCCATGCTTTCTGGGTCAATGGCAGTCATTGGTTCGTCGAGGACCAGAACTTCCGGTTCACCCGCCAGAGCTCTGGCGATAAGCATTTTTTGTCTCTGGCCCCCGGATAGTTCGCCAATCTGGCGATGCTTTATTTCAGCAATTCCCACTTCCTCGAGCACTTTTGCGACTATTTGCCAATCTTTTTTTTGGGGACGCATAGTTCCTCTCAGTATGCCGTATCTTCCCGTCATCACGAATTCTTCGACATTGATGGGGAAAGAAGCATCTATGGTGGCAGTTTGGGGAACGTAGCCTATCCGGTTTTTGATTTTGTCCCACATAGCGACAGGTTTACCAAAGAGATATATGTTACCTTTTTGGGGCTTGAGTAGTCCCAACATCAGCTTGAGGAGGGTGGTTTTCCCCGCTCCATTTGGCCCAATAATGGCCAGAAATTCCCCCTTTTGTACTTTAAGAGACACGTCTTCCAGTATGAGATGCTTCTGGTAGGCAAAAAAAACGTGTTCAAGTTCAATTACTGTTATCTGGTTGTTCATGTTCACTCAAAGCCTGATAGATGGGTTCCAAGTTTCTCTCAAGTAGTTCCCAGCAAGAAGTATCCGGTGAGCCCAGCACATCAAGATATAGCACCTTTCCTCCTATTTCTCGGGCTATCATTTCAGCGAGCTGGGGATTATGGAGCCTATCCGCAAGCACCAGCTTAGTGCCTTTTTCTCGAGCTTTTTGGATCAAGTCCTTTATTGCGCGAGGAGAGGGTATCTGATGAGGACCTTCTTCAAGTACGCCTATTTCCTGGAGGTCGTAATCTCTGGCTAAGT